>CAMDGX010000121.1 GCA_945897825.1 Asaia bogorensis | reverse complement strand
GCGAACTCCCCGATCGCGCCGCGCGTCTCCATCGAGCCGACATGGATGCGGTTGTTCAGCGTGTCGAGCGAAACGGTATGCGCGGCAGCGGCGAAGGCGGCATCGACAGCGGCCGCATCGCCGGCCTGCCAGCGGAAACAGGCATTCCCGGGCGCCTCCTCCCACACCAGCGGCGCACCGGGTCGCGTCGCCTCGGCCGTCCCCGTGACGCTGGGCAGCACCTCGTAGTCGACCACCACCGCCTCGGCGGCGTCGCGCGCCTGGGCTTCGGTCTCGGCGATGACCATGGCGACCGTCTCGCCCACATGGCGGACCCGGCCGCGCGCCAGGGCGGGGTGCTCGGGCCGGTGCAGGAAGCCCTGGTCGGGCGGCGTCCCCGGCAGGCGGATCAGCGGACCGCCCGGCGTGATGCCGCCCAGCCCGTCGGCCTGGTAGTCGGCACCGGTCAGGATGGCGAGCACGCCCGGCATGGCGGCCGCCGCGCTGATGTCGATGGCGCCCAGGGCGGCATGCGCATGCGGGCTGCGGATCATCACCGCGCGCGCGGTGCCTGGCGCCACGAGATCGGCGGTGAAGCGGCCCTGGCCGAGCAGCAGGCGCGCATCCTCCTTGCGCCGCACCGGCTGGCCGAAGCCGTTCTTCGCCATGGAGTCTGCGGTCACGTCATCTCCCTCCGATCATGAGGCGCGCGCGGCCACCGGAAACTGCGGCGCGGGGTCGAGCGCGGGCCAGCGCCGCGCGATCGCCGCGAGAACGTCGTCCACTTCCAGTGACGCCATCTGGGTGCACTGCTCGCCCTGCGCGCGGATGCGGCCGAGCAGCTCCGGCAGCGCCTCCGGCGTGCGGACCGCGAGGCCGTTCGCACCCCAAGGGCCATACAGCGTGTCGTCGGTCGGCCCGAACAGGCCGACCGTGCGCGCGCCGCTGGCGGCGGCGAGGTGCATCATCCCCGAATCGTTGCCGACGAACAGCGTGCTGCGTTCCAGCATCGCGGCGACGGTGGGAACGCCGAGGCCGAAGCCGTCGACCACCTGCGAGGCGGGCAACTCGGCCGTCACCCTGCGGGCAGCTTCGCGTTCGTCGTCGCTGCCGACCGGCGCGACCAGCGCGCCCTCCAGCATGCCGCCGCGGCCCACCAGGCGGCGCACCAGCTCCGCGAAGCGCTCGGCCGGCCAGGTCTTGGGGATCCAGTTGGCCCCGGTGCCCAGCGTCAGCACCTGGCGTCCGGCCGGCAGCAGCCGGGCGGCCTCGGCGCGCAGGGCATCGTCGAGCCACACGCGCGGCGCGAGCGGCGGCAGGCCGAGCGTGCGCGCGGCCAGCACCACGCGATGCTCGCCCGGCCGGGCGCGCGGGGCAACGTGGCGGGCATCCGCGCGCAGCATCCAGGGCATCGCCGAGCGCCGCATGTCCACCACGCGCTGCCAGCGGCGCCCCGCGACGGCGCGCCACAGCTCCATCCAGTGGCCCGCAACGCCGCGCTTGCGCATCACATGCAGCCGCTCCAGCCGCGGCGTCATGCCCAGCACCAGGGCGCCCACCGGGCCGCAGGCGATGGTGATCGGCGAATCAGGGAAATCGGCCAGCATCCGCTCGAGGAGCCCGGTCGTGATGACCGCGTCGCCGAGGCAGCTCGGGCCGATGAACAGCTGCGCCATGGCCGGCGCCTCAGGCCGCGTAGGATTTCTGCTCGGCGATGTCGCTGCCGAGCAGGGTGTTGATCGCCAGCTTCAGCGCGGCACGCCGGTCGTTGGTGTGATAGACGGCGCGGGCCAGCCGCACGAACTCGGCGCCGAAATCGCCGCGCCGCTCATGCAGGCGCAGCGCGTCCTCCACCTCCCACAACTGCAGGTTGACCTCACCCAGCTCGGCGAGCAGCGGCGCCAGCGCGGCCGCGTGCGCCGCCACCAGCGGCGCCACCGCCTCCTGCAGCACCGCGGCCTCGCGCTGCACATGGGCCAGCTTCTGCGCATCGGCCAGCCGCTCGGCCTTGATCGCCAGGATCGCCAGCTTGTCCAGCGCCTCGCCGGGGGATATCGCGACGGTCACCCGCACAGAATCGGTCATGCTGCCAATAAACCAGCTTTGCCGGCCGAAGGCGAGGGCGGCGGCCCCGGCGCGGCAAGGCGCATGGCTCAGAACTCCAGCGACGTCGCCTGCACCACCAGCGGCAGCGTGCGCACCATCGCCAGCACATCCTCCGGCACCGGCTCGTCCACCGAGACCAGGCAGATCGCATCGCCCCCGGCCTCGGCGCGGCCCAGGTGGAAGGTGGCGATGTTGATCCCCGCCCCGGCCAGCGTCGCCCCGAACCGGCCGATGAAGCCCGGCTTGTCGTGGTTGGTCACATACAGCATGTGCCGCCCGAAATCCGCCTCCACCCTTATGCCCTTGATCTCCACGATGCGCGGGCGCGAGCCGGCGAACAGCGTGCCGGCCACGGTGCGCGAATTGTCGTCGGTCGTCACCGTCACGCGCACCAGCGTCTGGTACTCGCTCGGCCGGTCATGCACGGTCTCGGCCACGTCGATGCCCCGCTCGCGTGCCAGCAACGGCGCGTTGACCATGTTGGCCCCCGCCATCATCGGCCCAAGCAGCCCGGCCAGCACGGCGGCGGACAGCGGGCGCTGGTTGAGCTGGGCGGCAAGCCCCTCGTATTCGATCGTCACCCGGCGCAGCACGCCCTCGCGCGATTGCGTCATCTGCCCGGCAAACGCGCCAAGCTGGCGGCACAGCTCCATGTAGGGCTTCAGCCGCGGCGCATCCTCGGCGGACACCGAGGGCATGTTGATGGCATTCGCCACCGCCCCGCTGGTGAGGAAGTCGCTCATCTGCTCGGCCACCTGCAGCGCCACGTTCTCCTGCGCCTCGGCGGTCGCCGCCCCCAAATGCGGCGTGCAAACCACGTTCTCCAGCCCGAACAGCGGGCTGTCGGTGGCCGGCTCGGTCTCGAACACATCGAGCGCCGCACCCGCGACATGGCCGGACTTGAGCGCCTCGGCCAGCGCCGCCTCGTCGACCAGCCCGCCCCGGGCGCAATTGACGATGCGGATGCCCTTCTTCGTGCGCGCCAAAGCCTCGCGCGAGAGGATGTTGCGCGTCGACTCGGTCAGCGGCGTGTGTAGCGTGATGATCTCGGCCCGCGCCAGCAGGTCATCGAGCTCGACCTTCTCCACGCCGAGGTCGAGCGCCCGCTTCTCCGTCAGGTAAGGATCATAGGCGATCACCCGCATCTTCAGCCCGATGGCGCGGTCGGCGACGATGGAGCCGATATTGCCGCAGCCGATCAGCCCCAACGTCTTGCCGGTCAGCTCCACACCCATGAAGCGGTTCTTCTCCCACTTGCCGGCCTTGGTCGACGCGCTGGCCTCCGGGATCTGGCGCGCGAGGGCGAACATCATCGCAATCGCATGCTCGGCGGTCGTGATGGCATTGCCATAGGGCGTGTTCATCACCACCACCCCGGCCGCCGTGGCGGACTTCACGTCGACATTGTCGACGCCGATCCCGGCGCGGCCAACCACCTTGAGATTGGGTGCCGCATCAAGCAGTTCGCGCGTGACCTTGGTGGCCGAGCGGATCGCCAGCCCGTCATACTCGCCGATGATCGCCCGCAATTCGGCCGGCGCCAGCCCGGTCTTCACATCGGCCTCGATCCCGCGGCTGCGGAAGATCGCCACCGCCGCCGGCGACAGCTTGTCGGAAATCAGAACCTTCGCCATCGCCCTCAAGCCCCCTTCACGGTCGCATACGCCCAGTCAAGCCATGGCAGCAGGGCCTTGATATCGCTGGGCTCCACCGTCGCACCCGCCCAAAGCCGCAGCCCCGGCGGCGCATCGCGGTAGGCGGCGATGTCGTAGGCCACGCCCTCGCGCTCCAGCACGGCAGCAATCCGCTTCGCCGCATCGGCCTGGGCCTCGGGCGCGAGCCCCAGGAACCACGGCGAGACAATCTTGAGGCAGATCGAGGTGCAGGACACCGTGGCAGGATCCTCGGCGAGGAATCCCGCCCACTCGCTCCCGGCCACCCAATCGCGCACCGCCGCCAGGCTCGCCTCGCTGCGCGCCACCAGCGCATCCAGCCCGCCCACCGACTCGGCCCAGCGCAACCCGTCGAGCGCATCCTCCACGCACAGCATCGAGGGCGTGTTGATCGTCTCGCCCTTGAAGATCCCCTCGGAAACCTTGCCCTTGGAGGTCAGCCGGAACAGCTTGGGCATCGGCCAGGCCGGCGTGTGGCTCTCCAGCCGCGCCACGGCGCGCGGCGACAGCGCGAGCATCCCATGCGCCCCCTCCCCGCCCAGCACCTTCTGCCACGACCAGGTGACGACATCGAGTTTCCGCCATTCCAACGGCATGGCGAAGGCGGCGGACGTGGCATCGCAGATCGCCAACCCCTCCCGGTCCGCCGCAATGAAATCCGCATTCGGCACCCGCACGCCCGAGGTCGTGCCATTCCAGGCAAACACCAGGTCATGCGCCGGGTTCACCTGCCCCAGGTCCGGCAGCGCCCCATACCCGGCCTTCAGCACCCGCGCATCGGACAGGCGCAGCTGCTTGACGATGTCGTCCGCCCAGGTCTGGGAAAAACTCTCGAAGGCGAGAATATCGACCGGTCGCGGCCCCAGCAGCGACCACAGCGCCATCTCGACCGCCCCGGTGTCGCTGGCCGGCACGATGCCCAGCCGCCAGTCGTCCGGCATGCCCAGGATGGCGCGCGACCGCTCAATCACCTCGGCCAGCCGCGCCTTGGGGCCCTTGGCTCGATGGCTGCGCCCCAGCGCCGCGCCTTCAAGCGCGGCCAGGGAAAACCCCGGTCGCTTGGCGCAGGGCCCGGAGGAAAAATTGGGATTTGCCGGCCGGATCGCCGGCGCGCGCGGCGAGGCCGCGGAAGCGGATGCATTCATCATGCTGTCCCTTTCAGAACAGAAGCGCCCCGGTGGGGGGGCGTGGCCCGCCGCCCTGCTAGCCGATCGGGTGCTGCAGCGCAACATCATTCGTCACCCTCCCGATCCCGCGTCATGCGGCGATCATCCGCGGGTAACCAATCGCGGCCAGAGTGCGCCCGACATGCCAGAACCCGCCTCCTCCCCCGCCCCCTCCGGCGAAGCCCCCAACGGCGAAGCCCCCAGCGGCGCCCCCCGCCCCACCCGCACCCCGCTGGCCGAGCGGCTGGCCCGGGCGACCCACGCCATCGGGCGCCTCTCGGCCGAACACATCGAAACCCGCGCGACCGCCGCGACCGCCACGCGCGCCACCCTGCCCCCGCTGCCCGGCCTTCTCTCCGTCGGTGACCGTCTGCAGGTGATCGGCCGCGACGGCTCCGCGGTCCCCGCCCAGGTCACCGGCAGCACCGCGCAAGACACCACGGTAACGCTGTTCCGCGACGCCACCGGGCTCGGCGCCGGCGCCCCCGTGCGCATGCCGATCCGCCCCGCCGCCGCCACGCTGCCGATCGGGCCAGGCTGGATCGGCCGCGTCGTCGACCCGCTCGGCCAACCGCTCGACGGCCGCGGCGCCCTCCCGCTCGGCCAACCCCAGCCCGTCCGCCGCGCCCCGCCCCCGGCCGCCACCCGTGCCCGCATCGGCCCGGCGGTCACGCTCGGCGTGCGCGCCATGGACCTCTTCACCACCTGCCGCGACGGCCAGCGCATGGGCCTGTTCGCCGGCCCCGGCGTCGGCAAGTCCACGCTGCTGGGCATGCTCGCCCGCTGGTCGGATTTCGACGCGATCGTCGTCGCCCTGGTCGGCGAGCGCGGCCGCGAGGTGCGCGAGTTCCTGGAAGACGACCTCGGCCCGCAAGGCCGCCAGCGCGCCCTCCTGTTCGTCGCCACCGCCGACGCCACCGCCCTGATGCGCGCGGAGGCCGTCCACGCCGCCATGGCCGCCGCCGAGCATTTCCGCGACCGCGGCCAGCGCGTCCTGCTCCTCGTCGACAGCCTGACCCGCTTCTGCCACGCCGTGCGCGAGGTGGCGCTCTCCGCCGGCGAACTGCCCGTCGCCCGCGGCTACCCCCCCAGCGTCTTCGCCGACCTCGCCAGCCTGCTGGAGCGCGCCGGCCCCGGCGAGGAACGCGAGGGCGCCCCCACCGGCAGCATCACCGCCTTCTTCACCGTGCTGGTCGATGGCGACGACCTCACCGAGCCGGTCGCCGACGCGGTGCGCGGCATCGTCGACGGCCACGTCATCCTCTCGCGCCAGATCGCCGAGCGCGGCCGCTACCCGGCCATCGACGTCCCCCGCTCGCTCTCCCGCGTCGCCACCGCCTGGCACGCGCCGGAACGCAACGAAACGCTGCGCCTGGCCCGCCAGGCCATGGCCGAGGCCGAGGAGCTGGAGCAACTCTCCCGCATGGGGCTCTACCGCTCCGGCGCCGACGCCCATTCCGACCGGATGCTGACCCTGAACCGGCTGGTGACCGAGTTCCTCCGCCAGGATACGCGCACGCCCGCAGACCCCGAGGAGGGATTCGCGCAACTGGCCCGAATCGTCGCAGGGTAGGAGGAAGGATTCTTCTTTTTCTGAAGAAAAAGAAGCAAAAAGACTTCATTCATTTGCACCCGGGCTGACCGACCAGCCTCGGCCCAATGGATGAAAGTTTTTTGGTTCTTTTGTTCAAAAAAGAACATGCTTCCTGCCTGTGCGCCGCAACCGGCGCGGCGAACAAGCGCGGAGACAACCATGCCCACCCACTCCATCGCCAGCGACACCCTGCGCGCCACCATCGCGCGCAAGGGCGCCGAACTCACCCAGCTCGGCACCGCCGCCGGCGTCGAGGTGCTGTGGCAGGGCACCGAACCCTGGCCGCGCCACGCCCCGAACCTGTTCCCCATCGTCGGCATGCTGGCCGGCGACACGCTGCGCCACCACGGCGCCGACTACCGCATGACCCAGCACGGCTTCGCCCGCGACCGCGACTTCACCTGGCTGGAGCGCACCGCCACCACCGCCCGCCTCGAACTGCGCGACGACGCCACCAGCCGGGCGATCTACCCTTTCGCCTTCCGCCTCGAGATCGCCTACGCCATCGCCGGCAACGCGCTGGACATCACCTTCACCCTCGACAATCCCGGCGCGGACACCCTGCCGGCCAGCTTCGGCGCCCACCCCGCTTTCCGCTGGCCGCTCCTGCCCGGCATCGCCAAGGATGCCCACTCCCTCACCTTCGCCACCGAGGAAGCCGCCCCCATCCGCCGCCCCAGCGGCGGTCTGCTGGCCGCGGAACGCCATCCCACCCCCGTGCAGGGCCGCGTTCTGACGCTGTCCGACGCCCTGTTCGCCCAAGGCGCCGTGGTGATGGACGCCCCGGCCAGCCGCTGGGTGCGCTACACCGCGCCCGGCGCCCCGGGCGTGACGGTGTCGTGGGATTCCGGCTTCCCCAACCTCGGCATCTGGGCCCGGCCCGACGCCGCGCTGCTCTGCATCGAACCCTGGCACGGCATGGCCAGCCCCGAAGGCTTCGACGGCGAGTTCCGCGACAAGCCCGGGCTCATGCTCATCCCGCCCGGGGAACGCCGCAGTGCCGTGCACCGGATCGCCGTCGACTGATTCACAAGGAAGGTCGGGGCTCCGCGCTGCACCCGCCTGGTCCGGTGCGCCTTCGCGTGTCGGGCCGAGCCTGATCTTCCTGAACGGATAGAGCGATTTTGCGGAAAAAATTCTCTAAAGCCGCTTGCAACGCTAACAGACGTTATATATATTCACCTTCAAGGATCCCACGAACCAGCAAAGGCTCCCATGCCCCCGCACCCCTCCCCCCTGGCCGATTCGGTCGCCAGCCTGCGCGCCGCCACCTTGGCGACGCCCGCGCATGCCTGGCTGCCCGCGGCGATCCATGCCCTGATCCTGGCATGCCTCGCCCGCATCCTCGGCCGCCTGGAGGAGATGATCCGCCTGTGGCAGGCCGGCCTCCTCCCCCCGCCTGTCCCGCGCCCGAGAACCGCCCCGGCCACGTCACGCCCGCGCGCAGCGCGCCCGAACCCGGACTCCGTCCCCCACCCGCGCCCGGCAATGCAGGCAAGGAATCACAAAGAGGCAGAGAGACAGAGAGATGACAGCAAGGTTTCTCCCCTGATGCTTCTCTCTGTCTCTCTGCCTCTTTGTGGATTTCCTTTCTTTCCGTCCCTCCCCCGGCGGGCCGCCATCACCCCCGCCGCGGGCCACCTTCTCGGTATCGCCCATCCCCCGATCGCCCCGCGGTGCGATTTTCCAAAAATCGCCGTTCCCACCGAAAGGCCCAAGCATGCCCTAAATATTCTGAGATCGGAACATTAACGAGGCGTCCGCGGACACGGGCGAGCCTATCCCCTCATAGTCGCCTGCTCCGGCAGAACCCTCAACCAATTGGTTGACTCTTTCTCCCCACTCGCTATATTCAACCATATGGTTGAATTAGAATCCGCACAGCTCGACACCATCTTCCACGCCCTCGGCGACGCCACCCGCCGGCGGATGCTGCGCGAATTGGCCGAAGGCGAGCGCACGGTCGGCCAGCTCGCCGAGCCCTTCGCCATGTCCCTCGCCGCCGCCTCCAAGCATGTCCGCGCGCTGGAGCATGCCGGGCTGATCCGCCGCGAGGTGCGCGGCCGCACCCATCTCTGCCGCCTCGACCCCGGACCGCTCGCCTCCGCCCAGCAATGGCTGGCCTTCTACGAGCGCTTCTGGACCGACCGCCTCGACGCCCTGGAGCGCCTGCTCCGCAGCGATCCCCCACCCCCCGAAAGAGACGCAACGTGACCGACATCCAAGCGCCCGACCCCTATGGCGCGCCCAGCGAACCCGCCACCCTCACCATGCGCCGCCTGCTCCCCGGCCCGATCGAGCGCTGCTGGGCCTACCTCACCGACAGCCGCCTGCGCGCCCAATGGCTGGCCGCCGGCGAGATGAAGCTGGAACAGGGCGCCGAATTCGAGCTGTCCTGGCGCAACAGCGACCTGACCGATCCGCCCGGCGAATGCCCCCTCGGCATGACCGGCATCCACACCATGCGCAGCCGCATCACCGAGCTGGACCCGCCCCGCCGCCTCGCCTTCACCTGGGACGAAAGCGGCGACGTCTCGTTCGACCTGGAGCCGCAAGGCACGCACGTGCTGCTGACGGTCGTGCACCGCCGCCTGCCCCGCCGCAGCATGATGGTCGGCGTCGGCACGGGCTGGCACGCCCACCTGGACCTGCTGGTGGCGCGGCTCGAAGGCGTCCAGCCAGCACCGTTCTGGGACGGCTTCACCCGGCTGCGCGCCGAATACGACCTGCGCATCCCGGCCTGAAGCTCAGAGCCTGTTCGGGAACTCGCTCTGGCGAGTCGGAGGCGGACCGCAGGTCTGCCGCCCGGCGGTGATTTGCGAGCACCGGAGCGGAGCGGCCCGGAGGCCGTGAGCACCGGAGCGCAGGAAATCGCCGTCGGACGACCGCCGGAGTAGAGTTCCCGAACAGGCTCTCAGCGGTCCAGCGCCGCGAGGTCCACTGTGTGGGCATGGTCGAGCGGACCGTGGCCGGCGCCATAGCCCGGCGCGGAGGCAATGGCGCGGTGCACATACCGCCGCGCCCGGTCCACCGCGTCGGCCAGCGCCATGCCCTGCGCCAGCCCGGCCGCGATCGCGCTGGCCAGGGTGCAGCCGGTGCCATGGGTGTGGCGGGTCGCCAGGCGCGGCGAGCGGAACGGCCGCACACCCCGGGCGGTCACCAGCAGGTCGACCACGTCGGCGCTGTCGAGGTGCCCGCCCTTCATCAGCACCGCCGGCACGCCGAAGCCCAGCAGCCGCGCGCCGGCCTCGCGCATGTCGTCCTCGCTGGCGATCGCCATGCCGGCCAGCAGCTCCGCCTCCGGCACGTTCGGCGTCAGCACCGTCGCGCGGGGCAGCATGATGCGGCGCAGGTAATCCACCGCCTCGTCGACCAGCAGCTTGTGCCCGCCCTTGGCAACCATCACCGGGTCGACCACCACCGGCACGCCGGTCATGCGGTCGAGCGCCTCGGCCACCACGTCGATCGTCCCGGAATCGCCGAGCATCCCGGTCTTGACCGCATCGACACCGAGATCGGACACGACGCTGTCGATCTGCAGCCGCAGGAAATCGAGCGGCACCGGATACACGCCCTGCACGCCCAAGGTGTTCTGCGCCGTCAGCGCGGTGATCGCCGTCATCGCGAAGCCGGCCAGCGCCGTGACCGCCTTGATGTCGGCCTGGATGCCCGCGCCGCCGCCGGAATCGGACCCGGCGATGATCAGTACGCGGCCCTTCACATCACACCTTGCGCCGACAGGGTAACGGCGTGGCCAATGACACGGCAGAGCTCGTCCACCACCGCCTCGACCAGCGCCTCGTCCTCCGCCTCGGCCATCACGCGGATGACCGGCTCGGTGCCGCTCTTGCGGATCAGCAACCGGCCGCTGCCCGCCAGCCTGGCCTCGGCGGCGGCGACCGCCTTCTGCACATCCGGTGCCTCGAGCGGCGACTCGCCGGTGAAGCGGACGCCGCGCAGCTTCTGCGGCAGGCGCTGGAACACGCGGCACACCTCGCTGGCCGGGCGCCCATGCTCGACCAGTACGGCAAGAACCTGCAGCGCCGCCAGCAGCCCGTCGCCGGTGGTGGCGTAGTCGGCCAGGATCATGTGCCCGGATTGCTCGCCACCCACGTTGAAGCCGCCGGCGCGCATCTTCTCCATCACGTAGCGGTCGCCGACCTGGGTGCGATGCAGCACCAGCCCCTCGCTCTCCAGGTATCGCTCCAGCCCGAGATTGGACATCACGGTGGCGACGATGCCCCCCCCGGCCAGCCGGCCGGACGCCTTCCAGGACCGGGCGATCAGCGCCAGGATCTGGTCGCCGTCGATGATCTGGCCGCGCTCATCCGAAAGGATGACCCGGTCGGCATCGCCGTCGAGCGCCAGGCCCAGATCGGCGCCATGGCGGCGCACCTCGCCGCGCAAGAAGTCCGGCACCGTGGAGCCGCAGTCGCGGTTGATGTTGAAGCCATCGGGTGCGACGCCCACGCGGATCACCTCGGCGCCGAGTTCCCACAGCACGGTGGGCGCAACCTTGTAGCCGGCGCCGTTGGCGCAATCGACGACGATCTTCAGGCCGTCGAGCCGCAGGCCACGCGGGAAGGTGTTCTTGGCGAATTCCATGTAGCGCCCCCCGGCATCCTCCATGCGGCTGGCGCGGCCGAGCTTGCGCGAGCCTGCCATGCGGGGCGCCATGTCGGTGGCCATCAGCCGCTCGATCTCGGCCTCGGTGGCGTCGGACAGCTTGTAGCCGTCGGGACCGAACAGCTTGATGCCGTTGTCCTCGAAGGTGTTGTGGCTGGCCGAGATCATCACGCCGAGATCGGCGCGCAGGCTGCGCGTCAGCATGGCGATCGCCGGCGTGGGCAAGGGGCCGACCAGCACCACATCCATGCCCGCCCCGATGAACCCGGCGACGAGGGCCGGTTCCAGCATGTAGCCGGACAGGCGCGTGTCCTTGCCGATCACCACGCGGTGGCGATGCGCGCCGCGGGTGAACAGCAGGCCGGCGGCCTGGCCCAGCCGCAGCACGGTCTCGGCGGTCATCGGTTCCGCATTGGCGGTGCCGCGGATGCCGTCGGTGCCGAACAGGCGTCGTGTCATGTCCATGCGACCTCGCTCTCTGCGCTTGACGGTGCCGGGATGTACCGCACCGCCACGGGAATTGGTATCGGGTGCGCGGTCACGCCGAGACGCCTTCGCGCAGGCCGCGCCACACGCGCACCGCCTGCACCGTCGCGGCGACGTCGTGCACGCGCAGGATCGAGGCGCCGCGATCCAGCGCCGCCAGGGAAGCGGCCAGGGAGCCTGGGCCGCGCCGGTCGGCCACCGCCTCGCCGGCCAGCGCGCCGATGAAGCGCTTGCGCGAGAGGCCGGCCAGGATGTGGCAGCCGAGATTGTGCAGCACCGCGAGGCGATCGAGCAGGTCCACGTTCTGCGCGTGGTGCTTGGCGAAGCCGATGCCGGGGTCGACGGCGATCGACGCGCGGGCGATGCCGGCCGCCTCCGCCCCGGCGATGCGCGCGGCGAGTTCGCGGGCAACTTCGGCGGCGACGTCGCCGTAGCTGGCGTGGTCCATCATCGTCTGCGGTGTGCCGCGCATGTGCATCAGCACCACCGGGGCGCGGGCGGCGGCAACCACGCCGGCCGCCGCGGGGTCGTGGGCCAGGGCGGTGACGTCGTTGACGATGCGGGCGCCGGCGTCGAGGGCGGCGCGCATCGTGCCGGCATGGCGGGTATCGACGGAGACCGCCACGCCGCGCGCCGCGAGCGCTGCGATCACCGGCAGGATGCGGCGCTGCTCCTCGGCGGGCGAGACCGGCACGGCGCCGGGGCGGGTGCTCTCACCGCCGATGTCGATGAGGTCGGCCCCCTCGGCCTGCATGGCGAGGCCGGCTTCGATCGCCGCGGCGGGGGCGAGATGGCGGCCGCCGTCGCTGAAGCTGTCGGGGGTCACGTTCAGGATGCCCATGATCCACGGACCGTCGCCGGGCAGGCCCGCGAAGGGAGGGCGTGGCGCCGTGACACGGGCAAGAGCCTCGGCATACGCGGCCGGCGTGGCGGTGGCGGGAACGATCCCCTGGGGATCGCCCAGCAGCCGCACCAGCGAAAACGCCGCCGGGCCACCCGCGAGCGGGAGGGCCAGACGGCGTTGGATCGCCTGCCGCGCCGTCGGCCCGTGCAACAGGCCGAGCGGCTCGACGAGGTGCAA
>CAMDGX010000120.1 GCA_945897825.1 Asaia bogorensis | reverse complement strand
GTGGCCGCGCCGATGACGCAGGCGGAGCTGTTCGCCGCCATCGCGCGCGATGCGAGCGGGCTGCAGGTGCTGATCGGCGCGACGCACGACGAGATCCACGCCTTCTTCGCCTCCAACCCGGCGATGGCCAACCCGGACTGGACCGCGAGCGCCCAGCGCTTCGCCGCCCTCGCGAAACGCCCCGACGGGATGGAGCGCTACAAGGCGCGGCGCCCCGGCGGCAACCTGATGGACTGGCTGGCCGACCTGGTCAGCGACCACACCTTCCTGTGGCCGACCATGCGCCTGGCCGACGCGCTGGCCGAAGCCGGCGTGGCCACCCAGGCGTACCGGTTCGACTGGACGCCGCAAGGCAACAAGTTCCGCGCCTGCCACTGCATCGAGCTGCCCTTCGTGTTCGGCAATTTCGCGCAATGGCCGGAGGCCGGGATGCTGATGGGCGGCGAGGCGGCGGAAATGGACGGGCTGTCGGCCAATATCCGCGCCGCCTGGACCGCCTTCGTCCGCACCGGGGATGCCGGGCGGGCGGAACTGCCGTGGCCGCGCTACGACGCCGCGCGGCGGCGCACCATGCTGCTCGATGCCGTCTGTGCGGTGGCCGGCGACCCGGCGGGGCTGGAAACCCGCACCTGACCCCGCCTCCCCCGTTGCGCGGCCGTGCATACCCGCCCTAGCGTATCGGCATAACAAGAACGATGGAGTCCTCCCGATGAAACTGCGCTCCCTTCTCACCGCGGCCGTCGCCGCCGCAGCGGCGATGGTCGCCCAGCCGGCCGCGGCCCAGAAATCCGCCGACACGCTGCGCGCCATGTGGCGCGACCCGGTGGTCGATATCGACCCCTACTACAACAGCCAGCGCACCGGCCTGATCGTGGCGCACCATGCGTGGGACGGCCTGGTGTTCCGCGACCCCAATGGCTACGAGATGAAGCCGCTGATGGCGGAATCCTGGAGCTGGATCGACGACACCACGCTCGAGTTCAAGCTGCGCAAGGACATCACCTTCCACAACGGCGACAAGTTCTCCGCCGCCGACGTGGTTTATACCATCCGCACCATCATCGACCCCGCCTCGGCGATCTCGGTGCCGAGCAACTTCACCTGGATCGCCGGCATCGAGGCGATCGACGACTACACGGTGCGCCTCAAGCTGAAGCAGGCCTTCCCGGCGGCGCTGCAGTATGTGTCGTTCGTGATGCCGATCTACCCCAAGGCCTACCGCGAGAAGGTTGGCCGCGACACCTATCGCCGCGAGCCGATCGGCGCCGGGCCGTACAAGGTCGCCAAGTGGGAAAGCGGCGGCGTGATCGAGCTGGAGCGCTACGAGGGCTATTACAACGGCGGCGGCAAGGGCAAGGCGCCGATCAAGAAGGTCATCATCCGCCAGGTGACCGATGCGAACCTCGAGGTGAACTCGCTGCTGGGCGGCCAGGTGGACTGGATCTGGCAGTATCCGGCCGACCTCGTGGAGAAGATCGGCGCGATGCCGACGCTCTACACCCTGACGCAGGAAGCCTTCCGCATCGGCCATCTCAGCCTTGATGCCGCCGGCCGCTCCAACCCGGGCGGGCCGCTGACCAACATCAAGGTGCGCAAGGCGATCTTCCACGCGATCGACCGCGAATCCTTCGCCAAGAACCTGATCCGCTACGGCTCGCGCGTGCCGGATGCGCCCTGCTACTTCACGCAGTTCGGCTGCGACCAGAGCGCGGCTGTGAAATACGACTACAACCCCGCCAAGGCGAAGGCGCTGCTGGCCGAGGCCGGCTTCCCGAACGGCTTCGAGGTCGAGCTGGTCAATCCCGGCCTGCTGAACTCGTGGATCGGCGCCATCCAGGCCAATCTCGGCGCTGTCGGCATCCGCGCCAAGGTGACGAACATGCAGGGCGTCGCGGCCCAGACCCGCATCCAGAAGGGCGAGGTGCCGATGTACATGTCGTCGTGGGGCAGCTACTCCATCAACGACGTGTCGGCGATCATGCCCTACTTCTTCTGGCAGGACGTGAACGACCTGGCGCGCGACCAGGAACTGACCGACGCTCTGAAGCAGGGCGGCTCGGTGGTGGACCCGGAGGCGCGCAAGAAGTCGTATGCCAAGGCGATCAACCTGATCACTGACCGCGCCTACTGGCTGCCGATCGGCACCTACGTCACGGTGTACGGCATCAACAAGCAGCTCGAGTTCAAGGCCTATGCCGATGAGCTGCCGCGCTTCTTCTGGGCGAAGTGGAAGTAACGCGTCAGACCAGCAACGCCTGAACCGACGGCCCGGCGGGGGGAACCTCGCCGGGCCGTTCCATGTCGGCCGCGCCGCATGCGCGCAGGAAGTCGGCCACCGCGTCCATTTCCCCTGGGCTGCGCGTCCGGTCCGCCGCGTCGCCGCGCGGCACCCAGATCACGGTGCGGTAGCGCGCACGCGTCAGCAGCACGCGGTAGGTGTTCAGCCGGTTGGCCTGGCGCTCCTCGTCGCGCGCCACCTGCCAGCCGGTGCCGCGGAAGTCGCGCACCTGCCACCTGGCACCCAGGCGGATGAGGTCGCCGCCCCAGCACAGCCCGGCGGCGTCCAACTCCAGGCCCTGGCAGGCGAACTCGGTGGCCATCGTCTCCAGCGCGTCGGATGCGCGGACATCCTCCGGCCAGCGGTCGAGGAACCAGCGCGCCACGGCGTTGGCATCCATGTGCGGCACCTCCACGCCCAGCCCATCGGCGCGCAGGCGCTTGGCGCCGGAACTGCCGACCAGCCCGGCCCGGCGTTCGCCACGCGCTTCGGCGCGCAACGCCGCC
This sequence comes from Asaia bogorensis, assembly GCA_945897825.1. GTDB lineage: Bacteria > Pseudomonadota > Alphaproteobacteria > Acetobacterales > Acetobacteraceae > CAMDGX01. Next base: position 10,317 of record CAMDGX010000120.1, on the reverse strand, counting down.
CGCAGCATGTCGAGGTCGCGCACCAGCCCGAAGGGCAGGGGGCCGCGCGCCGCGAGGGCCCGTGCCGCCGGCGCATCGCCGCGCACCACGGCATCGGCCCAGGCGGCGGCGTCGGGGTTGCGCACGCTGCGCATGGCGATGTTCAGGTGCAGCATTTCGTCCAGCACCAGGCCCGGCAGCGCCGGCAGTCGCTGGCGGCTCGGCTGGTCGGGGTGCCGCGCCACGGGTGCGGCATGCACGCGCCAGCGCGGCCGCTGCGCCAGGGCGGCGCCCCATTCCGCCAGCCCGCCCTCGCCGTTGTGGATCTCCTGCCCGTTGCCGATCAGGCACACCAGCGCGGCCCAGTCGCCGTGGCGCGCCATGATGTCCAGCAGGTGGCCGGGCTCGCTGTCGCTCAGCCGCACCGGGCGGTCGAGGCTGGCCCGCACGGCATAGTCGCGCGACCACGAGCGCTGCGCCTCGTCGATCACCGCCACGCGGTCGGCCGGGGTTTCGTCGGGCTTGCCGATATGGTGGTCGCGGAAATGCGGCAGCGCCTGGATCGCCCCGCGCATCCGCTGCCGCGCCCCGCGCAGCTCCATGCCGCCGGCGACGGCATCGCGCACCAGCGCCTCGCGCAGCACGTGCACCAGGGTGGGGTTGCCGGTCAGGAACGTCGCGCGGTCCTCCCGCGCGGCGCCGAACACCACGTTCAGGCCGCACAGCGTCTTGCCCGCGCCGGGCGTGCCGGTGACGAACAGCACCACATGGTGGCCCTGCGTCCGCGCGTCGTGGCAGGCGACCAGGATCGCCTGGGTGGTCTCGCGCAGGTTGCGCGCCTCCGCCCCGGCGGCGGCGATGTCGGCCACGCTGTTGCGCGCATAGAGCGTCCGCGCAGCATCGACGATGCCGGGCACCGGGCGATAGGGCGCCGCGGACCAGCCGGCCACGTCGACATCCTCGCGATCCGGCAGCCGGGCCCAGAGGTCGCGCAGCAGGCCGGGCAGGCTTTGCTCGCTCGCCTCCAGCACCGTGGTGGCGCCGCCGATCGCCAACGGCCAGGCGGGTGGGCCGGGGCGCGCGGCGGTGGCCACCAGCACCGGCACGATCACCCGCCCGCGGCTGCCTTCGTGGAAATCCTGCAGGTCGAGCGCGTAGTCCTCCACCTGCCGCCGGTCCGCCGCCGCGAGTGCGGTGGCGTCGGCCTTGAACTCTAGCACCAGCACCGCCCGCGGCGTGACCAGCACGGCATCGATCCGTCGCCCCAGCCGGCGCATCGGGAACTCGAGCACCAGCCGCCATTCCGTCGCCGCGTCCCACCCCGCCAGCGCCGCGCGCAGGCAGCGCAGCGAGACCAGCCAGGCGCGCAGCTGCGCCGCCTCGTTGCCGCGGAACTGCTGCATCGCCGCGGCCGCCAGGCGGTCGCGCAAGGCGAGGTCGTCGGCCGCCAGGAACGCCGGAACATCCAGTTCGATCACCGCTCCTCCGCAGCGTCCGGGGAACATAACGTTACGATCACATACATCATTGACGCCCGTCGGCAAAACCGGCGACGGTGCGGGCCTCGGGTCGGAGACCAGGATGGCATCGTTCACGTGGAAGGGCCCCGCATCGGGCCAGTGGGGCGAAGACTCGCTGTGGGCCGGCAACGTCGTGCCGAACGACGCGCAGGCGGATGTCTCGCTTCCGGCGGGCAGCTACACGGTGACGGTCGCGGCCGGCACGGCGTTCGTGGCGCGCAGCGTCGCCGCCGGCGCGGGCGCCGCGCTGGGTCTCGCAGGCGGGCTCACCCTCGGCGCCAATTCCACGCTCGGCACCGTGGTGGTGCAGCCGGGCGGGCGGCTCTCCTCGGCCTCGGGCGTCAAGATCGACACGCTGGACAATGCCGGCACGGTCAGCGCCACGGTGCCCGGCAGCTTCATGCAGCTCACCGGCGGCACCGTCACCAACACCGGCACCTTCGCCGCCACGGCCTCCGGCACCTACCTGTTCGTCAACGGCGCCACGCTGACCAACCTGCAGTCGGGCGTGCTCTCGGGCGGCACCTACAGCGCCACCGGCGCGCTCGTTGGCGGGTCGGTTGCCACCATCGACATCGCGCGCGCCGGCGTCTCCACCGAGATCGCCACGCTCGCTGCCACCGTCGAGCTGCGCTTCGTCAACTCCGCGCTCCAGGGCCGCAGCGCCGGCGGCGCGCTGCGCACGCTGGAGAGCACGCTGGCCACCATCGCCCCCGGCGGCGTGCTGCGCGTGCTGGACGGGCGCGGCTACAGCACGGCGCAGGCGCTTTCGGTGGCCGGCCGGCTCGAACTGGGCGGCGGCAAGCTGACGGCCAGCGGCGGCCTGTCGGTGACCAGCGGCGGCACCATCGCCGGCTTCGGCACGATCGGCACGGCGCTGTCCCTGGCCGGCGAACTCACGGTCACCGCCGGCACGCTCGCGCTGACCGGCGGGCTGTCGGGCAGCGGCACGGCGACGATCGATGCCGGCGCCACGCTGCAGCTGGCGGCCGGCAGCCCGGGGGTGAGCATCGGCGGCGCCGGCGTGCTGCGCGTGGCCAGCGGCACGCTGTCGCTGGGCCAGCCGCTCGGTGGCGCGCCGGTGGTGGTGGTGGCCGCGGGCGCCACGCTCGATCTCGTCGGGGCCGGGGCGAGCACGCTGGCGCTGTCGGCGTCCACGGCGCGGGTGGCGCTGAACGCAGCGGGCTTCACCGGGCGGATCGCCGGGCTGCAAACCGGCAACGTGCTGACGCTGAAGGACATCGCGGCCACCGGCGTGGGCGTGGCGGCCACCGGCGGGGCCTTCGGCGGCGACAGCGAACTCACCCTGGCGACGGCGGGCGGCAGCGTGGTGCTGAAGCTGGTCGGCGACTACAGCGGCAAGAGCTTCGCCCTCGCACCGTCCGCCGGCGGCGGCACCGAGGTGCGGGTGCAGGGCGTCAGCTTCGCCCCCGGCGTCGCCTTGTGGGACCGCCCGACCGTGACCTGGAGCTTCGCGCAGGCGAACTACCCGCTCGCCCTGGCCAGCTTCAGCAGCTTCGTCGACCCGGTGGCGCAGGCGGAGCTGGCCGCGCTGTGGCGGGCGGCCTTCGCGCGCTGGTCGCAGGTCACCGGCCTCGCGCTGGTGGAGGTGGCGGACACGCCGGGCGCCACCGGCCAGGCGGATATCCGCGTCGGCTGGGACAATTTCGGCAACCCGCCGTCCGGGCAGATCGGCAACGCGCAATCGAGCTTCTCGGCAGCCGCCAGAACCTTCTTCCCCGGCACGCTGGTGCGCCTGCAGGACCCGTCGGTGACGCCGCTGGTGGCCGGCAGCGGTGGGGCGCTGGTCTACCAGGGCACGGTGTCCTCGGCCTACCAGGTGATGCTGCACGAGATCGGCCACGCGCTCGGCCTCGACCATTCGAGCGCCGCGGTGGACCCGGCCTCGTTGATGACCACGGTCGCCACCGCGGCCAACCGTGACCTCAACCTGAGCGACATCGCCGGCATCCGCGCGCTGTATGCCGGCCTGCCGACGGCCCCGCCGGCCACGATCGGCATCGCCCCGCTGCTGGCCAGCCGCGCCGAGGGCCAAGCGGGCGCCACCGACTTCACCTTCACCGTGACCCGCACCGGCGACACCGCCGCCGCCGCCAGCGCCGACTACACCGTCGCCGGCAGCGGCCCCACCCCCGCCAGCGCCGCCGACTTCACCGGCAACGCCCTGCCCACCGGCTCCGTGTCGTTCGCCCCGGGCGAAGCCACCCGCACCGTCACGATCAGCATCGCCGGTGACACCACCATCGAGCCCAACGAAGCCTTCACCATCACCCTCGCCAACCCAACCGGCGCAACCCTCGGCAACGCCGCCGCCGCAGGGACGATCGTGAACGACGATGCGGCCCTGGCCATCGCCGCCGCCGCTGCCACCAGGCCGGAGGGCGTGGCCGGCGCCTCCACCGCCTACACCTTCACCGTCACCCGCACCGGCGACACGACCGTGGCGCACAGCGCGAAATTCACCGCGACCGGCAGCGGCGCCAACCCCGCCGACGCGGCCGATTTCGCCGGCAACGCGTTCCCCACCGGCGAGGTCGCCTTCGCCCCCGGCGCGGCCAGCCAGACCATCACCGTCACCGTCCTCGGCGACAGCACCGTCGAGCCCGACGAAGGCTTCGCCGTCACCCTTTCATCCCCCTCCACCGGCGCCACCATCGCCGGCGCAACCGCCACCGGCACCATCCTGGCCGACGAGGCTGGCGCGCCGGACGTCGATATCCGCGTCAGCACCAAGGCCGACGAGACGTTCTTCCTCGGGGCCGGAACCGACACGGTCGTGTTCTCCGCGGCGCGCGACACCTATCGCATCGGCATCACCGGCGAATGGACCGTCGTCAGCGGGCCGGACGGCACCGATACCCTGAAGGACGTCGAGCTGCTGCAGTTCGGCGCATCGGCGCCGATCACCGCGGAGTCCCTGCGCGGCCAGGCGGGAACGCACGAGCTGATGTCGTTCATCACGGGGGGGCAGCTGATCTTCGCCCTGCCACTCGACTATTCGGGGCCGCTGGACCTCACGTATGTCTATCCCGGCACCGACAACGACGACGTGGTCGCCGGCACGAAGTCCAACGACTTCATGAACCTCGCCGGCGGCAACGACGCGGCCCAGATGGGCGCGGGCGACGACATCGTCGATGGCGGCGGTGGCAACAACTTCCTCACCGGCGGCCCCGGGCGCGACACGTTCTTCATCGACGGGCGCGACCTCGTGCCGGTCTGGTCGTGCATCACCGACTGGGAGGAAGGCGAGGCGCTGACGCTGTGGGGCTGGACCGCGGGCGTCAGCAAGGCCGCGTGGTCGGAAAGCGACGGCCTGCCGGGCTACCTCGGTGCGACGATGTTCGCCGACATCGACGGCAACGGCCTGGTGGAAACCGCCATCACCTGGACCGGCAAGTCGCGCGCCGAGCTCCCCGTCGGCCAGGAACTGACGGTGAGCGGCATCGGCGTGCTTTATTTCGCCTAAGCCGCGCCAGACCCGCGCTACAGCATCGTCGACCGCAGCCGCCCCGCCCGCTGCAGCATCCACGCCGTCAGCCCCAGCGCCAGCACGGTGAACAGCATCAGCAGCGTGGCCACCGCCGTGATGGTCGGGTTCACCTCCAGGATCAGCTCGTTGAACATCTTCTTCGGGATGGTCTCGTAGGTCCCGGCGATGAACGAGGTGACGATCACCTCGTCGAAGCTGCCGATGAAGGCGAAGATCCAGGCGGCGAACAGGCTCGGCGCGATGTTCGGCAGCAGCACGGTGCGCGCCGTGTAGAACCAGGAGCCGCCCAGGCTCCAGCCCACCTGCTCGATGCGCACGTCGAAGCTGCGGATCGCCACGCCGAGCACCATCACCACCAGCGGAATGGTCAGCACCGTGTGCGCGATCACCAGGCCGGCGAAGGTGCCGAGCAGGTTGGTCTGCGCGAAGGCGAAATACATCGCCACGGCGGCAATGATCGTCGGCACGATCAGCGGCGCCATGAAGTTGCTCTCGACCACGTCGCGCGCCCGGAACGTCCCGCGCCGCAGGCCATAGGCGCCGAGCCCGCCCAGGATCGTCGAGAAGATCGAGGAGATGAAGGCGATCGACAGCGAGTTCCACAGCGCCTCCATCCAGCGCGGATCGCCGAAGAACCCCTCGTACCAGCGCATCGAAAAGCCCGGCGGCGGGAAGGTCAGGGAACGCGCCGAGGAGAAGCTCATCGGCACGACGATCAGCAGCGGCAGCACGAGGAACGCCAGCGTGGCGATCCCCATGAAGGCAACGAAGCGCGCGCCCCAGCGCCCGTCGGCGGTCATGCGCCCACCTTCCGGTCGAGCGCCCGGTAGGCGGCGAAGATCGCCAGCGTCACGATCAGCAGCAGCGTGGACACCGCCGAGGCCTGCTCCCAGCGCGGGATCTGGTTGATCAGGATGTCGAGCAGGTTGGAGATCATCGGCACCTTGCCCCCGCCCAAAATCGCCGGCGTCACGTAGAAGCCCAGGCACAGGATGAACACCAGCAGCGCGCCCGCGGCCAGCGCCGGCAGGGTCAGCGGCAGGAACACCTTGAGGAAGATCGTGTGCGGCGGCGCGCCCATCGAGGCGGCGGCCTGCATCAGCCGGTCGTCGATGCGCAGCATGGCGGCGAACAGCGGCAGCACCAGGAACGGCAGCAGCACATTGGCCATGCCGATCATCACGCCGAGCTCGTTGTAGAGGAACGACACCGGCGCGTCGGTCAGCCCCGTCCACATCAGCAGGCGGTTGACCATGCCGTTGTTGCCCAGCACCACGATCCAGGCATAGGTGCGCACCAGGATGCTGATCCAGAACGGCACGATCACCAGCGAGACCGCGATGAACTGCGCCCGCGGCGAAAGCCCGCGCATCCAGTAGGCCAGCGGATAACCGATCGCCACGTTCACCAGCGTCGCCACGATCGACACGCGCAGCGTGTTGCCGAGCACGCGCAGATACACCGGCGTGTCCATCAGCCGCTCGTAGTGTTCGAGCGTGAACCCGCCGCCGCGCGCGGTGAAGCCGCGCATCAGCATGTAGATGATTGGCAAATTGAACGCCAAGACCATCAGCACCAGCAACGGCGTGATGAAGCCGAAGCCCTGGCGGCGCTCGGCAATCGGTGTGGCCAAGATGCGTCTCTCCGCAGACTCAGACAAAAGCAGGCAAGGCCAGGGCTCTGCCGTCGCGGCGCGAAGCCGCGCCACGGATGACCCGCTGGGGCCGGAGGCCCCAGACCCTCATCACTTAAGATATGAGGTCCAGGGGCTCGGCCCGTCGCGCGAAGCCGCGCGCCGGACCAAGCGGGTCTGGGCAGAGCCCAGATCTCTTACTCTTCAGGCAGCTGGACCTACAGCGAGAGCTTGAACTCTTCCCACTTGCGGTTCGCCTCTTCGCCGAACTTCGCCCAGTATTCCGGGTTGTTGACGAACTGCTTGGCCTTGTTGGCTGTTGTCGTCGGATACATGTGCAGCTTGTCCTTCGGCAGCAGCGCATCGAGGTTCGGGCTCGGGCCGGTATAGGCGATCACCTGCGCGGCCTTGGCCTGGTTCTCGGCCAGCGACATCTCATGGAACAGCTTCGCCGCCGCCTCCTGCTCGGCCTTGGGCGAGCCCTTGACCACGCAGATGAAGGCCAGGTCGGCCATCGCCTGGCTGTAGCTGAACACCAGCTCCGGCTCCTCGACAATGCGGCCGGACCAGGCGATGGAATACACCACTTCCTTGTCCTTCAGCAGCTGCGGCGCCTGCGCGCCCGCCTTCCACAGCACCGAGATGTCGCGCCGGATCGACAGCAGCTTCTTCAGCGCGCGGTCGATGTCGAGCGGGAACAGCTTGTCGAGCGGCACCCCGTCGGCCAGCAGCGCGAAGGGCAGGCCGTAGGTGTAGTAGTCGGGGATGGCGCGCTTGCCCGGGAAGTCCTTCGTGTTGAAGAAATCCGCCCAGCTGGTCAGCGGCTTGGCTTCCTTGCGCCAGGCCATGCCGGTCGAATAGTACTGGTAGCCGAAGCCGTATTCGTTCTTCGCTTCGGGGAACATCGGCGCCGGGTTGATCGCCGCCCAGTCCAGCTTCTCGATCAGCCCCAGCGTGCGCGCCTCCACCTGCGTGCCCGAGCCCAGCTCGAACAGCGTGGCGGTCAGCCGCCCGCTCTCCACCATGGCGCGCAGCTTGCCGAGCGCCGCGGGGCTCTCGCGCACCAGCTTGATGCCGGTCTTGGCGGTGAACGGATTGCCGTAGCCGACCTCGATCGACTCACCCGACTTGCCGCCCGCCTCGATCATGCGCAGCTCGCGCACCTGGGCGAGGCCCGGGCGGACGATGGAAACCAGGGGCAGGGCGCCCGCCCCGGCCAGAAGAGTACGACGCTTCATGCTATCCTCCATTTTGAGGGGGCGGTGCAGGGAGGTCAGGCCAGCGGCCAGACATCCGCCTCGTCCCAGATCAGGCTTACGCTGTCCCCGATGGCATGGGGCCGTCCCACGAACGGCGCCGCGGCCACGAAAGGCGTGCCCCCGGCGTCGAGATGATAGCGGATCGTCTGGCCCAGGTAGACCGCCTCGATCACCCGCGCCGCCAAACCCCCGGACTCCCCCAGCCGCACCCGCTCCGGCCGGATCACGCCCTCGCGCCCGCCCGGCAGCTTCACGAAGTTGGCAATGCCAAGGAAATCGGCGACGAACCGGTTGGCGGGCCGCAGATACGCTTCCTGCGGCGGCGCGATCTGCTGCACCTGGCCACCGTCGAGCACCATCACCCGGTCCGACAGCGACAGCGCCTCCTCCTGGTCGTGCGTCACCAGGATGGTGGTCACGCCCAGGCGCCGCTGCAGCTGCTTCAGCTCCACCTGCAATTCCTCGCGCAGCTTGCGGTCCAGCGCGCCGAGCGGCTCGTCGAGCAGCAGGATGTCCGGCTCGAACACGAACGCCCGCGCCAGCGCCACGCGCTGCTGCTGCCCGCCCGAAAGCTGCGAGGGCCGCCGCTGCGCCAACTGGCCAAGCTGCACCAGCTCCAGCGCCGCCATCACCTTGCGGCGCACCTCCTCGCCGGAAGCCTTGCGAACGCGCAACGGAAACGCGACGTTGTCGAACACGCTCATATGCGGGAACAGCGCGTAGCTCTGGAACACCAGCCCTACGTTGCGCTGCTGCGGCGGGCTGCCCGTCACATCGCGCCCGCCGATCAGGATCCGCCCCAGCGTCGGCTGGTTCAGCCCGGCGATCAGGCTCAGCAGCGTCGTCTTGCCCGATCCCGAAGGTCCCAGGATGGTCACGAACTCGCCCTGCGCGACCGCGAGGTCCACGTTGTCGGCGGCCTTGAAGGCGCCGTAGTGCTTGCTGATGGCCTCCAGCCGGATATCCGTCATCGTTCCGGCGCCACACATGTCATCATCGTCATGCGCCGATAATGAGACGGTATGCCGCAGCGCACAAGAGCGCCGTGGCAAGATTCAGGAAAGGAAGATTCTTCTTTTTTCTGAAGAAAAAAGAAGCAAAAAAGACTTCATCCATTTGCGTCGTGACTGTCCGGTAAGCACAGCGAAAATGGGCGAAAAGATTTTTGGTTCTTTTTTTCAAAAAAGAACCGCTTTCTTCCTTACCCTTCCTCCCGAAACGGCGCGTATTCCGCCAATGCCTCGATCTGCGCCCGCTTCTCGGCCCGTTCCTCGACCAGGAACTCCGCCACCGCCCGGCGCAGCCCGGGATGGGCGATCCAATGCGCCGAATAGGTCTCGCACGGAACGTAGCCGCGCTGGATCTTGTGCTCGCCCTGCGCCCCCGCCTCCACCCGCGCCAGCCCGTGGGCGATCGCGAAATCGATCGCCCGGTAGTAGCAAAGCTCGAAATGCAGGAACGGCCAGTCGCCGCGGCAACCCCAGTTGCGCCCGTACAGCGTGTCGTGCCCCGCCAGGTTCAGCGCCCCCGCGACCCACTCCCCCCCGCTGCGCGCCATCATCAGCACCACGGAATCGCCCAGCCGCTTGCCGAGCAGCGGGAAGAACGCCTCGGTCAGGTAGGCGCTGCCCCATTTGCGGTCTACGGTGGAGGTGTAGAACCCGTAGAACGCCGCCCAGTCGCGCTTCGATATCTCCGAACCACGCAGCGTCACGAACTCCAACCCCGCCGCATTGGCATCGCGCCGCTCGCGCCGGATCACCTTGCGCTTGCGCGACGACAGCGCGGCCAGGAAATCGTCGAACGCACCATACCCCGCGTTATGCCAATGGAACTGCAGCCCGAGCCGCTGCAGCCACCCCGCCTCGCCCAGCGCCGCCCATTCCGCCTGGGTGCAGAACGTCGCATGCACGCCGGACGTCCCCAGTTCCTCGCACGCCTGCTCCAGTGCCCCGGCCAACACACTCACCGGCACGCCCTCGCGCACCAGCAGCCGCGGCCCCGGCACCGGGCTGAACGGCGAGGCGACCTGAAGCTTCGGATAATACCGCCCGCCCGCCCGCTCCAGCGCATGCGCCCAGCCATGGTCGAACACGTATTCGCCGTAGCTGTGGCTCTTGGCATACATCGGCGCGCACGCCATTACGCGCCCGGCGGCATCGCGCAGCACGGCATGCTGCGGCAGCCACCCGGTGCGGGCATTCGCGCTGCCGCTCTCCTCCACGCAGGCCAGGAAGGCGTGGCTCACGAAGGGGTTGCCCGTGCCGGCGCAAGCTTCCCAATCCTTGGCGGGGATCTCGCCGATGGATTTGTGCAGGCTGAGGGTGAGTTCAGTCATGAACGGGAAGTCTTCTTTTTGTGAACAAAAAGAAGCAAAAAAACTTCATCCATTGGCCAATGGAGAGGCCTCGC
>CAMDGX010000119.1 GCA_945897825.1 Asaia bogorensis | reverse complement strand
GCCGCCCGGGCCGCGCCGCCGCCTCGGCCTGTGCGGCGCGCGCCGCCTCGGCCAGCCCCGGCAGCACGCAGGCCACCGGCGCCGCCGCCACTGCCCGCGCCTGGGCCTGCACCCCGAACCGCTCGCCCATCTCGGCCGAGGCAATCCCGGCCGCAGCCCCCATCAGGGCGGACAGGCATCCGGCGATGTCCCGCCCCGCCTGGCTGTCATAGCCCACCCCCAGCCGCGCCAGCAGGCCCGAAAGATCGTGCATCCCGACCGCCAGCTTTCCCGCCGTCGGCACCGCCAGCGTCAGCGCCGCCACCCCCAGCCGCGCCGCGGCCGCGAAACCCTCGGCATCGAACCCATGCTCGCCATCCAGGAACGCCGGCAGGTTCAGCGCGAAACCTGGCCGGGGCGTCGCGATGCCCTGCCACACCGTCTCCCCGGGCGCACCGCGCCGCGCCGCCAGCAACCCATGCAGCGCCTCGCCGATCGTGTCCTGCGCCCGGTCCTCTTGCATCCCCGCCCGCCGCGCCCGCTCCGACACCGGCCGGATCCAGGCCTCGGCGGCAGCGGACACGCTCACCGACCCCTCGCCCGGCGCCAGCCCCGCCAGCGCCTCGGCCGCCCGCTGCTCCCACGCCGCCGGCAGCGCCACCTGCCGCGCCACGGAATCGGGGTCGCCGGCGGCCGTGGTGCGGCGCATGCGCACCCCGCGCCACGCGGCGGCGGCGGACGAATGGGGGCCACGGAGGGAAGATCGGGTCATGTCGCGTTCCATGGCCGGGATGCTAGCCCCGACTCCGCGACTCCGAAAGCCGCATCTTGTGGTCCACGGCCCTGTCAACCACAAAATCCTGTGGATAAGCCGCGCCACCGCGCCGCCCGCCCGCCGCGCCAGCGAAATATGGACCGCGCGGCCGCAAGCGCCTATATCGTGCCCATGACCATCGGCACCCGTCTCTTCACCTGGTTCAACGGCCGCCTCGTCGGGCGCGACGGCGCGGGCAACGCCTATTACGAACACAAGCGCGCCCAGCCCGGCGAGCGCGCCCGCCGCTGGGTCATCTTCGCCGGCGCGGCGGAGGCCAGCCAGGTTCCGCCGGAATGGCACCCCTGGCTGCACTACACCACCGACCAGGCCCTGCCCGAGCAGGGCCGCCGCCCCTGGCAGAAGCCGCACCAGCCGAACATGACCGGCACCGCCGCGAGCTACCGCCCCGCCGGCCACGACTATCAGGGCGGCCAACGCGCCCGTGCCACCGGCGACTACGAATCCTGGACGCCGGGCTCCTGACCTCCCCGCTCCTGAACCCGGGGCGCGCAGCCCCCCAAGGGACGAACGACGGATGGCACGGCGCAATCCCACCGAACTGATCGCCGGCGCCGCCGTCCTGCTGGTGGCCGTGGTGTTCCTCAGCTACGCGGTCGCCAACACCGGCCGCTCCGCCATGTCCGGCCTGACCCTGCATGCAAGGTTCGACCGCATCGACGGCCTCTCGGTCGGCTCCGACGTCCGGCTGGCCGGCGTGCGCGTCGGCAGCGTCACCGCCACCCGCGTCGATCCCCAGACCTTCCAGGCCATCGTCACCCTCTCGGTGCAGCCCACGCTGCGGGTGCCGCGCGATTCCAGCGCCGAGATCAGCAGCGAGGGCCTGATCGGCGGCAAGTCCATCGCCATCGTCCCCGGCGGCGAGGAGCGCTACCTGGCCGAGGGCGGCGAGTTCACCATCACCCAATCCGCCGCCAGCCTCGAGCAATTGCTCGGCAAGTTCATCTTCGGCGTCAACGAGCTGTCCACCAACGTCCAGAAGCAGCTCGAGCAAACCAAACCCGCCCAACCATGAGCGCGCCGCCCAAAACCTGGCCCCAGCCCGACGGCACCCCGGTCTCCTGCCGCGAGAAGCTCAAGACGCTGGCCGAGAACCACGCCGAACTCGCCCAGGTCATGCAGGATGCCTTCGAGGACGCCGTGCTGATCGGCGTGGACGAGGCGGCGATGCGCGCCATCCTCGCCGAGATGGTCCAGGGCCTGCGCAGCCCGAAGCGCGGATGATCCGCACCCCCGCCGTGCTGCTGCTCGCCGCCGCGCTGCTTGTCCCGGGTCCGGCGCAGGCGCAGAGCATGCTGGGCCAAAGCCGCCCCGGCGGCGCCCAAGGCACCCAGGGTGGCCCGGCGCCCGTCCCCAGCACCGCCCCGCTCGCCCCGGTCCAGGTCCTGCCGCTCCCCGCCGTCACCGCCCCCGGCGCCGGCCAGCAGGCCCAGCCGATGCCCGCCCCCGCGCCGCAGCCACCGCCGGCGCCCATCCAGCCGCCCACCACCCAACCCCCCGCCGCGCCGCAACTCGCCGCACCGCAATCCGCCACGCCGCCCGTGCCGATCCCCGGCGAATGGGTCGCCCAGGGCACGGCGGAACTGCGCGGCATCGACAAAGTGACCGCCCGCACCGCGCCGCTGACCGCCAAGGTCGGCGAAACCCTCCGCTTCGGCCCCCTCACCGTCACGGTCCGCGGCTGCGCCATCCGCCCTTCCGACCTGCCGCAGGACGCGACCGCCTTCCTGGAAGTCGCCGAAACCGGCCAGGCCCCGCTCTTCCGCGGCTGGATGCTGCTCTCCCAGCCGCAACTCGGCCTGGTCGAACACCCCACCCACGACATCCGCCTCTACGCATGCCGGCCATGATCCCCCCGCCCACCATCTCCGACCGCATGGCCCTGCTGCTCGACCTCGACGGCACGCTGATCGACTTCGCCCCCACGCCGGACGCCGTGATCGTGCCGCCCGGCCTGCCGCAGGCGCTCGCCGCCCTGCGCCGCCGCCTCGATGGCGCGCTCGCCATCGTCACCGGCCGCCCGGTCGACCAGATCGACTGGCTGCTGCCCGGCATCCCCCATGCCGTCGCCGGCGAACACGGTGCCGCCATCCGCCGCGCCCCCGGAGCCCCGCTCGAACGCGGCGACCACCCACCCATCCCCGCCGACTGGCTCGCCGAGGCCGAGGCCGCGATCGCCGCCCATCCCGGCGCGCTGCTGGAGCGCAAGGCGCACGGCGTCACCCTGCATTTCCGCCAGGCGCCCGAAGCCGGCCCCTTCCTGCGCACCCTGGCCGACGCCCTCCTCGCCCAGCTGCCCAGCCACGCCCTGCTGGCCGGCAGCATGGTCTGGGAGGTGCGGCCGCGCGGCATCGACAAGGGCAATGCCCTGCGCACCCTGATGGCGCACCCCCCCTTCCTCGGCCGCACGCCCCTGTTCATCGGCGACGACGTCACCGACGAGGACGCGATCCAGGCCGCCCGCGCCCTCGGCGGCATCGGCCTGCGGGTGGACCAGGTGTTCGGCACGCCGCAGGGCGTGCGCGACTGGCTGGCAGCCGAGGCCGCGCGAAGCTAGGCTCGGCGAAAGCCGGAGGAGCCAGCATGACCGACACCATCTACCCCAGCCTGCGCGACCGCGCCGTCTTCGTCAGCGGCGGCGCCACCGGCATCGGCGCCTGCATCGTCGAACACTTCGCGGCCCAGGGCGCCCGCGTCGCCTTCGTCGACATCCAGGACGAACCCGCCCACGCCCTGGCGGCCCGCCTCGAGGCCGAGGGCCACCCCCGCCCCCGCTTCACCCATTGCGACCTGCGCGACATCGCCGCCTACCAGTCCGTCATCCGCGACGCCGGCGCGGCCCTCGGCGGCATCGACGTGCTGGTGAACAACGCCGCCCACGACGAGCGCCACGACTGGAAAACCGTCACCCCGGAGTACTGGGAAGACCGCCTGCAGGTGAACCTGCGCCACCAGTTCTTCGCCATCCAGGCCGCCGCCCCCATGATGCAGACCAGCAAGCGCGGCTCGATCATCAATTTCGGCTCGATCTCCTGGCACCTGAAATCCGGCGGCATGCCCGCCTACACCTCCGCCAAGGCCGCCGTCGAAGGCCTCACCCGCAGCTTCGCCCGCGACCTCGGGCCGGACAACATCCGGGTCAACTGCATCATCCCCGGCTGGATCATGACCGAGCGCCAGCGCACCCTGTGGCTCACCAACGAGGCGAAGCAGCGCACGCTCGACGGCCAGTGCCTCAAGGAGATGCTGCTCCCGCCGGACATCGCCCGCATGGTCCTCTGGCTGGCCAGCGACGACAGCCGCATGTGCACCGCCCAGAACTGGGTGGTCGATGGCGGCTGGTGGTAGCGCAACATCCCTCGAAAGGATGTGGCGCCATGCCGGATGATCCGCTAGCTTTTCGTTAGGGGATCCGAACGGAGGCGATGCGCGTGCTGGTCCAGGATCGGACGACGCCGACCGACGCCGGGATCGAGATCGAACGGGTCAGCGCCGCGTTCCATCAGATCCCCATTGCCGCCCTGGTGACCATGGCGAACGCCGCCGTCATGGTCGCGGTGCTGGTCGCATCCGGCCACGGCAGCGGCGCCCCGGCCTGGTTTGCCGTGTCGGTCCTGGTGGCGGCAACGCGGCTGGCGCTGTGGCGCGCCGATCGCGCCGCCACGCCGTCGCCCGCGCAGCTGCGCCGCTGGTCGCTCATCAGCGTGGCGGGCGCCTTCGCCGCCGGCGCGCTCTGGGGCGGCGGCTCGGTCCTGCTGTTCCCGGACTCCGAGACCTACCAGATGTTCTGGGCCCTCGTGATCGCCGGCATGTGCGCCGGCGCCGCCTCGCTGCACTACGCCCACCTGCCGAGCACGCTGGCCTTCATCCTGCCCGCCGCCGGCCCGCTGGCCTTCCGCTTCGCGTTCGAAGGCGAACCCCATCGCCTCGCCACCGCCGGCATGACCGCCCTGTTCGTCGTGGTGCTCATCATCACCGCCCAGCGCTCCAACCGCTATTTTGGCGAAACCGTGCGCCTGCGCCTCGACCTCGCCCGCCGCACCCGCGAACTCGACGCCACCAACTCCCGCCTGCGCCAGGAAATCGCCGAGCACCGCACCACCGAGGCCAGCCTGCGCCACGCCCAGAAGATGGAAGCCGTCGGCCAGCTGACCGGCGGCATCGCGCACGACTTCAACAACCTGCTCACCGCCGTCCTCGGCAGCCTCGCCCTGCTGCGCAAGCGCCTGCCGCAAGGCGACCCGAAGGCCGAGCGCCTGCTCGACACCGCGCTGCAAGGGGCCGAGCGCGGCGCCGCCCTCACCCAGCGCCTCCTCGCCTTCGGCCGCCGCCAGCCCCTGCGCCCCGACACGGTGCGGCTCCAATCCGTCATCCCCGGCATGTCGGCCCTGCTGCGCAGCTCCCTCGGTACCGACATCGAGCTCACCATGCTGTTCGACGACGCGCTCGCCCCGGTCGAGGTCGATGCCGGCCAGCTCGAACTCGCCCTGCTCAACCTCGTGGTCAACGCGCGCGACGCCATGCCCGAAGGCGGCCGGATCACCGTCTCCGCCCGCGAGGAAACGCTCGCGCCCACGCAAGGCACGCCCGGCCCAACCCGCCACGTCGTGCTCAGCATCGCCGACACCGGCGCGGGCATGGACGAAGCCACCCTCGCCCGCGCAATGGAACCCTTCTTCACCACCAAGGGCGCCGGCAAGGGCACCGGGCTGGGCCTGGCGATGGTCCACGGCTTCGCCGCGCAATCCGGCGGACAACTCGCCCTGCGCAGCCACCCCGGCGCCGGCACCGTCGCCGAGCTCTGGCTGCCCCAGGCCACGCCGACCCTGCCCGAACCCCCCTCCGCCGCGCCGCCCCCCCCACGCCCCGCGCCCGCCCCGCGCCGCCGCCACTGCGCCGTGCTGGTCGTCGACGACGACCCGCTGGTCCTGGGCAGCACCCTGTCGATGCTGGAGGATCTCGGCCACGCCCCCGTCGGCACCGCCTCGGGCGCCGACGCCCTGGCCCTGCTGCGCGACGGCGCCCGCTTCGACCTCGTCATCACCGACTTCGCCATGCCCGGCATGACCGGCCTGCAGCTCGCCGAGGAACTGCGCCGCCTGCACCCCCGCCTGCCCGTCATGCTCGCCACCGGCTTCGCCGAACTGCAGGCGACCGCCACCTCCGCCCCCGCCCGGGAACTGGTGCGCCTGACGAAGCCCTACGGCCAGGCAGGCCTCGCCGCCGCCATCGACGCGTGCCTCTCCGCCGCCGCCACGCCCTGAAGCCCGCGCCTACCGCGCCAGCGCGGCACTCCACGGCGAGCGGTCATCCGCGACCCCCGTCGCCGTGCCGTCCGCCGCCCGCGCAATCAGGTTCGGGTTGGCGAAATTCGCCGGCATCACATACCGCCGCACCACCTCCACCGCGCCGTCCGCCGCCAGCGCCGCCGCCACCTCCGCGCCCAACCCGGCATCCACCGCCACCTTCTCCGGCCCCGCCACGCTGATCCGCGCCGCATGCGCCGCCGCCTCGGGGTCCATGCCGAAATCCGCCACGTAGCTCATCAGCTGGAATACCGCGGCCATGATGTGCCGCCCCCCGCTCGCCCCGCCCGCCATCACCGGCGCATCGCCCTCGCGCAGCACGAACGGCGCCATGTTCGTCAGCGCCCGCTTCCCCGGCGCCAGCGACGCCGCCCGCCCCGGCCGCGGATCGAACAGCATGATGCCGTTGTTCAGCAGGATCCCCGTCTCCGGCAACACCACCCGGCTGCCGAAGCCGGCCATCAGCGTGGTGGTCATCGCCACCATCGTCCCCTCACCGTCGCACACCGTCAGGTGGGTGGTGCAGGTTTCCCCACCCCCACTCTCCCCATAATCATCCAGCCGCGCCGCATAGGCCGACCGCAACGCACCCGCCAGCCGCCGATACCACGCCGCATCCGGCACCGCGCCATACTCGGCCTCCCGCATCGCCTCGAGCACCGGCAGCAGGGCAGGGGTCGCCGTCATCCCGCCCGCCAGCTGCAACACCCGCCCGCCCCGCCACGGCGCCTCCACCGCCGGCACCACCCGCGCCACGCACCCGCGCAGATCCTCCGCGTCGATCACGCCCCCCACCGCCTTCTGGTCCCGCACAAACGCCGCCGCGATCTCCCCCTCGTAGAAATCCCGCCACCCCGCCCGCGCCAGCCGCTCCATCGTCGCCGCCAGCCCCCCCAGCGGGATCACCCCCGGATTGCCCTCCGCCGGCGGCACCGGCGGCAACCCGTCGCGCAGATAAACGCGCGCGCTCTCCGCATACCGCCGCAAATCCCTCGCCGCCGCCGCGATCTTCAGCGCCGCGAACCAATCCAGCCGCAGCCCCTGCCGCGCCAGCGCCACCGCCGGCGCCATCACCTCGCCGAGCGGCAGCCGCCCCCAGCGCGTGTGCAACGCCTCGCACCCCGCCACCGCCGCCGGCACCGCAACCGACAGCGGCCCATGCACATTCGCGTCCCCCTCCACCTCCGGCCACCGGAACCCGGTCTCCGACATCCGCCCGGTCAGCCGGAACGCCGCCGGCGTCAGCCCGCGCGGCGCCACCGGCCCGAAATCCACCACCTCCGCCCGCGCCTGGCCCGCCCGGTGCACCACGGCGAACCCGCCATACCCGCCCAGCCCGGAATTCCACGGCTCCTGGCTCGCCAGCGCCATCGCGGTCCCCACCGCCGCATCCACGGCATTGCCGCCCGCCTCGAGAATGGCGACACCCGCCTCCGCCCCCGCCCGGCACTGCGACACCACCACGCCCCGCCGCCCCGACGCCGCCGCCTTGGTCAGCCGCCAACCCTCCGTCACCGGCGGAAGGGCAGGGGGCGGCATCACCCGCGCGACTCCCCGGTATAGGAAATCGCCGGCCCCGCATTGATCGCCGCCATCAGCCCCCCATCCGCCGCCACGCACCCGCCGGTCACCCCGCTCGCCGCATCGCTGGCCAGGAACGCCGCCACCTTCGCCACCTCGTCCGGCCGCACCAGCCGCCCCATCGGCTGTGCGGCCGCGAACAGCGCCAGCAGCGCCGCCGGATCGCCGCTCGCCTCCGCCTCCCGCTGCAACATCGGCGTATCCGTCGCCCCCGGCAGCACCGCGTTCACCCTTATGCCGAACGGCGCCCCCTCCAGCGCCATCGCCCGCACCAGCGCCACCTGGCCCCCCTTCGTCGCCGCATAGGCCGCGATCTCGCGCGAGGTCAGGAACGCATGCGGCGACGCGGTCATCGTCACCACCCCGCCCCGTCCGGCATCGCGCATCACCTTCATCGCATCGCGCGCGCACCAGAAACTGCCCGACAAATTGATCGCCAATATCCGGTCCCACTCCTCGTCCGTGGTGTCCCACACCGACCGGCACAGCTCGATCCCCGCATTGGCATGCAGGATATCCAGCCGCCCATGCGCCGCGACACTCTCCCGCACCAGCGCCGCACACGCCGGCGCGCGCGACACATCGCACGCCATGAACGACGCCACGCCCCCCTCCGCCCGGATCGCCGCCGCCGTCGCCTCGCCGCCGGCGACATCGACATCGGACACCACCACCACCGCCCCCGCCTCCGCGTAGGCCCGCGCGCACGCCGCCCCGATGCCATGCGCCGCACCGGTGACGATGGCCACCCGGCCGTCGAGAAAACGAGAGGACATGACCAACCACCCCGCAGTGAACATCTTGCCGAGTGTGCGTCCCCAGCCCCCCGCGCGGCAACCCGCATCCGTGCCTTCCCCGCACGCGGCCTCATCTGCCACAACCCCCTGCGCACGCGCAGCCACCAGGGAACCCAGACGATGAAATACCTGCACACCATGATCCGCGTCTCCTCCATCGAGGACACCGTCGCCTTCTTCGGCGTCATCGGCCTCAAGGAGATCCGCCGCTACTCCAGCGAAAAAGGCCGCTTCACCAACGTCTTCCTCGCCGCCCCCGGCGACGAGGCCGCCCAGGTCGAACTCACCTACAACTGGGACCCCGAGGCCTACACCGGCGGCCGCAACTTCGGCCACCTCGCCTACGCCGTCGACAACATCTACGAAACCTGCGCCGCCCTGCAAAAGGCCGGCGTCACCATCAACCGCCCGCCCCGCGAAGGCAAAATGGCCTTCGTGAAAACCCCCGACGGCATCTCCATCGAACTCCTGCAGGACGGCGACGCCCTGCCCGTGGCCGAGCCCTGGGCCAGCATGGCCAACACCGGCAGCTGGTAACCACACAAAGGGGAGGGAAGGGCAGGGCTCTGCGTCGCGGCGCGAAGCCGCGCCACGGGACCCGCTGGGGCCTGAGGCCCCAGACCCCCATCCATGGCGCCAGGGGCGGAACACCCCTGGCGCCGCCCGCGCCAAGCGTAGTTTACGTATATCACCTATTAGAAAATATATCTAACGTTTCCGTTCCCGCGGCCGTTCAAGCGGCCGTATAATTCCCTCATGTCCCATTCATCGCATCCCCCAGCGACCGCCGACGCGGTACCGCACGCCGCCCTCAGGGCCGGCGTCGCGGTCGCGCGTACGCCGCTCTGCGCCGGGATCGCGGCCCTCATCCTCACCCTCCTCGCCAGGCTCCTGGCCAGGACCGACTCCCCCTGGGACCTCCCCGACATCCACGAAGCCGACGACGAGTCCCGCGCCCAGCCATGGTGCGTCATGGGCCGAGCCCCCCACGCCACCGCCTTCGAAGCCGGCCTCGTCCCGGATTGGATCTTCTCGTCCCGCAACCGCGGCATGCGCCCGAATTGCGTCCAGCCCCGCCAGCCTTGCGCGCCCCGCGAAGCCCGCGCCCCGCCCGCCTCATGCCCAAACCCGTGCTGACTCACCCCGATTCCGGGGCAGCCGACTCACGCCTTTTTCAATTCCAGAATCGAAACAAACTCCGCCGCTACCCCTCGAACCGCGGCAACACCACCCGCCGCCCCAGCGCCAGCGCATCCAAGGTCATCTGCAACGGCGCCAAATCCGCCTCGCCCCGCCCCCGCGCCACCAGCTCGGCAAACCGCGCATACAGCATCGGATACTCCGCCCGCGCCTCCTCCACCGCCACCACCCCGTCGATCACCAGCCGCCCGCCACTGTCCAGAAGCGCCACCTCGTGCCCGCACTGCGTCGCCACCCGCACCTCGCGCTGGTCCGGCCCGGTATGCCCCCAATCCATGTGCATCTCCATCGAGCCCTCCCCATCCAACGACCCGAACACCAGAGAGGCGCTCAGCGGCGCCGCATGGTTCTCCGCAACCCGCAACTCCGCCGACCGCACGAACGGCGGCGCGGCAAACAACCGGCTCACCACCGACAGCGCATTGATCCCCATGTCGAACACCCCCAGCCCATCCGCCTCCCAGATCCACCCCTGGTCCGGATGGTACTTCCGGAAATCCTCGTTCCAATCCACCCGCATTGACGCCAGCTTCTTCCCCGCCAGGAACCGCCGCGCCGCCTCCACCGCCACGTTGCACTGCGAATGCCACGACGCGTACAGCACCCGCCCCTCCCGCGCCGCCAGCCGCACCAGCGCCTCCGCCTCTCCCATCGTCGCCGCCGGCGGCTTCTCCAGCAGCACATGCTTGCCCGCCAGCAACGCCTCCCGCGCAATCCCGAACCGAACCCCCGGCGGCGTACAGATCGCCACCGCGTCCACGTCGCCCAGCATGTCCCGATGATCGGCATGCACCGTCAGCCCCGCCACCTCCGGCCCCCCGGAATGGCTCGCCAACCCCGCCAGCGTGAATGCCTCCGACTCCGCGATCGACGGCAAATGCCGCTTCCGCGCGATCTCGCCCAGTCCGATGATGCCGATGCGAATGGTCATGGCGCCGCTCCTGTCAAGAAAGACCTTCTTTTTCTGAAGAAAAAGAAGCAAAAAGACTTTTCATCCATTTGCCAACGGAAAAACCCGGCGCAAAATGATGAAAGTTTTTTGGTTCTTTTTTTCAAAAAAGAACCGCTTCCTTCCTAAAGCGACGTAAACCCATCATCCGCCACCATCACCGATCCGTTGATGAACCGCGACGCCTCCCCCGAACACAGAAGCAGCAGCAGCCCATCAAGATCCCGCGCCTCCCCCATCCGCTTGCGCGGCAGCGACCCCACCCACTTCGCCCCCGCCTCGGTGCCGAGGAATTCCGCGCTGATCTCGGTCGCGATATAGCCAGGCGCGATCGCATTGGTGTTGATCCCATGCCGCCCCCATTCCCGCGCCATGGCATGGGTCATCTGGATCAGCGCCGCCTTGGACATGCCATAGGTCGAAAGCTGCCCGATCGCCCGCATCCCGGCGATGGACGCAATGTTGATGATCCGCCCCGCCCGCTTATGCGCCATCATCTGCTGCGCCGCCGCCTGCGCCAGGAAGAACGCCCCCTTCAGGTTGGTGTCCATCACCGCGTCGTAGTCGTCCTCGCTGACCGCCTCCAGCTTCGCCTGGATCGAGATGCCCGCGTTGTTCACCAGCACATCCACCGGCCCCAACCCGGCCAGCACCGCCGCCGCCCCCGCCCGCACCGAAGCGACCGAAGCCACATCCATCCCGACCGAAAGAACCTCGGCCCCACCGTCCCGCAACTCCGCGGCCAAAGCCTCCAGCCGCTCCACCCGCCGCGCCGCAATGGCAACGCGCGCGCCGGCCCCCGCCAACACCCGCGCGAACCGCTCCCCTAGCCCGGAGGAGGCGCCGGTCACCAACGCCACCTTCCCCCTGATATCGTCGAACATCAGCCGGCCGCCCACGACGAAGGCGCCGCCCCCAGCCCCAGCCGCGCCCGCGCCGCCGCGTATTCCGCCGCCAGCCGATCCACCAGCTCCGCGGCACCGACCACCGCCTTCACCGCCCCGATCCCCTGGCCCGCGCCCCAGATATCCTTCCACGCCCGCACCCGGTTGTCGGCGAAGCTCATCTGCCCCTTCTCGCCCGCCGGCATGTTCTTCGGATCCAGCCCGTTCTTCACCAGCGTCGGAATCAGGTAGTTCCCGTGCACGCCGGAGATTGCGTCGGTGTAGAGAATGTCCTGCGCCGAACTGTCGACGATCATCTGCTTGTAGCCCTCGGCCGCGTTCGCCTCATGCGTGGCAATGAACGCGCTGCCCACATAGGCCACATCCGCCCCCGCCGCCTGCGCCGCCAGCACCGCCCCACCATTGGCGATCGCGCCAGACAACGCCACCGGCCCGTCGAACCACTCCCGGATCTCCTGCAACAGCGCGAACGGCGAGGTCGCCCCCGCGTGGCCCCCGGCGCCGGCGGCGACGGCAATCAACCCCGTCGCACCCTTCTCGATCGCCTTGTGCGCGAAGGTGTTGTTGATGATGTCGTGCAGCGTGATCCCGCCGTATGCCTTGGTCGCCGCATACACATCCTCCCGCGCCCCCAGCGAGGTGATGATGATCGGCACCTTGAACTTCACCGTCTGCTCAAGGTCATGCTCCAGCCGCACGTTCGACCGGTGCACGATATGGTTCACCGCGAACGGCGCCGCCGGCCGGTCCGGATGCTTCGCGTTGTGCTCCCCAATCTCCGTCGTGATCCGGTCCAGCCACTCCGCCAGCGCCTCCGCCGGCCGGGCATTCAATGCCGGAAACGACCCCACCACCCCGGCCTTGCACTGCGCAATCACCAGGTCGGGGTTGCTCACGATGAACATCGGCGAGGCAATGACGGGAATGCGCAGGCGCTGAAGGATCGGGGGCAGGGACATCGTGTGCTCGTTTCGGTTGGTTTCCCCGATCCTGCCATGCCGCAAGGTGCGCGCCAAACCACCCCGCTTGCGCCCCACCCCCTCGCCGCGCGAAAATGTGCTCCGACCAAGGGAGCACCCGCCATGGATCTCAGCTTCACCCCCGAGGAACTCGCCTTCCGCGACGAGTGCCGCAAGTTCTTCCGCGAGGAATTCCCCGAGGCCATCCGCCGCAAGGTCCTCGACGGCCAGCACCTCACCAAGGACGAGATCGTCACCGCCCACCGCCTGCTGAACGCCAAGGGCTGGGCCACCCCGCACTGGCCCCAGGAGTGGGGCGGCAAGGACTGGTCGCCCGTCCAATACTACTTCTACCAGGACGAGATGCAGCAGGCCGGCGTCCCTTCGCCGCTCGCCTTCAACACCTCCATGGTCGGCCCCGTCATCGCCCAGTTCGCCAGCGAGGAGCTCAAGAAGCGCTTCCTGCCCGCCACCGCCAACCTCGACATCTGGTGGTGCCAGGGCTTCTCCGAACCCGGCGCCGGCTCCGACCTCGCATCCCTGCGCACCAAGGCCGAGAAGCGCGGCAACACCTGGGTGATCAATGGCCAGAAAACCTGGACCACGCTGGCCCAGCACGCCGACTGGATCTTCGTCCTCTGCCGCACCGACGCGACCGCCAAGAAGCAGGAAGGCATTTCCTTCATCCTGGCCGACATGAAGACCCCGGGCATCACCCGCCGCCCGATCCAGACCATCGATGGCGGCCATGAGGTCAACGAAATCTTCTTCGACGAGGTCGTCGTCCCCGAGGAAAACCTGGTCGGCGAAGTGAACAAGGGCTGGGACTACGCCAAGTTCCTGCTCGGCAACGAGCGCACCGGCATCGCCCGCGTCGGCTTCTCCAAGGCCCGCCTCAAGAAGATCCGCGAACTCGCCGCCCTCGAACGCGTCGGCGAACAGCGCGTCATCGACAACCCGAAGTTCATGGAAAAGCTGACCGCCACCGAGATCCGCCTCAAGGCCCTGGAAATGACCCAGCTGCGCGTCGTCGCCAACGACCGCGGCCGCGGCGGCCGGCCGGACCCCGCCAGCTCGATCCTCAAGCTCGAAGGCTCCGTCATCCAGCAGGCCACCA
>CAMDGX010000118.1 GCA_945897825.1 Asaia bogorensis | reverse complement strand
CCACACCCGCCGCGTCCACGTACCGTGAGTGGGGCCGTGAGCGGCGCCACCCTGGCCAGCGCGCCGGCCGGGGACGTGCCTGCTTCCGGCGCCGCCTGCGCCCATTGCGGCGGCGCGACGGCCGCGGGCCAGCGCTTCTGCTGCACCGGCTGCGCCGCCGCGTTCGAGACCATCCAGGGCCTGGGCCTGGGCAACTACTACCGCGACGTGGTGCGCGACACGCTGGCCCGCCGCCTGCAACCCTCCGCCGAGCCGCGCACCGACCTCGCCCGCCACATCCGCACCGCCGCGGACGGCAGCCACGAGCTGACGTTGGCGGTCGACGGCCTGCAATGCGGCGCCTGCGTGTGGCTGATCGAATCCGTGCTCGCCCGCGAACCGCGCGTCACCGCCGCGCGCGTGAACATGACCACGCGGCGGCTGCGCCTCGCCTGGCAGGGCGACACCGGCGCCGCCGCCGACCTCGTCGGGCGCATCGAACAGCTGGGCTACCGCCTGGTGCCGTTCGACCCCGCCTGCCTCGCCGCCGCGCGCGACGACAAGGGGCGGGAGTTGCTGCTGGCGCTGGCCGTCGCCGGCTTCGCCTCGGCCAACGTCATGCTGCCGGCGATCGCCATCTGGATCGGCCTGTTCTCCGACATGGGCCCCGGCACCCGCGCCCTGCTGCACTGGGTGAGTGCGGCGATCGCCATGCCGGCGATCCTGTTCGCCGTCCGCCCGTTCTGGCGCTCCGCCTGGAGCGCGCTGCGCCACGGCCGCACCAACATGGACGTGCCGATCAGCATCGGCGTGACGCTGGTGACCGGCATGAGCCTGGTCCAGACGATCAACCACGCCGACCACGCCTATTTCGACAGCGCCGTCGCCCTGCTGTTCTTCCTGCTGATCGGCCGCGTGCTGGACCATTACGCCCGCGCCCATGCCCGCGCCGCCGCCGAGCAGCTGATCGCGCTCCAGCAGACCGATGTCGGCGTGATCGAGCCAGACGGCACCATCGCGCGCCGCGATGCCGCCAGCGTGCCCGCCGGCGCCCGCGTGCTGGTCGGCCCCGGCGAGCGCATCGGCGTCGACGGCGAGGTGATCCAGGGTGACTCCCTGCTCGACACCGCGCTGGTCACCGGCGAAAGCCTGCCCGTGGCGGCCGGCCCCGGCACGCGCGTCTTCGCCGGCACGCTGAACCTCGGCGCACCGCTCACCTTGCGTGCCACCGCCACCGGCGGGGCCACCCTCCTGGCCGAATGCGTCCGCCTGATGGACGCGGCCGAGGCCCGCCGCAGCCGCTTCGTCGCCTTCGCCGACCGCGTGGCGCGCCGCTACGCCCCGGTGGTCCATGTCGCGGCGCTGGCCACCTTCCTGTGGTGGTGGGGCATCCAGGGCATGGCGGTGGCCGACGCGCTGCTGATCGCCGCCGCGGTGCTCATCATCACCTGCCCCTGCGCCCTGGCGCTCGCCGTCCCGGCCGTCCAGGTGATCGGCACCGGCACCCTGTTCCGCCGCGGCGTGCTGGTGAAATCCCCCACCGCCCTCGAACGCCTGGCCGAAATCGACACCGTGGTGTTCGACAAAACCGGCACGCTGACCGACCCCGCGCTGCAACTCGTCTCCACGCACGACCCCGAAACCCTCCGCCTCGCCGCCTCCCTCGCCGCCACCAGCCGCCACCCGCTCTCGCGCGCCCTGGCCGCCGCCGCAGGCCCGGTGGTCCCCGCCGACGGCGTGCGCGAGGAAATCGGCGCCGGCCTGGAATGCGGCGAAATCCGCCTCGGCAGCGCCGCCTTCACCGGCGCCGACGCCACCGCCACCACCCCCGCCCTCTACCTCTCGCGC
This sequence comes from Asaia bogorensis, assembly GCA_945897825.1. Classification (GTDB taxonomy): domain Bacteria; phylum Pseudomonadota; class Alphaproteobacteria; order Acetobacterales; family Acetobacteraceae; genus CAMDGX01. Next base: position 11,807 of record CAMDGX010000118.1, on the reverse strand, counting down.
CCCGGCGCCGAAACCGTGCGCTTCGACTTCTCCGAACGCCTGCGCCCCGATTCCGCCGCCACCATCGCCGCCCTGCGCGCCATGGGCCTCGCCGTGGAACTCCTCTCCGGCGACCGCGACGCCCCCGTCTCCCGCGCCGCCGCCGAAGCCGGCATCCCCACCTGGCACGCCGCCCACTCCCCGATCGACAAGGTCGCCGCCATCGAGGCCCTGCGCGACCAGGGCCGCCGCGTCCTGATGGTCGGCGACGGCCTGAACGACGGCCCCTGCCTCGCCGCCGCCCACGTCTCGATCTCCCCTTCCACCGCCGCCGAAATCAGCCAGAACGCCGCGGACGTGGTCTTCCAGGGCGCCTCCCTCGCCCCGGTCGCCGACACCATCCGCACCGCCCGCCGCATGCGCCGCCTGTGCCAGGAAAACATCGCCCTTTCCCTGGCCTACAACCTCGTCATGGTCCCGGTGGCGGTCGCCGGCTTCGTCACCCCCTGGCTCGCCGCCCTGGCGATGTCGACCTCCTCGCTGCTGGTCATGGCCAACAGCTTCCGCCTCCGCCGCACCACCTCGGGAGCCCCACGATGACCCCGATCCTCTGGCTGATCGCCCTGAGCGTGGCCCTCGGCGCCGGCGGCCTCGTGCTGTTCCTGTGGGCCAGCCGCAGCGGGCAATACGACGACATGGATGGCGCGGCGCAGCGCATCCTGTTCGATGACGAGCGAAGAAAGTAAGCGCGTTCTTTTTTGAAAAAAAGAACCAAAAAACTTTCATCCATGGCGCCGAGGCTACCACACCCCAATGGATGAAAAGTCTTTTTGCTTCTTTTTCTTCAGAAAAAGAAGACTCTTCCTACCCCGAGAACCGATAAACCGTCTCCGACCGGAACACCCCCCCCGGCCGCAGCACCGTCGAGGCAAACTCCCCCCGATTGGGCGCATTCGGCACGTGCTGCGTCTCCAGGCAAAGCGCCGCGTGCCTGGGGCTATCGAGGAAGTTCCCCGTATAAAGCTGGATCGCCGGCTGCGTCGTATGCACGTCCATCGCGATCCCGCCCGCCTCCACCCGCGCCACCCAGCGCGCCGCCAGCACCGGCGCCGGCGACAGCAGGTAGGTGTGGTCGTAGCCCCCGGCGATGCGCAACTGCTCATGCCCCTCCGCCAGCCCCGCGCCGACCATCCGCCCCACGCGAAAGTCGAACGGCGTGCCATCGACGGGGCAGGGCGGCCCATTCTGGATCAACCCCGCCCCAACCGGCACGAACGCGTCGGACGCGATCGTCACCGCATGGCCCAGCACATCGCCGCCCCCGGCCAGGTTGAAATACGCATGGTTGGTCAGGTTCAGCACCGTGGCCGCATCGGTGGTGGCCGAGTATTCCAGCACCAGCGCACACCCATCCCGCACCGAGAACCGCACCGCCACCTCCAGCCGCCCGGGAAAGCCCTGGTCGCCATCGGGGCTGGTATGGCGCATCACCACGCCGTCCCCATCCGCCTCCGCCCGCCACACCGCCCGCTCGAACCCTGGCGCCCCGCCATGCAGGCAGGCCGACCCGTCATTGGCCGGCAGGCGATGCTCCCGCCCGTCCAGCATGAACCGCGCGCCCTCGATCCGCCCGGCAAAACGCCCCACCGTCGCCCCGAGATAGGCCCGGTCGTCCTCCCACCCCGCCATGTCCCCGCGCCCCAGCAGCACCTCGCGCCGCCCGCCCGGACCAGGTACCGTCAGCGACGCAAGCCGCGCCCCATAGGTGAGAACCGACACCTCGATCCCGCCGCCACCCCCCAGCCGCCACCGCTCGACGGAATGCCCCGCCGCCGTCGCTCCATAGGCTTCCGCCGCCATCGCACGCCCTCCCTGCCTGCCCGCATGACACCCCGCCCGGGCCGCCGGCACAACGCCCGCCTTCGTCACTTGACACATCCTCCCGCCATCGCGCGCAATGTCGACAACGAGCAAGAACGAAACAGCGGAGACGAACCCCTATGGCCGATTCCACGCCGCGCCAGCTGGATGTGCTTATCGTAGGCGCCGGGTTCGCCGGCCTCTACCTGCTCCACCGCATGCGCCAGGCCGGCCTCTCCGCCCGTGTCTACGAGGCAGCCGACGGCGTCGGCGGCACCTGGTACTGGAACCGCTACCCCGGCGCCCGCTGCGACGTCGAGTCCATGCAATATTCCTTCGGCTGGGACGAAGACCTCCAGCAGACCTGGAAATGGAGCGAGCGCTTCGCCGGCCAGCCGGAACTGCTGCGCTACGCCAACCACATCGCCGACCGCTACGACCTGCGCCGCGACATCACCTTCAAAACCCGCATCGAAGCCTCCACCTTCGACGAGGCAACCGGCACCTGGACCGCCCGCACCGAGCACGGCGACAGCATCGCCGCGCGCTACGTCGTGATGGCCACCGGCTGCCTCTCCACCGCCCGCATCCCGGACTTCCCCGGCCTGCAAGGCTTCAAGGGCCGCACCTTCCACACCGGCTGGTGGCCGCACGAGCCGATCGACTTCACCGGCCGTCGCGTGGCCGTCGTTGGCACCGGCTCCTCGGCCATCCAGTCCATCCCGGTGATCGCCGAACAGGCCGCCCACCTGACCGTCTTCCAGCGCACGCCGAACTTCTCCATCCCCACCCGCAACATGCCGATGGACGACGACTACGAGCAAAGCTGGAAAACCGGCTATGCCGAGAAGCGGCGCGAGGCCCGGCGCACCCGCACCGGCATCCTCAACCGCCAGTCGCCGGCCCTCGCCATGGAAACCCCGCCCGCGGAGCGCCAGCGCGTCTACGAGGCGCGCTGGCAAACCGGCGGCACCAGCTTTATGGGCAGCTTCGCCGACCTCATCATGGTCAAGGAAGCCAACGACAGCGCCGCCGACTTCGTCCGCGCCAAGATCCGCGAAATGGTGAAAGACCCCAAGGTCGCCGAGCTGCTCTGCCCCGACAACCACCCGATCGGCACCAAGCGCATCTGCGTCGATTCCCACTACTTCGAAACCTACAACCGCGACAACGTCACCCTGGTCGACGTCCGCCGCGCCCCCATCACCCACCTGACCGAAACCGGCCTCGCCTGGGGAGAGGGTAACACCGCGGAGTTCGACGACATCGTCTTCGCCACCGGCTTCGATGCCATGACCGGCACCCTCACCCGCATCGACATCAAGGGCCGCGCCGGCCAGACCCTGAAGGACAAGTGGGAGGCCGGCCCGCAAACCTACCTGGGCCTCATGACCGCCGGCTTCCCCAACCTGTTCATGATCACCGGCCCCGGCAGCCCCTCCGTGCTGTCGAACATGATGGTCTCGATCGAACAGCACGTGGAATGGATCACCGACTGCCTGGTCCACCTCAAGTCCCACGGCATGGCCACCATCGAGGCGAAGCCGGACGCGGAAGCCAACTGGGTCGCCCACGTCAACAAGGTCGCCTACAAAACGCTCTATCCCCAGGCGAACTCCTGGTACATGGGCGCCAACATCCCCGGCAAGCCGCGCGTCTTCATGCCCTATATCGGCGGCGTGGACGCCTATTGCGACAAGTGCGACGCGGTGGCGGCGAACGGCTACGAGGGCTTTGCCATCCATGATCCGGGGAAGGTCGCTCAGGCGGCGGAGTAAGGAAGGCGAGGGGCGCTGCCCCTCGACCCCACCAAGGGCTCCGCCCTTGGATCCCGCTGGGGCCTGGGGCCCCAGACCCCCATCCCTTGGAGTTTTTTCTTCTAGATGGAGAAAAAAATCTGTTCATCGGACTGACGTTCGGTTAGAACGTCTGTGTGAAAAACCAATCAGGGACCACCCACCCAACGGACCATGCCTTCGCCGCCCCGCGCGACGCCCTCACGGGCGCCGCTTCGGGCGTGCGCGCGCACGCCAAGGCGCTGGAATCCCTGCTCGCGGCCCTCCTGTGGGTCCTCCTGGCCCAATTCGGCCGTCCCTGGCGCCGCCAGGCGCCTCTCCCCCCGACGCAAATCATCCCCGGCCAGCGCCACGCCCCCGGCCGCGCCCCGCACGCCCTCGCCTTCGCGCTTCGCCTCGTGCCCGATTGGATCTTCACCCCCCGCAACCGCGGCGCGCGCCGCCACGCCCGTACTGCGTCCACCGCCCCGCGCCCCGCATCCCGCGATCCGCCGTGAGTCCACCCGTTTGCGCTGAAAACACCCCGGATTCCGGGGGCGATGACTCACGCCCATAGCCCAGGCAAGTAAGCATGTTCTTTTTTGAAAAAAAGAACCAAAAAAATTCCATCCATTTGCGCCCCGGAAGATCACCCATCCCCGGCCCAAATGGATAAAGTCTTTTTTGCTTCTTTTTTCTTCAGAAAAAAGAAGACTCTTCCTTGCCTATGCCGGAACCGGCGCGAACTCCTCGGCCCGCCAGCAGCTCACCAGATGCCCCTCATCCACCGCCGCCAGCGAAGGCGCCGCCGTGCGACAATGGTCCGTCGCGTAGGGGCAGCGCGGGTTGAAGGTGCAGCCGGGCGGCGGGTTCAGCGGGCTCGGGATTTCGCCGCGCGCCTTCTCGCGGGCGAGGCCGCGGGTCAGCGGGTCGGGGATCGCCGCGATCAGCGCACGGGTATAGGGATGGCGCGGCTGCTCGAAGATTTCGCGCCAGCCGCCGGTCTCCACGATGCGGCCCAGGTACATTACCGCCACCCGATCGCTCATGTGCTCCACCACGCCGAGGTCGTGCGAGATCATGAGGTAGGAGAGCCCCATGTCGGCCTGCAGCTCCAGCAGCAGGTTGATGATCTGGGCCCGGATCGAGACGTCGAGTGCCGAGACCGGCTCGTCGCAGATCACCAGCTTGGGCTTCAGGATCAGTGCCCGGGCGATGCCGATGCGCTGCCGCTGCCCGCCGGAGAATTCGTGCGGATACAGGTCTGCCTGGTCCGGCCGCAGCCCCACCTGGCGCAGCATCTCCGCCACCCGGTCGGCCACTTCGCCCGCGTTGGTGATGCCGTGCAGCCGCAGCGGGTCGGCGAGCGTGCGGCGCACCGTCTGGCGCGGATTGAGCGAGGCATAGGGGTCCTGGAACACCATCTGCACGGTGCGCGCCACTTCCAGCCGGTCCGCCTCGCTGCCGACCGCCTTGCCGTCAAGCACCACGCGCCCGCTCGTCGCATCCACCAGCCCGAGGATGGACAGCGCCAGCGTCGACTTCCCGCAGCCGCTCTCGCCCACCAGCCCCAGGCTCTCGCCCGGCTTGATCGACAGGTTCACGCCATCGACGGCGCGCAGCATCTGCGGCTTGCTGAACACGCCGCCGCCGACCGGGAAATGTACGGCGAGGTTCTCGATCGAAAGCAAATTCTGCTCAGCCATGATGGTGGCACCTCACCAGCGCGCCCTCGGCCAACGGCGTCAGCTCCGGCACCACCTGCTCGCAGATATCCGTCTTGCGCCCGCAGCGCGGGTTGAACCGGCAACCGCCGGGATAGGCGGTGATCCCCGGCACCACGCCGGCGATCTCCGTCAGCCGCCGCCGCCCGTGCCGCGCACGCATGCCCAGCCGGGGCAGGGAGGCCACCAGCCCCTGGGTGTAGGGATGCTGCGGGTTGTTGAAGATCTGCTCGCTGTCCTGCTGCTCCACGATCCGCCCGGCATACATCACGCACACCCGCTTGCAGATGTCGGTCACCAGCCCCAGGTCGTGGCTGATCATCAGGATCGCGGTGCCGCGCGCGGCGCACAGCTCCTTCATGATGTCGACGATCTCCGCCTGCACCGTCACATCCAGCGCCGTGGTCGGCTCGTCGGCGATCAGCAGGTCGGGCGAGCAGGCCAGCGCGATGGCGATCATCACCCGCTGGCGCATCCCGCCGGAGAGTTCATGCGGATAGGCGCGCGCCCGCCGCTCCGGCGCCGGCACCTTCACCTGGGCGAGCGACTCGACCGCCCGCCGCTCCGCCTCGGCCCACGACGTGCCCTCGTGCAGAACGAACATCTCGGCGATCTGCGTGCCCACCTGCTTCAGCGGGTTAAGTGCCGTCATCGGCTCCTGGAAGATCATCGCAACCCGCTTGCCGCGCAGCGCGCGCAGCTGGGCCGCCGGCAGCGCCTGGATCTCCTGCCCGGTCAGCCGGATCTTCCCGCCCGACAGGCCAAGCGGATGGCGCAGCAGCCCCATGATCGACAGCGCGGTGATGCTCTTGCCGCAGCCGCTCTCGCCCACCAGCCCGACCGTCTCGCCGCGGCCGATCTCGAAGCTGACGCCTTCCACCGCCGGGAACCGCCCGGCATCGGTAGTCAGCGAGATGTGCAGGTCCTCCACCGACAGCAGGGGCATGTTGGCGCTCATCAGCGGCGGCTCCGCGATTGCGGGTCCAGGATGTCGCGCAGCCCGTCGCCGAGCAGGTTCAGCCCCAGCACCGTCAGGAAGATCGCCAGGCCCGGGAACAGGCTGAGCCACGGCGCCGTGGTGATCGTCTCGCGCGCGTCGGACAGCATCGAGCCCCAGGACGGCGAGGGCGGCCGCACGCCGAGGCCGAGGAACGACAGCGCCGCCTCCGCCAGGATCGAGCCGCCCATGCCGAGCGTCGCGATCACGATGATCGGCCCCAGCGTGTTCGGCAGGATCTGGGTGAACATGATCCTCAGGTCGCCATAACCGAGCACGCGGGCCGCCTGGACATAGCCCTGGCTGCGGATCGACATCGCCTGCGCCCGGCTGATGCGGCAGGTGTAGGACCAGTTGGTCAGGCCAAGGGCGATCAGCAGCGAGGTCAGCCCCGGGCCGAGGATCGCCATGATGGCGAGCGCGAAGATCAGCGACGGGATCGCCAGCATCAGGTTGGTCAGCCCGTTGACGAAGTCGTCCCACCAGCCGCCCCAGTATCCGGCGGTGACGCCGAGCGTGGTGCCGATCAGGGTGTTGATCAGCTGGGAGCCGATGCCGACGGCCAGCGAGATCTGCGCGCCGTACATCACCCGGCTCCAGATGTCGCGGCCCTGCTGGTCGGTGCCGAACCAGAACTCGCCGCTGGGCGGCAGTTCCGCGTTCATCAGGTTGGCGTCCATGATCGGGTCGGTGTGGGCGAGCCACGGGCCGAACAGGCCGACGAAAAGCGCCAGCACCGTCAGGCCGCCGCCGATGGCGAGATTTGCGCGAATTTTCATCAGGTATACCGGATACGCGGGTCGATCAGCTTGTAGGCGATGTCGACGGTGGTGTTGATCACCAGGAAGAACAGCGTGATCACCAGGATGCAGCCCTGCACGGCCGGGATGTCGCGCTGGAACACGCTGTCCACCAGCAGCGAGCCGATGCCGGGCCAGGCGAACAGCTTCTCCACCACCACGCCCTGGCCCAGCAGGGAGCCGAACTGCAGGCCGATCGTGGTCAGCACCAGCACCAGCGCGTTGCGCAATACATGCCAAACCACGACGCGATACTCGTTCATGCCCTTCGACCGCGCCGTGCGGACGAAATCGGCGTTCATGATGTCCAGCACCGCCGCGCGCGTGGTGCGCGCCAGCAGCGCCATCGGGCTCACGCCGAGCGCCAGGGCAGGTAAGGTCAGGTGCCATATCCCCCCCTCGCCATAGCCGAAGCTTGGGAACCACCCCAGGGTGAGCGCGAACAGGTACATCAACAGGATGCCCAGCCAGAACTTCGGCAGCGACAGGCCGGAGACGGCGATCACCATCAACCCGAGATCGACCAGGCTCCCCGGCCGCAGCGCCGCAACAAAGCCCAGCGGCAGGCCGATGGCGATCGCGAACGCCATCGCGGCGATGGTCAGCTTCAGCGACGGCCACAGCCGCGCGGCGATCATGTCCGCCACCGGTTGGCGCGAGCGGAAGGAGACGCCGAGGTCGAGCGTGGCCAGTTGCTGCACATACTTGCCGAAGCGGACATGCAACGGGTCGTCCAGCCCCAGCTCGGCGCGCATGCGCGCCACCACGGCCATGTCCAGCCCCAGCCCCTCGTCCTGCTGGCCGGTGGCGAAGCTGCCGGGGATCACGCTGAAAAGGATGAAGATCAACAGGGCGATGGCCACCAGCATGGGGACCATCTGGAGCAGCCGGCGAATGACGAAACCGAGCATGGAGAGTCCTTAAGCCCGCCTCCCTCCCCCGGGCGAACCCGGGGGAGGGGCGGGATGGGCCGCGAAGCCGTTTACTTCGCGGGCGAGGTGGCGTCGACCCAGATGTACTCGGGATACTGGTGCACCAGCTCGGTCGGGTTGCCCAGCAGGCCATGGACCCAGGGCTGATAGGCGAGTGCGGCCTTGTTGTAGTTGAAGAACCACACCGGCGCCGCGTCGTAGAGATGCGCGTTGGCCTTCTTCAGCAGGTCCAGCTTCTTCGCCGCATCGTCGGTCGTGCCGGCCTCGTCCAGCAGCTTGTCGTAGTCGGGGTTCTTGTACTGCGTCACGTTGCAGGAGGTGCGCGGCGTGGCCGAGTGGTAGCAGCGCAGCGTCTGCAGCGGGTCCGGGCCGGTCTGGCTGGAGCCGATATAGGCCTGGAACTCGCCCTTCAGCGCGAGGTCGGTCAGCACCGCCACCTCGACGACCTTGGTCTTCACCTTGATGCCGACCTGCGCCAGCATCGGGATCACCGCCTCGACGATCGGCAGGCCCCAGCTCTCGTTCTGGCTGGTGGTCCACTCGAACTCGAAGCCGTCCTTGAGGCCGGCCTCGGCCAGCAGCGCGCGGGCCTTCGCGGGATCATAGGCGTAGGGCTTCATGTCCTTGTCGTAGCCGGGCACGGTGATCGGCAGCCACGAGGTCGCGCGGTACGCCTTGTTGCGGGCGAGGCGCTCCACGATGATCTGGGTGTTGATGGCGTGGTTGATCGCCTGGCGCACCCGCTTGTCGTCGAACGGCTTCACCTGATGGTTCATCACCATGGAGCGGGTGAACACCTCGGCCACTTCGAGGATGTTCTTCTTCAGGTTGGCGTCGTTGTTGTAGGCGACGTACTGCACCGGCCCGAGGATGGAGGTGTCGACCTCCTTGTTGCGGAACGCGATGTCGCGCGCCGAGGCCTCGGCCATGATCGGGAATTCCACCCGGTCGAGATACGGCAGGCCGGGCTTGTAGAACTTGTCGAAGCGTTCGGCGACCAGGCGCGAGCCCGGGATGTGCTCCTTGAACTTGAACGGCCCGAGGCCCACCGGATTGGTCGCCCAGGTCGGCTTCTCCACCTCTTCCTTCGGCAGGATCGAGGTGGTCATGTTGTAGAACAGGAAGCCGGGCTCGACCTTCTGGATGAAGGTGATCTGCACCTCGAACTCGCCGGTCTTCTTGATGCCGGAGATTTCCTTGGCCTCGCCCTTCTCGACCGCGACCGCGCCCTGCACCAAGCGGATCCAGCGCGCGCCGACGAAGCCCTGGCCGGCGGACATCAGCCGGGTGAAGCTCCAGACCACGTCATCGGCGGTCATCTTGCGGCCGTTGTGGAAGAAGGCGTCCTCGCGCAGCTTGAAGGTCCAGACGGTGCCGCCCGCCGAGGGGGTCGCGGCCGTCGCCAGTTCCAGCGCCGGCGCGCCCTTGGCGCTGTCCCAGATGTACAGCGTGCGGTGGAGCGTCATGTGCACCTGGCCGTCCTGCGACCGGCCGGACATGTGCGGGTCGAGGTTGCCGAACGAGGAGGCATAGGGCGCGGTCATCCGCACCACGCCGCCACGCCGGGGGGTCTGTGCGTCGGCGGCCGGCGCGAGCGCCGCAAGCAGCCCCGCCGTCGCCACGGCGATGCCGGAGAGCAAAGCGATTCGTTTCATGGTGCTTCCCTGTCGAGAGGTGGAGGGGCATGCCCTAGGGCCGGCATACCAACACCGCATCGCCGGCCGGCGCAAGGGGCCGCGCGCCGGGGCGCGAGGGTCAGCGCTCCAGCGGTACCGCCGTGATGCTGTTGAACGGCGATCCGTCGGTGCCCACGCTCAGCGTCGACCACACCAGGTAGATCAGCACCTTCTTTTCCTTGTCGACCAGCCGGCTGACCCGCACCTCCTTGAAAAAGAAGCTTGCGCGCTCGTCGAACACCACCTCGTTGTCCGGCAGTTCGCCCTTCACCTGCAAGGGGCCGGTGGCGCGGCAGGCGATCGAGAACCGGCTGGGGTCGGTCGCCAGCCCCAGCGTGCCCTTCACGCCGCCGGTCTCGGCGCGCGAGAGGTAGCAGGAAACACCCTCCACCTTGGGGTCGTCGTAGCGGTCCACCACGATCCGGTCGTTGCGCCCGAGCAGCCGGAACGTCGTGGAGACATTCCCGATCCGAGTCGCGTCGTCGGCCCGCGCGGAGGTTTGCGCCGCGGGACCCGCCAGCAGCAGCACGGCCAGCACCAGCGCCAGGCGCATCCTCAATCCTCCACCGGCACCGCGAACCGGGCGAAATCCCGCGCGAGCACCTCGTAGATGGTCCGCTTGAACGGCACCGCCAGGGCCGGCAACGATTCCAGCGCGGTCCACTGCCATGCGTCGAACTCCGGGTGCGGGTCGGCGTCCAGCCGGATGTCCGAATCCGCCCCGGTGAAGCGCATGGCGAACCAGCGCTGCCGCTGGCCGCGGAACCGCCCGCCGAGCGCCACGCCGACCAGCTCCGGCGGCAGGTCGTACATGAACCAGTCCGGATGCTCGCCGATGATCTCCGCGCGGTCGGTGCCGATCTCCTCGGCCAGCTCGCGCAGCACCGCGCCGCGCGGGTCCTCGTCCGGGTCGATCCCGCCCTGCGGCAACTGCCAGCCCCCGGGCGCACCCTCGGCATTCGGCAGGTCGGCGCGCCGGGCGACGAACACCTGGCCGCGCCGGTCGAACAGCACCGCGCCCACATTCGGGCGGTAGGGCAGGGTCTCGGGGTCGATCATCGCAACGGTCCTGCCACTATGGCGCCACCAGCGCGCTCACCGGCACCAGCACCACGCCGCGCTGCGCCATCAGCGCCGCCCAGGCCGCCAGCCGCTCGACCGCCACCGGGGTCGGCGCGGAGGCCAGGCCCAGGGCGGTGCCGCGGTCGCGGGCCAACTGCTCCAGCCGCGCCAGCTTCGCGTCGATCTCGGTGCGCACCGCCGGTTCGTCCACCACCACGTCCACCGCCCGGCGCGGCCCTGCCGTGGCCCCCGTCGTCGCGGGTGCCGGCAGCCGTCCCTCGGGGCGGGGGTCGACATACATCAGCCCGCGCCGCCCGAGCTCCTCCAGCACCGACCCCATCTGCTCACTGGCCGCGAACCGCTCGCCGCGCAGCGCCCCCAGCGCGCCGGTGGCGCCGACATAGCCGGTCACCCGCGACAGCGCCCAGCGCAGCGCCTGGGCGTTGCGCTCGGCCGTCGCCCCGGTCAGCATCGCCCGCTCGCCCGGATCGTCCAGCGGATAGCCGCGCGGCTCCATCGGCAGGGACACGAACAGCTCGTGCCCCTTCTCCCGCGCCCGCGCCACCAGCCCGCCAGGCTGCGCGCCGCCGCGGGCCAGCGCCTGCCGCGGCGCATAGGGCGAGATCACCAGCGAGATCGCCGGCGGCAGCAGCTTCAGCGCCTCCTCGCTGTCGGCCTCGCGCATCGCGAAATCGGCCAGCAGGATCGCCACCCGCGGCCGCGCATCCAGTGGCGGTGCGCCGGCGGCATAGGCGCGCATTGGCGCCAGACCGCCGGCGATGCGCGGCAGAACGGTGCCATCCCCCAGCCCGGACGGCTCCAGCAGCGCCGGGTCGGCCGGCGGCACCGGCGCTCCCGGCGCGCGCGGCGTCGGCACGATGCGCCCCGTCACCGGCGCCGAACCGGCCGGCCCCTGCACCGGCGGCAGTGACGCCGTTTCCGCGGACGGCGCAACCGCCGCCGGAGGTGCCGTGGCGCCCGGCGCGACGGGCGCGGGCGGTG
>CAMDGX010000117.1 GCA_945897825.1 Asaia bogorensis | reverse complement strand
GAACAGGCCGTGGTGGATCAGGCCGCCGATGGTCACGACACGGTGCAGCCGGGGAGTTGCGTTGAGGCAGAGCAGCAGGCGGTCCTTGAACGCCGGGTCGAACATGCGCGCCGCGTGGCGCTCCTCGATGTTGCGCAGAACCGGGGCCGGGGCGCGCGGGGAGAACATCCAGGCGGTGGCCTTAACGAAGAAGTCGTAGGTTTCGAACTGCAATGCGTCATTGCCGCCATGGCCGGTGACGTCGCGGTAGGTGCCGGCCTGGGCGCGGTTCTGGTCGAGCCAGACCAGGCGCGAGGGCGGGATCCCGGCCTGGGCGGCGAACTGGTGCAGCGAGTCGAAGATTTCGCGGAAGAAGGCCGGGCCTTCGTTGCTCATGTCCAGCAGCAGCAGGGTGCGGCCGCGCCGGAGGTCCTCGATCACCGCGGGCTCCAGCGCCTCGGAGAAATGCTGCTGGCCTTCCTTGCGGGTCAGCGCCGGGATCACCCGCCAGGCGTCGCGCACCGGGATGATGCAGAGATAGGGCCCTTCGGGCGGCGGGATGTTGCCCTTGGCCGGCTGGAGCCGGTCGGTGGAGGTTTTGCCGAGGCCGCAGCCATGGACGAGGAAGCCGGCCTGCTCGTGGCCGCGGAAGATGTAGGACAGCATCGGGGGGTGGTCCTTGTTGGCCGTGCGGCGAGGGGCATGGAAGCCCGCGGGGCGTCCGGGGTCAATCGAGCGGCCGTTGCGTGGTGGTTCAGTTCAGCCGGGCCCGCAGGTCGGCCATCGCGGCGCGCATGCGCTCCGCCGCCTCACCTTGCGGGACCAGGTTCAGGAAGGCTTCGCCGCAGCGCAGCGCCTCGTGCAGCTGGCCGAGGCGCTGGTGCATCAGCACCGCGTCGCGCCACTGGCCGGCCTCGTCCGGGGCGATGCGCAGCATGTTCTCGGTGCACGCCAGGGCGCCCGGCATGTCGCCGGCCTGGAGGCGGCGCAGCTTGATGTTGTTCTGCAGGCGCAGCAGCACCGCGCGCGTGGTCATCGGGCGCAGCACGCCGGGGCGCAACTCGGCGTCTGGCCCCTCGACGCCCTTGATGAGGCGGCGCAGGGCGGGGGCGTCGACCGGGGCGCCGCCGTTGAAGACGTCCAGCACCAGCTGGGTGCCGTCATGGGCCAGGGCGAGGAGGAAGTGGCCGGGGAAGTCGACGCCGTGGCAGCCCCAGCCGGCGGCGCGCGCGCAGTGCAGCCACAGCACGCCGAGGGCCACCGGCAGGCCGCGGCGGCGCTCGATCACGCGGATCAGGTTGGCGTTGTCCAGGTCGTCGTAGGTGCGCGAGTCGCCGACATAGCCATGCACCTCGCCGAGCAGGCGGGCGAGGCCGACGGCCTGGCCGACCACGTCGTCCGGTGCGGTGGTGCCGGCCAGGGCGACCGACTCGTGGGCCAGGACGGAGAGATGGGCGCGCGATGCCTCGGGGTCGGCGTCGGGCAGGTCGGCACGCGCCAGTTGCAGCGCCGCGTCGGCGATGGCGATCTCGGGGTCGGGCAATTGCCCGATCGCCTCCAGCGCCGCCCGCACCTTGTTGTCGCCGGCCTTGTCCATGTCCGTCTCCCGGCGCGCCGGGGCGTGGATGCCGATTGGCATCGATTCCCAGGATGCGCGCCTGCCCGTATGCTTCGTCGGACCCCGCGACGGGGGCGGCGACGGGGGGAAAATGGCATGCGCATCGGCTTCGATCCAGCATCGCCGGAGCGGTTGCGCCGGTTCGGGCTGATGCTGCCCTTCACAGCGCCGGTCACCTTCGCCGCCGCGTTCGCAGTGGAGGCGCCGGTGCATGTGGCGGGACGGATCGACACGGCGCTGCCGTGCCGCATCGGGGCGTTCACCACGGTAGGAGAGGCGGTGCTGCGCCACGTGGCGATCGGCCGCTACTGCACGCTGGCCGACGGGGTGCGGACGGGGGAGGACGAGCCGCCGGAGGGCTGGGCCACCACCTCCGCGCCGGCGAGGCTGGCCGATCCGCATGGCTGGGCCACCCTGCTGGGGCACGATGGCCACATGCCGCCCGATGACGGCCCGGCCCGGCGCCAAGGGACGACGATCGGCCACGATGTGTGGATCGGGCAGGGCGCCTTCCTGCGGGCGGGGATCACGGTGGGCGACGGGGCGGTGGTGGCGCCGCGGGCGATGGTGATGGAGGACGTGCCGGCCTACGCGGTGGTGGAGGGGGCGCCGGGGCGCGTGGTGCGGACCCGGTTCGACGCGGCGACAGTGGCGCGGCTGCGGGCGCTGGCGTGGTGGCGGTTCAGCCTGTTCCAGGTGCCGGCGGGGCTGACGCGGGAGGTCGGGGGGTTCCTGGAGCACATGGAGAATGCGATCGCGCGGGGGGCGATCGAGCCGTATGAGCCGGGGTGGCATGGGGCGGGGGATCTGGCGGCTTTGATTGAGTAAGGAAGCGGTTCTTTTTTGAAAAAAAGAACCAAAAAACTTTCTGTCCATTTGCATGGTGTGGATCGGGCGTCCCGGGTGCAAATGGATGAAAAGTCTTTTTGCTTCTTTTTCTTCAGAAAAAGAAGGCCCTCCCTTCCTCTAGGGCCCCACCCGCATCAGCCGAGGCCCTTCGTCGCGCAGCCAGCGCACGGCGCGTTCGGTGTGCGGGGTGAGGGTATCGACCAGGGCCCAGAAGCGGGGCCCGTGGTTCATGTGGCGCAGGTGGGCGACCTCGTGCGCCACGACGTAGTCCTGCACGAAGGGGGGGGCCATCACCAGGCGCCAGGAGAAGGCGAGCGCGCGGCTGACGGCGCAGCTGCCCCAGCGGGTTCGGGTGTCCTTGACGGTGATCCGGCTGGGGCGCAGGCCGGAGAGGGCGGCTTTCTCGGCGACCATGGCGGAGAGGCGGCGGCGAGCCTCGGCGCGCAGGAAGTCGGCGACGCGGCGGGAGAGGAAGGTGGGGTCGCCGGCAACGCGCAGTTCGCCTTCCTCCAGCCAGGCCGCGCCGCGCATCGTGGGCATATGGCGGATGCGGTGGTCGATGCCGTCGAGCGGCACGAGGGCGCCTTCCTCGAACGGGATGGCGCCGGGCAGGGCGGCGAGGCGGCGTGTGACCCAGTCGGCGTGGTCCATCAGCAGCGCGACGCCGGCGGGGCGGCTGGCGCGAAGCGGGAGGGTGACGATGACGTGGCCGTCGCGCGGATCGATGCGCAGGCTGATGCGCCGGGCGCGACTGCTGCGGCGCCACTGCACCTTGGTGGCCCCGCCGGGCAGCGGGACGATTTCGCAGGTCGCCTGCTCCATGGTTCGTGTTTGGCAGATTCGCCGGCGCCGGCGCAACCGCCGCGGCATGGGCGCGCCCGGGGCCTGCGATGGCTGGCCTCCGGGGCGGGGGGAAGGTAGGGTCGGGCAATGCGCATTCTTGCCCTCGATGCGGCTCTTGGCCGCTGCTCGGCTGCCGTGGTGGCGGATGGTGACGTCCTGGCGCACGAGGCGGCGGCGGGGGCGCGGGGGCAGCCGGCGGTGCTGGCGCCGATGGCGGCACGGGTGCTGGCGGCGTCCGGGTTTGCGGCGCCGGCGCTGGACGGTATTGCCGTGACGGTCGGGCCGGGCAGTTTCGCGGGGTTGCGGGCGTCGATCGCGCTGGCGCAGGGGTTGGCATTGGCCGCTGGCTGCGAAGTGGTTGGCGTGCGGGTGGGCGAGGCGCTGGCGGAGGGGGTGGCGCTGCGGCCGGGCTGGGCGTTGTGGGTGGCGATCGACAGCCGGCGCGACCGGATTTTCCTGGACCGCGACGGGGCAATCGCGGCCGTGGCACTGGCCGACCTGCCGCGCCCGGCGGGGCCGGTGGCCGTTGCGGGGGACGCTTCGCTCGAGGTGGCGAGCCGGCTGGCGGCGCGGGGCAGCGCGGTGATGCTGTGTGACGCGCGGCTGCCGGATGCGGTTGCGGTGGCGCGGGTTGGCGCGCGGCGTTTGGCCGGGATGCTGCCGCCGCTGGCCGCGCAGCCGCTCTATATCGATCCGCCGGAAGCCAAGCTGCCGGCCGGCGGTTTGCGGCCGCCTCCGCTTGGCTGACTCGGGCGGACTGCTGCGCGCCGGTCCGGCGCATGCCGCGGCGCTGGCGGCGATCCATGGCGAGAGCTTCCCGCCAGGCCAGCGCTGGGGGGCGGATGCGATGGCGCTGGAACTGGCGCTGCCTGGCGTGTTTGCGTTGATCGATCCGCGCGGCGGGATGGTGATGGCGCGCGTCGCGGCCGACGAGGCGGAGATCCTGACGCTGGCGGTGCATCCGGCGGTCCGACGGCAGGGGCTCGCGCGGGCGTTGCTGGATCGGGCAGCGGACATCGCGGCGGAGGAGGGGGCGGCGACGCTGTTCCTGGAGGTGGCGCTGCGCAATGCCGGGGCGCGGGCGCTGTATGCGGCGGCGGGGTTTGTCGAGGTCGGGCGGCGGCGTCGGTATTACGCGGATGGCGACGATGCGATGGTGATGCGCCGGGCGCTTACGGCACTGCGCGCAGATCCGCCGTGATGGTGCCGGCGGCCAGCACCTCCGCCTCGTGGCCGGGTTCGCGCTGCGACTCGGCGAGGGCGGCGGCGTACCAGTCCTGCATGGCGGGCAGGGCCAGCAGGCGGTCGGCATAGGCGGCGGCGGCCGACCCGAGCACGAGCCCGTAGGTTTGCACGCGGAAGGCGACCGGCGCGAAGAAGGCATCGACGGCGGAGAACGCGGCGCCGCCCAGGAACGGGCCGCCGAACCGGGAAAGCCCTTCGGTCCACAGCTCGTCGATGCGCGCGATGTCCTGCGCCAGCGGCGGCGGAATGGCATGGAGGCGCACCCGCAGGCCGCAGCTCATGCCGCAGGCGTTGCGCAGGGCGGAGAACCCGCCATGCATCTCCGCGGCCGCACAGCGCGCCCAGGCCCGCGCCGCGGCGTCGGACGGCCAGATTCCGGGATGGCGCTCGGCC
This sequence comes from Asaia bogorensis, assembly GCA_945897825.1. GTDB lineage: Bacteria > Pseudomonadota > Alphaproteobacteria > Acetobacterales > Acetobacteraceae > CAMDGX01. The sequence goes on along the minus strand of CAMDGX010000117.1, from coordinate 8,796 downwards.
AGGTATTCGACGATCGCCAGCGAATCCCACACCACGGTCGACCCGTCGTGCAGGCATGGGACGGTGCCGTTCGGGGCGAAGGCGCGGAAGGCGTCGCGGTTGGAGCCCGGGGCGAACCAGCGCATCTCCTCGGCGAACGGGATGCCCAGGGTGCGCATCAGCACCCAGGGCCGCAGCGACCAGGAGGAGTAGTTCCGGTTGGCGATGAACAGGCGGTACAACGTCGGCTACTTGATGCTTTGCAGATAGGCGATCAGGTCGGCGCGCTGCTTCTCGTTCTTGAGCCCGACATAGGCCATGGTGGTGCCGGGGATCCGGGCGCGGGGGTTGACCAGGTAGGTGTCCAGCTCCTCCGGCGTCCAGGTGATGTTGGCGGCCTTGTTGGCAGCCGAATAGCGGAAGCCTTCCACTTCGCCCGACTTGCGCCCGACGATGCCGAACATGCTGGGGCCGACGCGGTTCTTGCCGGCTTCGACCGTGTGGCAGGCGCCGCACTGGGTGCGGAACACCCGCGCCCCGGCCTCGGCATCGCCGTCGGCGGCCTGCGCCGGCAGGGCGGGCAGGATCACGGCCGCGGCAAGGGCGGCCATTGTGGTAAGACGCATCGATCGGCTCCCGTCATCAAGATAAGACACATCTGAAATAATGCCTCAGACGGATTCCGCCAGCATGCACTCCACCGTGCGGCCCGCCATGTTGCGCGGCGCCTGCTGGGTGGTGCGGCAGGCATCCTGCGCCGCGGGGCAGCGCGGATGGAAGCGGCAGCCCGAGGGCACGTTGGCGGGGTCGGGGTAGGAGTCGCCCAGGCCGACATCGGGGATGCCCAGCCCGGGCTCCGGCGTCAGCACGGAGGCCAGCAGCGCCTTCGTGTAGGGGTGGGTCGGGCGGGTGAACAGGTCGTCGGTTTCGGCGCGCTCGACGATGCGGCCGAGATACATCACCGCGACCTCGTCGCAGATATGCTCGACCACGGCGAGGTTGTGGCTGATGAACACCAGCGTCAGCCCGAGGTCGCGGCGCAGCTCGGCCAGCAGGTTGAGGATCTGCGCCTGCACCGAGACATCGAGCGCGCTGGTCGGCTCGTCACACACCACGATGCGCGGGCGCAGCACCAGGGCGCGGGCGATCGCCACGCGCTGGCGCTGCCCGCCGGAGAGCTGCGCGGGCAGGCGCTGGCCCTGTTCGGCGCTGAGGCCGACGCGCGCCAGCATCTCGTTCACCCGCGTGCGCCGCTCCGGGTCGCCGATCCCTTGCGCGGCCAGCGGCATGCCGACGATATCGGCCACGCTCCGGCGCGGGTTCAGCGAGGAGAACGGATCCTGGAACACCGGCTGGATCAGCTTCGCTCGCTCGCGCCGGTGCATCGCGCCCAGCGCGCGGCCATCGACCAGGATGTCGCCGCCGGTGGCCGGGTGCAGCCCGAGGATCAGCCGCGCCAGCGTGGACTTGCCGCAGCCGGATTCGCCGACGATGCCGAAGCAGCCGCCCTGCGGCACCGCGAACGACACGCCGTCGACCGCGCGCACGAAGCGCGGCGCGGAGAACATGCCGGTGCCCTGGCGGAACACCTTCTCGACGTTGCGAACCTCAATGGCGATGGTCATGCCACGGCCTCCGCCGGCTGGCGGTCGGTCCAGCCGGGCTCCAGGTGGCATTCGTAGCGATGGTCGGCCGCCCGCTCTCGCCCCGGAACGCCGCCGATGGCGCAGGCCGGCATGGCGTGGTCGCAGCGCTCGCGGAAGGCGCAGCCCTGGAAGCCCGGGCCGATCTTCGGCACCGTTCCGGGAATGCTGCCCAGCGCCGCGCCGCGGGCGATCTTGCCGGGGACCGGCACGCAGGCGAGCAGGCCATGGGTGTACGGATGCGTCGGCTGGGCGAACAGCTCGGCGGCCGGGCCGCTTTCCACCACGCGGCCGGCATACATGACGCTCACCCGGTGGGCCATGCGCGCGACGATGCCGAGGTCGTGGGTGATCAGCAGGATCGCCAGGCCCAGTTCGCGCTGCAGCTCCTGCAGCAGGCGCAGGATCTGCGCCTGGACGGTCACGTCCAGCGCCGTCGTGGGCTCGTCGGCGATCAGCAGCCGCGGCTCGCACATCAGCGCCATGGCGATCATCACCCGCTGGCGCAGCCCGCCGGACAGCTGGTGTGGATACTGCGCCAGGCGCATCCCCGGCGCGGTGATGCCGACGCGGCCGAGCAGGAACGCCGCCCGCTCCAGCGCCGCCGCCTTGCTGACGCCGCGATGGCGCACCATCACCTCGGCCATCTGCGAGCCGATCGTGTAGGCGGGATTCAGCGAGGTCATCGGCTCCTGGAAGATCATCGCCATCGCGTCGCCGCGCAGCTTGCCCATGTCGCGCTCGGACAGGCCGGCGGTCTCGCGGCCCTCGAAGCGGATGGCGTCCGCCGTGCGCACGGCGCCACGCGCCAGAAGGTTCATCACCGCCAGCGACGTGACGGACTTGCCGCAGCCGGATTCGCCCACCAGGCAATGCGTCTCGCCGCGGTCGATGCTGAGCGATATGCCGCGCACCGCATCGGTCCCGTTGCCGAACCGGACGCGCAGGCCCTCGACCTCCAACAGCGGAGTGCTCATGCGACGCCTCGGGCGGATGCGGGGGGGCGGGAGAGGAAGGAAGGCCAGGGGCTTTGCCCCTGGACCCCACCAAGGGTCGGGCCCTTGGAACCCCGGACCTTTTCCGCCTTCGGCGGGGAGGGGCCGTCCGGGCGGTTCGATTGGCCTCGATGGCCCCTCCCCGCCGAAGGCGGAACAATGATGTGAGGGTCCAGGGGGCTCGGCCCCCTGGCGGGTCCAGGGCGGAGCCCTGGCCTTCCTTCCCGTCCACCCACTCGCATTGCCCTAGACATCGCGTGTGGCTCCCAGCATGTCGCGCAGGCCGTCGCCCATGAAGTTGATGCCGAGCACCAGCACGAACAGCGAGATGCCGGGGACCATGATGATCCAGGGCGAGAAGAACATGTATTCCTTGGCTTCGGCGATCATCAGCCCCCAGGACGGCAGCGGCGAGGGCACGCCGAGGCCCAGGAACGAGAGGGCGGCTTCCAGCAGGATGGCCAGCGCCATTTCCAGCGTGGCCACCACCACCAGGTGGTGGGCGATGTTCGGCAGGATTTCGCGCGCCAGGATATGGAAGCGCGAGCATCCGGCGGCCCAGGCGGCCGCCACGTAGTCCAGGTTGCGTACCTGCATGGTTGTTGTTCGCGCCACCACCGCGAAGCGGTCCCACAGCAGCAGCCCGAGTGTCATGACCACCACGGTCAGCGAGGAGCCGATCAGGCCGACGACCGCCAGCGCCACCAGGATCAGCGGCACCGAGAGCCGGCAGGTGATGGCGAACATCACCGCGTCGTCCACCCGGCCGCCGAAGAACCCGCCCATGACGCCCAGCGTGATGCCGATGAGGCCGGAGGTGATCACGGTGGCGATGCCGATCAGCAGCGAGATGCGCGCGCCGTAGATCAGGCGGGAGAAATAGTCGCGCCCCAGCTGGTCGGTGCCGAGGAAGTTCGCCGGGCTGCCGCCTTCCATGAACGAGGGCGGGATCATCCGCGCCTCCAGGTTGTGCGCGAACGGGTCGTAGGGCGTGATCCAGGGGGCCAGGATACCGGCCAGCAGCACCACGACGACGATCGCGGTGCCGAGGCCTGCGGTCAGGAGGCGAACCGAGGGAAGCTTCATGCAGGGGCGCTCATCGGGTCGCTCATTGGGGCGCTCATCGTGTCAGGGGTTGGCCTACTGCGTGCGCAGCCGCGGATCGAGCGCTGCGTTCAGCAGGTCGGCCAGCAGCGTCAGCAGCACGAAGATGGTGGCCAGGAACAGCACCACCGACTGCACCACCGGGAAGTCGTTCTTGATGATCGCCTCCCAGCCCAGGTAGCCGACGCCGTGCAGGGAGAACACCGTCTCGATGACGATCGAGCCCGACAGCATGAAGCCGAGCTGCACCGCGGCGATCGCCACCACCGGCATCGCCGCGTTGCGCAGCGCGTGCTTCAGCACGATCGCGGTGCGGGACAGGCCCTTGGCGCGCGCCGTGCGGATGTAGTCCGACGCCAGCGCATCGACCATGCCGCTGCGGGTCAGGCGCATCAGCGCCGGGATGGCGGAGAAGGACAGCACGATCCCCGGCAATATGAAGCCGTGCCACGTCTCCACGCCGGAGATCGGGAACCACTGCAGCTTCAGGCCGAAGAGGATGATCAGCGTCAGCCCGAGCCAGAAGCTCGGCATCGCCTGGCCGACCACCGCGATCATCATGATGCCGCGGTCCACCAGCGAGCCCTCGCGGATCGCGGCGATGATGCCGAGCGGGATCGCGGTCAGGATCGCGATGGTCAGCCCGGTCAGCCCGAGCGTCAGGGTGATCGGCAGCCGCGCGCCGATCAGCTTGGAGACCGGCTCGTGGTACATGTAGCTCTCGCCGAGGTCGCCGGTGGCGGCCGAGATGACCCAGTTGAAGAACTGCGTGGTCAGCGGCTTGTCCAGCCCGTAGGCCTTGCGGACGATGTCCACGTCTTCCTGCGAGGCCTGCGGCCCGGCGATGGCGATGGCCAGGTCTCCGGAGATCCGCGTCAGCGTGAAGCTGATCGTCACCACCGTGAGGGTGACGAGCACGGCGATGAGCGCGCGGCGGGCGAGAAACATCAGCATGGCTGCCACACTATGGTCACATCTCCGTCACGACAAGCGGCGTTCTCGGGCCGGATTTCCTGCGGCGCGCGATTGTTCTACGAACGCCCCGACACAGGCGCGAGGGATGCGGGCACATGGACTACCAGGGCGAATTCAAGGGCCGGCGCGTGGTCGTCACCGGGGCGGCGGGCATCTATGGCGGCTGGATCGCCGAGGCCTTCGCGCGCGCCGGCGCGGTGCTGTGCCTGTCGGACATGCGCGGCGACCTGCTGCCGGCCGTGGTCGCGCGGCTCGGCCTCGATCCCGCCACCACGCTGACCCATGCCACCCAGCTGGAATCGGTCGAGTCGATCCGCGACCTCGCCGCCGTGGTGGAGAAAGCCTGGGGCGCGCCGGACGTGGTGGTGAACAACGCCGGCGTCTATCCGCGCACCGGCGTGCTGATCAACCTGGAGCCGGCGGAATACGACCGCATCATGAACGTGAACGTCCGCGCACCCTTCCTGGTGGTGCAGACGATGTCGCGGCTGATGATCGCCCAGGGCGTCGCCGGCAGCATCGTCAACATCGGCTCGGGCGCGGCGCGGCAGATGCCGACCGGCAGCGTGACCTACTGCATGAGCAAGACGGCGCTGGAGCGGCTGTCCAAGGGCCAGGCGCTGGAGCTGGCGCCGCACCGCATCCGCGTGAACGTGGTGGAGCCCGGCTTCGCCCCGGGCAGCGACTTCTCCTACCTGCCGCCGGACTATGTCGAGCGCATGACGGCGCGCATCCCGCTTGGCCGCAACAGCGAGCCGGGTGACGCGGCGGGGATGGTCATGTACCTGTCCTCGAACGCTGCCAGCTACATCACCGGCGCGGTGGTGTCGTGCGACGGCGGCAATTCCATCGGCACGTTCCAGCCGGCCACCAACACCTGAGGCGGCTGCTCGCAGCAGGGCTCCTGCTGGCCGCGCCGGCCGCGGCCGAGCCTTTGCTGCTGGTGCCGGTCGAAGGGCCGGCCTGCATCTCCTCCCCGTTCGGGCCGCGCGGCGGCGCGCTGCATGCCGGGGTGGATTTGCCGGCGCCGGCCGGGGCCTGGGTCCGCGCGGCGGCACCCGGGCGGGTCGTGGCGATCCGCCGGATGGGCGCCTCTGGCCTGATGGTCGAACTGCGCCACGCCGACGGCAGCCGCACCCGCTACGCCCATCTCGGGACGCTCACGCCCGCGCTGGCCGGCGGGCGGGCGTCGGTGGCGCTGGGCGAGCGACTCGGCCGGGTCGGGCGCACCGGCACCACGCGCGGCACCCACCTGCACTTCGAACTGCTGCGGCAGGGGGAGCGGATCGACCCCGCCCCGGCGCTGGGCCTTGCGCCCTGCGGCATCCAGGAGCGGCGGTAACCCATGAGTCATGTTTCTCTGCCATCATGACGCGGCTTCAGGCTCCCCCGGACATGTCCGGCGATTTGCACATTCCAGATATGCATGATAGGAGCCTGCTCATGAAAACGTTACTTGCAGCCCTGGGCTTGGCCGCCGTGGTGGCGTTTCCGGCTCATGCGGACCTCGCATGCGGGTCCCTGCTGATGCCCGCCGGTCAGCTGAAGCAGGTATCGCGCGGCATCACCGCGCATCACGCCGGCCTCGACCTCGTCGCCCCGCACGGCTCGCCGCTGCGCGCCGCCGCCGCCGGCACGGTCACGATGGCGAAAACCTATTTCGCCTATGGCCTGACGGTCGATATCGACCACGGCAACGGCGTGCTGACGCGCTACGCCCATCTCGCCGCCTTTGCCCCCGGCATCCGCCCGGGCGCGCAGGTCGCCGCCGGGCAATTGCTGGGCCAGATCGGCCGCACCGGCCGCGCCACCACGGCGCACCTGCATTTCGAAGTGCGGATCAACGGCCGCCCGGTCGACCCGAAGCCCTACCTCTCCCTCGCCACCTGCACCCAGCGGACCCCGACGGTCCGGTTCGACGAGGCACGCGCCCGTCCCGCCGCCCCGGGCCCGCTGGTCGCCGATGCGGCCCGGTCCTTCGACCCTGTCGGCCGCCTGCCGGAACGCGCGGCGTCGGCACGGATGGCCCCGCCGCGGGTCGAGGGTCGGCCTGGCGGGCTGCTCGACTAGGCGTTCCCTCTACGAGGCATAACGGCGCCAGGCAGTTCGCTCAGCTCGCCGTCAGCATCTTGCGCTGCGCCGGCTCGGCGGCGGCCCAGCCGATCCGCCCCGGTGCATGGCAACTCGGGCAGGCCGGATGCCAGTGCCGATGCCGCGTGCCGCACTGGCCGCAGCGCCATGACGGGTCCGCCGGTGCCTCCGCCGCCTCGCGCAGCAGCGCCTTCGGATCGTCCCCTTCGGCGGCGGCGAGGTCGGCCAGCAGCAGCAGGATGCGCTTGGTGGGTTCGGCAAGGCTGCGCGCCCGCTCGGCATGATACCGCGCCTCGCGCCGCTCCCCCGCCTCCAGCGACAGCCGGCCCAGCAGGTATTGCGTCTCCACATGCTCGGCATGGGCGTTGGACAGCTTCACCGCCTCGCGCAGCCGCGCCCTTGCGTCGGGCGCCTCCGCCAGCAGGAAGGCGGCGAGGTCGGGATGGGGCGCGCTGCGCCATGCGTCCAGCACCACCTCCTCCGCCGCGTCGTCGCGCCCGGCCCGGCGCAGCGCCCCGGCATGGGCGATGACGGCGGGCGGAAAGGCCGGGTTGGCCTTCCAGGCCTGGCGCGCCAGCCGTGCGGCGGTCTGCGGATCGGCCTCGGCGGTCGCGGCGGCGGTGGCGACGATCTCCGCCGGCAGGTCCGGGCCCGCCAGCGCCATCGCCTGGGACCAGTTGCCGGTCTCCTCCGCCAGGCGCAGCCGCGCCTCGCGCAGCCAGTTGCCGCCCGGCTGCAACGCCTCGGCGCGGCGGGCGAGCGTGGTGGCCTCGTTCCAGTCCTCGCGCTCCACCGCCAGGCGGAACAGCCCGCGCAGGCCGAGGAAGGCGCCATCGGCCCGGGCGGCCAGCGCCTGGAAGCACGCCTCGGCCTCGGCGCGGTTGCCGGCCAGCCGCGCGGCCTCGGCGGCGAGCACCAACGTTTGTGGCGTGTCGCCCAGTGTGGCGCGGGCACGCTCGGCGGCGCGGCGGGCGGCTGGCGCCTCGCCGGCGGCCAACGCCACCAGCGCGCGGCCAACGGCAATATCGCCCGCCCGCCGCCGCCGCGCCCGGCCCCAGAATCGCAGCGCGCCCGGCAAGCCGAACAGCGCCATCAGCAGCCGCAGCACCAGCATCAACGCCAGCAGCGCGACCGCTGCGGCCAGCACGGCGATCGGCGTCGTGGTCTCGACGGCATAGCCCAGGCCCGAAACGGCGACGCTGCCCGGCAGGTGCGCCACCCACCACGCGACGGCGACGGCGATCCCAAGCGCGGCAAGGATGAAGACGACGCGGCGCATCACGCGGCCAACATGCCGGCAAGGGCGGCGCGCGCGGCCAGCAGGGCCTCGGCGCGGCCGCGCCACTCGCCGATCGCGGCGGCAGCCTCAGGGTCGAGCCCGTCCAGCGCCGCCACGGCCCCGGCGAGGTCGCCGGCGTTCAGCCTTGCCTGTGCCTGCCCGAGCACGGTGGCGGCCGGCGCCCCGAGCAGCACGGTGTCGCCCTCGCGGATCGTGACGAGGTTGCGCACCCGCTGCCAGATCCGCGCGCCGACGCCCTGGTCGGCCTCCGCGGTCCGGCTGGCGGCGCGGGCCTGCTGGGCGGCATCGGGGAAGGCCAGGCGCAGCGCCGCCTCGGTCGGGGGCGCCACGGCGGCGAAGCGGGCAAGCGCCGATGGCGCGGAAGGGATTTCGCCCAGCGGGCGCCCGGCCTCCAGCGCCGCCGCGGCGGCCTGCAACCGGGCCAGCCGCGCCGTGCGCGACGCTGCCTCCTGCCCGGCCCGGCTGGCGGCCTGTTCCGCCTTGGCAAGGCGATCGTCCAGGGTGGCGAGACGCTCCGTGACCGCAGGATCGGGGCCGGCGGGGGCTGGCTGGGCCGTGGGGCGCTGCTCCAGCGCCGCCACCCGGGACTCCAGCGGCCGCAGGTCGACCGCCGGTGGCGGCGCCGGCGTGGCGGCGGGCGTCGGGCGCTGTTCCAACTGGGCCAGGCGCTGCTGCAGGGTGCGCATCTGTTCGCGCAGGGCGGCGACAT
>CAMDGX010000116.1 GCA_945897825.1 Asaia bogorensis | reverse complement strand
CACCTCGATCCGAAGACCCTGCGCGCCTACCTCGAACTGCATATCGAGCAGGCGCCGAGCCTGGTGGCGGCGGGGAAGAGCGTGGCGATCTGTACGGGGATTCCCGGGAATTTCCGTTACCCCGACGCCCGGATCGAGGGTCGGAACGATCATGTCGGCCTGCCGCGCCGTTTCCGCCACGACGCCGCGATGGCCGGGGCCGAGTTCGCTGTGGCGATGGACGCGATGTGGGCCGACTACGACGCGCGCGGCATCCCCATGGCCTGCACGATCGGCAAGTTCCACACCGACACCTCGGCCCACGGCATGACCATCGTGCCCGGCGCCTTCCATTTCAGCCTGGATGTCCGGGCCTATGACGAAGCGGTGCTGGCCGAACTCGACGAGAAGACCGACGCCATCATCGCCGGGATCGAGCAGCGGCGCGGCGTCCGCTTCCATCGCGGCACCAAGGCGCGCGCGGCGGTCGGGCCGGTCGATCCGACGATCAAGGCGACTCTCAAGCAGGGCGCTGCGTCGCTGGGCCTGCAGACGCTGGATATCGGCAGCCCGGCCTCCCACGACGGCGCGTCCTTCGCCGAATGCGGCGTGCCGATCGGCATGATCTTCGTCCGCAACGAAAACGGCAGCCACAACCCCTACGAGGCGATGGAGATCGACGATTTCCTCGATGGGGCGGCGGTCATGACGCACTGGCTGATGACCGAACTCACACGCTAACGGAACACCCATGGTCCTGCATCACCGAGCACAGGGCGCCGACACGCTGGCCGACATCAGGGGGCATTGGACCCGTCTGCTGACCGTGCCTGTCTATCTGGGATGTTTCGTGGCGTTCCTGAGCGACGTGTTCTTTGAAGTGTTCATGCTGTTCGGGCTGTTCTACCTGCCGTTGATCTGCACCGCCGTCTTCCATCGCGACCCCCGCTCCGCCTGGTGGCTCGCCACGCTGGCCAGTGTCCTGGTCGGGGTCGGCTTCTTCTTCCCGGTCATGAATCCCGACATGACCGTCGCCATCATCAACCGCCTGTTATCCATTGTGGCGATCTTCATCACCGCCGCCCTGGTGCGTCACGCCCGCGGCATCCAAGATCGGTTGGCCGAACAGACCGAGCGCGCCGAGGAAGCCGAACGGCTAAAGACAGATGTGTTGACGACGCTGAGCACCGAACTGCGCCAGCCGCTGCATGGCCTGGTCGGCCTGGCCGGCGTGATGATGGCCGATTGCCGTCCCGACCAGCGCGAACCGCTCAGTCAGGTTCAGCGCAGCGGCCAGCGGCTTGTCACCACGATCGACAACCTGATCGACCTGGTGCAACTGGACGAGCATCCGTTCCAGTCCGAACCCGTCGACATCGATGCCATCATCCGCCAGGCCGCGCAGTCCGCTCGTCCCCTGGCGACCGAGCGGCAGATCCTGGTCGCGGTCGACGCGGACGATCCGGAACATCACATCGCCCATGGCGACCCCTGGGCGATCCGCCGGATCGTGGAGAACATCCTGTCCAACGCGGTGAAGTACTCGCCGCCCGGCAGCGTCGTCGAACTCGCGACCGAGACATCATGCAAGACGGTGTCGGTCATTGTCCGGGATACAGGCAACGGCATCCCCGAAGGCGTGCTGCGGCGTCTGGCGGAGCCGCTCATGATCGCCGACAGCGGCCTGATACCGGGGGCCGGCACCGGACTGGCGCTCAGCCGTGGTCTTGCCACCGCGATGGGCGCGGAACTGCTGTTCGACAGTGAAACCGGAGAGGGAACGACGGTGACGTTGCGTTTGCCGGCCTAGTAGACCTCGGCATACCGCGCGCAGATTTCCTCGTCCGACCAGCCGGCGATATGCGCGACCTCGGACCGCTTGTGGCGCAGATAGGCTTCCAGGAACACCGGGCCGAACCAGTCGCGGACCGCCTGGGATGATTCCATCTGATACAGCGCGGCGGCCAGGGAATGGGGCAGGGCCGGGGGCTCCTGCCCCGGGGCGGGCAGTTCCAGGCCGCGTTTGATCCCGTCGACGCCGGCGCGGATCAGGGCACCGAGGGCGAGATAGGGGCTTGCGGTGGCGTCGGCGACGCGGAATTCCACATTGTATTGCCGGCGGATGTCGTCGTCATCGCGCGCGCCGAAGACCGGGCAGACCCGCAGCGCCGCGCCGCGATCCTGTGCCACCAGGTCGATCCGGGTCGGCGCCCAGCGGTTGGGTGTCAGGCGCTGGTAGGATACGGGTGAGGGCGCGGTGATCGCGCAGATCGCCGGCAGATGATGCAGCAGGCCGGCGCAGAAATGGCGGGCGACGTCGCTCAGGCCGAAGGGCTTGGCCGCGTCCCAGGTCATCGGGTGGCGCTGGGCGTCCTGCAGGCTGAAATGGATATGCACGCCATTCCCCACTCCTTCCGCGACCGGCATGGGGGAGAAGATCACCCGATGGCCCAGCCGGTGCGCGGTGGCGCGGGCGATTTCACGGGTGATCACCGCCTGGTCGGCCGCGGTCAATGCGAGGCGGGGGCTGACCGTGACCTCGTACTGGCGCGGCCCGTATTCGGGCAGGAACGAATCGGGCGTGACCCCTGCCATCTGCAAGGCACCGGTCAGGGCTTCCCCGAAAATGCCCTGGCGACGGAAGGCGCCCAGGCTGTAGGCGTGGCCGGGCCGGTCCTCGACGCCCGTATAAACGAACTCCTGCTCGAACGCGGTCAGCAGGTGCAGCCCGCCTTCCGCGGCCAGCTCGGCGATGGATCGGCGGAGGAAGTCACGCGGGCAGCATTCCCATGGCGTGCCGTCGGTGTTGCGGATGTCGCCCAGCGCGAAGTGTTCGGCCGCCGATCCGTCGGTGTAGTCGACGCGGATGGTTGCCTCCGCGTCCGGGACGATCATCAGGTCGCCGGCGGTGCCGAAGGGGGTATCGAGGATCGGGCCGAACGCCGTCTGCATGATGTTGCTGTGCGTCCAGCCGACCCCCTTGCCACGGCGGGCATCGATGTCGGAGACGGGGTAGGCCTTGCCCCGGACCTGGCCGGCGATGTCGCAGGTGGCGACGAACAGCAGTTCTTCCCGACGCATCCCCGTTTCTCCCAGCCTTTGTCCGGCGCCTGATCAGCGCAGCGTGGCGCCCGTTGCCTTGGCCACGGCGGCGATCACCTTCCGCACGGCGGCTTCGATTTCCTCGTCCTTCAGCGTACGCTCCCGAGGCTGGAACGTCACCTCGATGGCGATGGATTTCTTGCCCTCCGGCAGCTTGTCGCCTTCGTAGACATCGAACAGCGACACGCCGGTGATCAGCGCCCGTTCGGCCCCGCGCGCTGCCCGCAGGACCGCATCGGCGGCCACGGCGGTGTCGGCGAGGAACGCGAAATCGCGCCGCAGCGGCTGGAACGGCGCCAGGTCCGGCGCGGCCTTCTTCCGCCGCTTGGGATCGGGGATCGCGTCCAGGTTCAGAGTGAACGCCACCATCGGCCCCGGCAGATCAAGCTCCGCCAGCACACGCGGATGGAGTTCCCCGAAGGCACCCAGGATGGTCTTCGGCCCCTGCCGCACGACGGCGGAGCGGCCGGGATGGAAGAAGCCGGGCGCGTCGGTCGTCAGCATCAGCGCCTCCAGCGGCACGCCGAGCGCGGTGAGCATGGCCCAGAGGTCGCCCTTGGCATCGGACACATCGACGCCGCGCGAGGCCTGCGCCCAGGAACGCGGAGTCGCGCCGGCACGCACGCCGGCGGCGACCAGCCTTTGGCCGTCCGGCGCCGTCAGGTCGAACTCCGGCCCGATCTCGAACAGCGCCACATCGGGGTAGCCGCGCGCAGCGTTGCGCTGGGCGGCCATGGCGAGCGTCGCGATCGGCGTCGGGCGCAACTGGTCCAGATCGGCGGCGATCGGGTTGGTCAGGCGCAGGCTTTCCGGCACGGCGCCGAAGCGGGCGGCGTCCTGGTGCGCCATGAAGCTGAAGGTCACGCATTCCAGCAGCCCCTGGGCGGCCAGCAAACGCCGAGCGAGGGCCACGCGCTGCTGACGCGCGGTCAGCGTGCTGCTCGGCACAGGCGTCTCTTGCGGCAGGGACACCGGCGGCACGGCATCGAGGCCGCGCAGCCGCAGGACTTCCTCGATCAGGTCGCATTCCTGCTCGATCGGGCCGCAGCCCTCGGCGGCCTTGGCGGCGCGTTCGGCCGGCAGCGTGGGAGACTGCGACAGCATGACCGGGGCGGCCACGTCGGGGCGCCAGGACGGGACGGCAACGGTCACCTGATCGGCATCCCGCGCCTTCACCGTGAAGCCCAGGCGTTCCAGCGACGTCACAGCCTCATCGGCCGGGATGTCGGACCCGCCGAGTTCGGCGATCCGCCGGAACCGCATGGTCGCATCCCGCCGCCAGGCCGGTTCGGCGCCGTCCTGGGTCACGGGGCCAGGTTCGCCGCCGCAGAGTTCCAGGATCAGGGCCGTCGCCGCCTCGATCGCGTCGGGCATCAAAGCGGGATCGATCCCCCGCTCGAACCGCTGGCGCGCGTCGGAGACGATCTGGTGGCGCCGGCCGGTCAAAGCGATGCGGACGGGGTCGAAGATGGCGCATTCGACGAAAACGGTGGTCGTGGTCTCGTCGCAGCCGGTGGCTTCCCCGCCGACCACGCCGGCGATCGACTGCACGCCGGCGGCGTCGCAGATCGCGCAGTCCTCGGCCGTCAGGGTGTAGTCCTTGCCGTTCAGGGCGCGCATCTGTTCGCCCGCGCCGGGGCGCAGAGTCAGCGTGTCGCCCGACAGCTTGGCCACGTCGAAGACATGCAGCGGGCGGCCGAGGTCGATGGTGAAGAAACTGGTCACGTCCACCAGCGCGTTGATCGGCCGCAGCCCGATCGCGGTCAGCCGGTCCTGCAGCCAGCGTGGGCTGGCCGAGTTCTTCACGCCACGAATGGTGCGCCCGATGATCCAGGGGCAGGCGTCCGGCCATTCGATCTTCCAGTGCGGCCCGCCCTCGAACACCGGAGGGATGCGCGGCGGCTGGAACGGCCGCAGTGTGCCGATCCCGGCGGCGGCCAGGTCGCGCGCCACGCCACGGACCGAGAAACAGTCGCCGCGATTGGGCGTGACGCTGATCTCGATCACCGGATCGTCGAGGCCGGCCCAGGTGACATAGGGCACACCCACCGGCGCGTCCTCGGGCAGGTCGATGATGCCGGCATGGTCATCGCCCAGGCCCATTTCACGCGCCGAGAGCAGCATCCCGGCGCTCTGCACGCCGCGGATTTCGCCGATTTTGAGCGTGATGCCGGTGCCGGGGATGAAGGCGCCCGGAGCGGCGAAGACGGCCTTCATGCCCGTGCGCGCATTCGGCGCGCCGCAGACGACCGACAGCAGCGTCCCGTCCCCCACATCCACCTTGCAGGCGCGCAGCCGGTCGGCGTTCGGGTGCTGCACCGCCTCCACCACATGGGCGATGACGAACGGGGCCAGCGCCGCGCCGCGATTTTCCACACCCTCCAGCTCCAGGCCGATATTGGTCAGGGCGGCGGCGATCTCGTCGACCGACGCCTCGGTCTGCAGATGCGTCTTCAGCCAGGACAGGGGGAACTTCATGGCTCAGACCCCCTCATGCAGCGTGGCCGGGGCCAGCGCGCTGAATCCGTAATGCCGCAGCCAGCGGATGTCGCTCTCGTAGAACGGGCGCAGGTCGGCGATGCCGTGCTTCAGCATGGTCACCCGTTCGATGCCCATGCCGAACGCGAAGCCCTGCCACTCGCGCGGGTCGATACCGCAATTGGCCAGCACCTTGGGATGCACCATGCCGCTGCCCAGGATCTCCAGCCAGTCGCCGCCGCCGCCGAGCTCGCCCGTCTTGCGGTTCCAGCCGATATCGACCTCCATCGAGGGCTCGGTGAACGGGAAATACGACGAACGGAAGCGCACCGGCAGCGAGTCGATGCCGAAGAAGGTGCGCAGGAAATCGATCAGGCAGCCCTTCAGGTGCCCCAGCGTGATGCCGCGGTCGATCACCAGGCCCTCGACCTGGTGGAACATCGGCGAATGCGTCGCGTCGTGGTCGGCGCGGTAGGTGCGGCCGGGCACGATGACGCGGATCGGCGGCGGCTGGTTCAGCATGGTGCGGACCTGCACCGGGGAGGTGTGGGTGCGCAGCACCCGCGCGCGGCCCTCGGCGTCGATGCCGGGAACGTAGAACGTATCCATGTCCTGGCGCGCCGGATGATGGGCGGGAATGTTCAGCGCGCCGAAATTGCGCCAGTCGTCCTCGATGTCCGGCCCCTCGGCGACGGCAAAGCCCATGGCGCCGAAGATCGCGGCCATCTCCTCCATGGTGCGGCTGATGGGGTGCACCAGACCGGTGGGGGTCAGCCGGGGCGGCAGCGTCACGTCCATGCGCTCGGCGGCCAGCCGCGCCTCCAGCGCCGCTTCCTCCAGCGCCAGCTTGCGCGCCTCGATCGCCGCCGTCAGCGCGTCCTTCAACTCGTTCAGCGCAGCACCGCGCGCGCGCTTCTCCTCGGGCGCGACCTTGCCGAGTTCCTTCAACAGCCCGGTCAGCGAGCCGTTGCGCCCCAGCACGGCGATGCGCACCGCGTCCCAGGCGCGCAGGTCGCCGGCGGCGGCCAAGGCCGTGTCGGTCTCGGATTTCAGCTTCAGCAGGTCATCGGTCATGAATTTCATCCGCAGCGCTTACGACGCGAAAAAGGGCCGCCCGGTCCGGGCAGCCCTTCCTGCATCGATCGCGAACGCCCTTGCGGGCAGAGCAATCAGGCCCCCTGGGGCTGCGTCAGGGCGGCCTTCACCTTCTCCACGATCGCACCAAAGCTGGCGGGATCGTCATAGGCGATGGCGGCGAGAACCTTGCGGTCCATCTCGATGCCGCTCGCCTTCAACCCGGCGATAAATCGCGAGTAGGTCAGGTCGTGCTCGCGCACAGCGGCGTTGATGCGCTGGATCCACAGGCCGCGGAACTCGCGCTTCTTCACCCGCCGGTCGCGATAGGCGTACTGGAGGGACTTCTCCAGCCGCTGCAGCGCGATGCGGTAGTTGGTGGAGGAACGGCCTACGAAGCCCTTGGAGGCGTCGATGACCTTCTTGTGGCGGGCGTGGGTGGTCGTGCCCCGCTTGACGCGTGCCATATCTCAGCCCTCCCTCAACCCAGACCGTACGGGGCCCACTGCTTGACGGTCAGCCCGTCAGCATGGGTCAGCACCTGGCTGCCACGTCCCTGGCGCTTCATCTTCTGCGGCCGGTTGATCAGCCCGTGGCGCTTGTTGCCGGGGCCGGCCAGCACCTTGCCGGTGGCGGTGATCTTGAAGCGCTTCTTTACAGAAGACTTCGTCTTCAACTTGGGCATTTGGATCTCCTGACTTAGGTCGCTGCCGGATGCAGCCGTCGCGGCCGGGCATGCCCACACAGGCCCGGTCCCACAGACGAAGGCGGGCATATACCGATCCGCCGCCCGCCATGCAAGGAGCGGGCTTTGTCCCGCGCGCAGGCCCCCATATAAGCACGCGCATGGAAGCCTCTTTCCTCAAGATGCATGGCGCCGGGAACGATTTCGTCGTGTTCGACGAACGGGCGGGCGCGCTCGGCCTGACGGTCGCCCGCGCCGCCGCCATCGCCCATCGCCGCACCGGCATCGGCTGCGACCAGTTCATCGTCATCGAGACGCCCCCTGCGGGCTCCACGGCCGACGCCTTCATGCGCATCCGCAACCCCGACGGCTCCGAAGCCGGCGCCTGCGGCAACGCCACCCGCTGCGTTGCCTCCCTGCTGGCCGTCGAGACCGGCCGCGCCGAAATCGTCATCCAGACCATCTCCGGCCTCCTCCCCAGCCGCGTCCTCCCCGACGGCCGCGTTACCGTCGACATGGGCCCCGCCCGCCTGGCCTGGAGCGACATCCCGCTGGCCCACGCTATGGACACACTGCACCTCCCGCTCTCCCACGGCCCGGTCAGCGACCCCGCCGCCTGCTCCATGGGCAACCCGCACGCCACCTTCTTCGTCCCTGACGTCATGGCGCTTCCCGTCGAAACCCTCGGCCCGTCCCTGGAAACCGACCCGCTCTTCCCCCAAAAGGCCAACATCGGCTTCGCGGAGATCCAGTCCCGAACCCGCATCCGCCTGCGCGTCTGGGAACGCGCCGCCGGCCTCACCCTGGCCTGCGGCTCAGGCGCCTGCGCCACCATCGTCAACGCCGCCCGCCGAAGCCTCACCGCCCGCCACGCCACCATCGAGGTCGACGGTGGCGTCCTCGACATGGAATGGCGCGACGACAACCACGTGCTGATGACCGGCCCCATCGCCACCAGCTTCCGCGGCACCATCGATCTGTGCGCATACCCTTCATGAACCGCGCCGCCCGGCATGCAATGACCGTAGCCATCCTGCCCTTTCTGGCCCTTGGCTGCGTCCAGCCGGCGCCGAACGATCTGGTCGGGACTGGGGCAACCGCGCGAGAACCGGACCGATCGTCGGGCACCGCTGCCGTGACGAACATCGAGCAGTTCGAGCGCTTTGCGAATGCCCCGGAACTGACCCACGTGATGATCGTCGGCGCCACCAACCAGATGGGCCTCGCCGGTCATCTCTGTCCGTCCGCCAAATTCGCTCTCCACGCCAAACCCACCGTGCTGGCACCGATCCGCTTCGCCGACGAAACACAGATCCGTTCCGGCGCTTGGGCCTACACCATCACCTTCACGGGGTGCGGCGACCCTCGCACGTTGCACAGCTACGTCGAGGTCAAGCCGAACGAGCCCCGTTTCGTCACGATGCTGGTACCCGGCCCAACCAAGTTGGGGATGCGAACCCAGGCTCAGGCGGTAGTCCGTTTGGCTGACGCGCTTGGACCCGTGGCCCCAGCCGGCTGCACCGATTTCCGGGTCGTCGACTTCGCCGCCAAAGGGACCCGCCCACTGGACCGCCGCACCGCACTCCTGACAAATGCGACCGAGGAGATTCTGGAGGCTTGGCGCATCTACGCCTGTGGCCACCTTCTCACGGCACCGGTGATCTATTCCGTCAGTCGGGAAGGTGCGATACATCTCGACGTTCTGACAGGCCCTAAGATCGATAACACGACATGGCCGTAGAACCGCAGATCCTCACCTTCGGCTGCCGCCTCAACACCTACGAATCCGAGGTGATGCGCGGCCACGCGGCCCACCTCACCGACACCATCATCGTCAACACCTGCGCGGTCACCGCCGAGGCCGAGCGCCAGGCCCGCCAGGCGATCCGCCGCGCCCATCGCGAGAACCCGACCGCCAAGATCGTCGTCACGGGGTGTGCCGCCCAGATCGCCCCCGACTCCTGGGCCACCCTCCCCGGAGTCACCCGCGTCTTGGGCAACGAAGACAAGCTCCGGCCCGAATCCTGGCTCCCCGACGCCCCGTCCATGGTGTCGGACATCATGGCGGCTAAGGAAACCGCCCCCCACCTCGTCACCGAGTTCGCCGGCCGTGCCCGTGCCTTCGTCCAGGTCCAGCAGGGCTGCGACCATCGCTGCACCTTCTGCATCATCCCGTTTGGCCGCGGCCCCAACCGCTCCGTCCCGATCGGCGCCATTGCCGAGCAGGTCCGCGCCCTCGTCGCCACCGGCTACCGCGAAATCGTGCTGACCGGCGTGGACATCGCCAGCTACGGACCCGACCTGCCCGGCCGGCCCAGCCTTGGGCAGATGGCCCGCCGCCTGCTGGCCGCCGTGCCAGAACTGCCCCGCCTGCGGCTTTCCTCCATCGATCCCGCCGCCATCGACGACGACCTCTGGCGCCTGATCGAAACCGAACCCCGCCTGATGCCCCACCTGCACCTCTCGATGCAGGCCGGCAGCGACCTGATCCTCAAGCGCATGAAGCGCCGCCACCTGCGCCAGCAGGGGCTCGACGTGATCGCCCGCGCGCGCGCCCTGCGCCCGGGCATCGGCATCGGCGCCGACCTGATCGCCGGCTTCCCGACCGAGACCGACGCCCTGTTCGCCGAGACGCTGGCCTTCGTTGAGGAAGCCCGGATCCCCTTCGTCCACGTCTTCCCCTACAGCGAGCGCCCCGGCACGCCGGCCGCGCGCATGCCCGCCGTGCCGGTGCCGTTGCGCCGCGAGCGCGCCGCGCGGCTGCGCGAGGCCGGCAGCCAGGCCGCGCGCGCCTACCTCGCGGCCCAGTGCGGCCGCACCATCTCCGTGCTGGCCGAGACCGAGACCGGCGGCCATTCCGAGCATTTCGCTCCGGTGCGGATCCGCGCCACCCCCGGCCAGCTCCTGTCCGCCCGCGTCACCGAGGCGCATGACGACCATCTGCTAGCGGAGCCCGCGTAAATGGCCCTCGGCTTCTTCTCCCGCCTCAAGGAGGGGCTCACCCGCTCCACCCAGAAACTCACCGAGGGCATCACCGCCGTCTTCAAGAAGCGCACGCTCGACGACGCGGCGCTGGAGGAACTGGAGGACGTGCTGATCACCGCCGACCTCGGCACCGATGTCGCCGCACGCATCATCGCCAATTTCCGCCGCACCCGCTTCGGCCGCGAGGTGACGGACGAGGAGATCAAGACCGCGCTGGCCGAGGAGATCGCGGCCATCCTGCAGCCCGTCGCCCATCCGCTCGTCATCGATCGCGGGCTCAAGCCCCATGTCGTGCTGGTGGTCGGCGTCAACGGCACCGGCAAGACCACCACCATCGGCAAGCTGGCCCAGCAGTATCGCGAGCAGGGCCTCAAGCCGATGCTCGTCGCCGGCGACACCTTCCGCGCCGCCGCGGTCGAGCAGCTGCAGATCTGGGGCCGACGCACCGGCGCTGCCGTCATCTCCGCCGGGCAAGGGGCGGACGCCGCGGGCCTGGCCTTCGACGGCATCACCCGCGCCCGCGCCGAGGGGGCCGACGTGTTGCTGGTCGACACCGCCGGGCGCCTGCACAACAAGGCGGCGCTGATGGACGAACTGTCCAAGATCATCCGCGTCATGAAGAAGCAGGTGCCCGAGGCGCCGCACTCCATCCTGCTGGTGCTCGACGCCACCACCGGCCAGAACGCCATCCAGCAGGTCGGCGTGTTCAAGGAGATGGTCGACATCACCGGCCTCGTCGTCACCAAGCTCGACGGCAGCGCCCGCGGCGGCATCGTCGTCGCCCTGGCCGAAGCCTATGGCCTGCCTGTCCACGCCGTCGGGGTCGGCGAACAGGCCAGCGACCTGCGCGCCTTCGACCCCATGGACTACGCGCGGGGGCTGGTCGGGGCCTGACGGCAGGACGGCCTTAGCCGCACAGGGTGGCGAGGCGGGTCTCCCCCGACCAATGCCGCGCCTGCCAGCCCGCCGCCCGGGCCGCCTGGACGTTCGCAGCCGTATCGTCCACCAGCATCATGTCGGCCGCCGGGAGCCCTACCGCCGCCGCGGCGCGCGCGAAGAAGGCCGGGTCCGGCTTCTTCACCCCCAGCGCTGCTGAATACTGCACTCCATCCACGAAGCCCCCGAACCGCTCCCGCAGCCACGCGGCGCGCAGATGCTCCTGGTTCGTCGCCAGATGCACCGCCACCCCTTGCGCCCGCAGCGCCGCCACATCGGCCAGCACCCCCTCGTCCACCCGCGAATCCTGCGCGAACCAGTAGTCCACCAGCCGCTGGGCCTGGACTCGCGGCGCAATCCCCGCCAAGGCCGGGCCGAGGCGTTCCATCAGCCCGGCGCACCCCACTACGATCTCGTTCCAGTGCGGCGCAAAGAACGCCTGGTGCAGCGCCTCCGGGCTCACTCCGAGGTCAGGCTCCAGCTGCGCAGCCCAGGGCAGCCCATCCGCCGGTCGCCCGCGCAGCAATACCCCGTCGACGTCCAGCATCAGCGCCCGGATCAGCCTTGCCAAAGCTGCCGCATCCCCGTCGCGATCCGCTCCACGTCACGCATGCTATTGTACCCATGGAAGCTGAATCGTATGCGTCCATGCCCGTTCCAGGCCCAAATCCCCTGTCGATACAGCGAATCCGTCCATTCCTGCGCCCGCGCATGGTCGATGCACACATTCGCCGCATGACGCCCCACCTCCCGCGGAGTCGTGACCGGAATCCCCGCCTCGGCCAGCCGGTCCAGCAGGTCCCCCGTCAACGCCGCGATATGCCGGCTCGTCTCCTCGGGGTCATGGCCCGCCAGGTATTCCAGCGCGCCGGCCAGCACATACACCGGCCCATGCGCCGGATTGCCCCGCGTGAACCGCAGCGCATCCGCCCGCAGCGCTGTCCCGGCCGCGTAGTCCGGCCGCGGCACCGGCGCCAGCGAGTGCCAGCCCCCGGTCGGGGGCGCCCAGCCCGGCTGCCGCGCCCGGTTCCAGTAGGCGACCGCCACCCCGGTCATCCCCAGCAGCCATTTGTAGCAGGCCGAGAAGCCGAAATCGGCCAGGTGCGCCGGCACCGCCTGGTTGCCAGCCATCTGGGTGAAGTCCACCACCACCAGCGCGCCGACCTTGTCCGCCGCTGCCCGCAGGCTGGCGAGGTCGTATTTCTCGCCTGTCAGGTAGGACACGGCGCTCACCCCGATCACCCGGGTCCGCGCCGTCACCAGCGCCTCCAGTCGCCCCGGCGCCATGCCGCTCGCCACCCGCAGCGCCAGCTTCGGTGCGCGGCGCAGCCCGAACGGCATCACCACCGAGGGGTATTCGTGCGCATCGACCACCACCTCGTCGCCCTCGGCCCAATCTAGGCTGTCCGCCACCATCGCGACGCCATCGGCCACCGAGGACACGAACCCGATATCCCCCGCCGCACATCCCCAGGGCTTGGCGATCAGTTCCCGCGCGCGCTCCACCTGCGCCTCCATGCGCGTGCGGCCGGGCATGCCGATGCCCTTGTCGATCCCGTATTGCCGCAGCGCGTCGTCGTGCCGCAGCAGCCAGGCCGGCTCGCCCCCCGCACAGACATGGCTCACCCCATCCTCCAGGCGGAACGCGGCGGGATCGAACAGCGGATGGGTCGTCATGCGAACAGGCTCCTGGACTGGGCCCGCAGAGCATGGACCAGCAGGCATGCACTGACAATTTCGCCACCACGGTTGACCCACCCCGCCGAACCGCCCCAGCATCGCCGCGAACCGAGGGGGATCATCTCATGACTCATGCAGCAATCGGCCGTCGCGGCATCCTGGCTGGCGGCACCGCGCTCGCCGCCTCCGGCATCATCCGCCCGCGCGAAGCCCGCGCCGCCAAGCCGGTCGTCGCGGTGTGGGAATCGGAGGTGGTGATCGTCGATCCCCACATGATCACCGCCACCATCACCCGCACCTTCGGCACGCATGTGTTCGACACGCTGTTCGGCATGAACGAGAAGGGCGAGGTCAAGCCGCAAATGCTGGAGGCCTACGGGGCCTCGGGGGACAAGCTCACCTGGAACTTCCGCCTCCGCTCGGGGCTGAAATGGCACGACGGCGAGCCCGTCACCTCGGCGGACTGCGTCGCCTCGCTCAACCGCTGGATGCCGCGCGACCCGCTCGGCCGCATGCTCCGCGCCGCCACCGGCAGCCTGGAGGCGACCGACCCGCGCAGCTTCCGCCTGGTGCTGAAGGAGCCGTTCCCGATGCTCCTGCAGGTGCTCGGCAAGCCGAACGCGCCGCTGCCGGTGATCATGCCGCAGAAGATCATGGCCGAGGCCGGCGACGGCCGCATCAAGACCGTCATCGGCTCGGGGCCGTTCCGCTTTGTCCCCGGCCGCTGGCGCCCCGGCGCCAACATGATCCTGGAGCGCAATCCCGACTACGTCTCCCGCCCCGAGCCCTCCGACTTCCTGGCCGGCGGCAAGCACGTGAAGATCGACGAGCTCGACCTGCGCGTGATGCCCGATGCCAACACAGGCTCCAACGCGCTGATGGCCGGCGAGATCGACTACATGCAGTTCCTGCCGTTCGAGACGCTGGAGCTGCTGGAGAAGAACCGGAACCTCAAGGTGTTCGGC
>CAMDGX010000115.1 GCA_945897825.1 Asaia bogorensis | reverse complement strand
CGGGCGCGAGCGTGGCGCGGCGGGGCGCGGGCGGACGGGGCGCGCGCGTGACGGTGGCGCGGGGGGCGTGGGGGCGGATGGGGGGCGGCGGGGGGAGGGTGCCGTCGCGCCAGGCCTGCATGAGCTGGGTGAACTGGTCGAGCATCCTGATGATGCGGTGCAGGGCGAGGGCGATGAGGGCGTCGATCGCGCGGTCGAGCACAGTACGCGCGTCGGCCTCCGCCCCCGTGGGGGCGGATGGGGCGGCGGGGCGCGCGGCCGGGTGGGGGGCGACGAATGACATCTGTTAGTTAGATAGGTTATCGGAAGGGGGGAGGCAAGGGGATTCTTGGCGTGGCGCAAACTTTTTTTGCGTCGGGCTGCGTGCCGAAAGGCGCGCTACTCGAAATGAAGCACACCGATGCCGCTCACCGTCATCTCCTTCGCGGCTGGGATGCTGGCGAGCGTTCTGCCTGTCCAGGTCACGGCGGTTTCCACCCGGCCGTTGCCGTCGATGTCGGCGAACATCGTCGCACCGAGGTAACCCGGCAGGCCGTCGCTTTCCGACCACGCGGCCTTGCTGACGCCCGCGGTCCAGCCCCATAGCGTCAGCGCCTCGCCGTCCTCCCAGTCGGTGATGCAGGACCAGACCGGCACCAGGAAGCGGCCGTCGAGGAAGAACGAGTCGCGCCCCGGGCCGCCGGTGAGGAAGTTGTTGCCGCCGCCGCCATCGACGATGTCGTCGCCCGCGCCCATCTGCGCGGCGTCGTTGCCGCCGGCGAGGTTCATGAAGTCGTTGTGGGAGGTGCCGGCGACAACGTCGTCGTTGTCGGTGCCGGGGTAGAGGTATTTGAGGTCCAGCGGGCCGGCGTAGGCGAGCGGCAGGGCATAGGTGAGCTGGCCGGAGGTGATGAAGGACATCAGCTCGTGCGTCCCCGGCTGGCCGCGCAGGGACTCCGCGGTGATCGGTGCGGATGCGCCGAACTGCAGCAGCTCGATGTCCTTCAGCGTGTCGGTGCCGTCCGGGCCGGCGACCCCGATCCAGTTGCCGGCGATGCCGATGCGGTAGCTTTCCCGCGCACCGGAGAAGACGGCGGTGTCGGTGCCGCCGGCGCCGTCGAGGAAATCGTTGCCGGGGCCGCCGGTCAGCAAATTGTCGGCGCCGTCGCCGGTGAGGCTGTCGGCGAAGGCCGTGCCGATGACGTTCTCGAAGTTCAGCAGCGTGTCGATGGGATTCTGGAAGTACTGCTCGTCGAAGGCGTGGCGGCCATGGATGGTGGATCCGGTGGCGAGGTTGACGGCGACGGCGAATGTGTCGTCCGGCCGCGCGCCACGGCTGTAGTCGATGGTGTCGTTGCCCGCGCCGCCATCGATCGTGTCGTTTCCGCCGCTGCCATGGGCGGTGTCGTCGCCGCCGAGCAGGTCGATGAAGTCCCTGCGGAAGGTGCCGCCGACGACTTCGCCGACCCCGGTGCCGGTGTAGGAGAAGAAGATGGCCGGCACGGGGCCGTTGTACAGGTCGGGCAGCATCAGGAACGCGGCGCTGCCGCGGGAGACGGCGAACAGCGGGTCGGCGTCCCTGACCAGGTCGTCGCGGGAGATGGCGGGGGCGTCGGCGAAGGCGATGTGTTCGATATCGAGCAGGGTATGGGTCTCGCCGGGGCGGGCGAGCAGGATGATGCCGTCGCGGGCGCCGATGCGGTACTCCAACCTTGTGCCGGGGAAGGTCGCGGTGTCGGTGCCGGCGCCGCCGACGAGGACCTGTGTGGCGGGCGCGGCCACCAGCGTGTCGTCGCCCGCGCCGCCGGCGGTGAAGGAGAGGGTGCCGTCGACGGCGACGTTCACGGCGTGATGGGTGCCGTCGGTGGCGCGGGCGAAGACGCCGTGGGCGGCGGTGAGGCTGGCGAGGGTGAGGCCGGCCTTGGCGGCTTCGTGCTGCACCACCTCCAGGATGGGAAAGGTCGAAGGGACCGAGGAGACGACGCCATAGTCGCCGGCAAACCCGTCCAGCCCCAGGGACTGGAGCGCATAGTTGGGCGTGTAGGTGCCGGTGGCGACGCTGCCGAAGGTCGGCTCGGTCATGGAGACCAGGACGAGGTTGTTGCCCTGGCGGTGGGCGGCGATCGACACGAAGGATTCGTTGGACAGCAGGGTGGCGAACTCGGCGTCGCCGGAGCGTGCGCCGAGGGAGAAGCCGGAGCGGAACAGCGTGCCGTCCGGCAGCGACCAGTAGATCTTGTGGGTGGGGAAGAGCACGTCGTCCAGGCCGTCGCCGTTCAGGTCGACCACGCTGTAGGAGTTGGTGTAGGTCGGGCCGGCGGGTGCGCGCTGGCCGGCCATGGTTTGCACGATGCGGCGGTTTTCGACGTCGTAGACGTGGAAATCCTGCTGGTTGAACACGCGGTAGGTGATGCCGTCGGGCTCCAGGGCATAGACGTCGCGGTCGTCCTGGATGCCTAGCCAGCCGGCCTGGCCGTTGCGCGCCATCGGCAGGGCTTCGCCGATGCCGTTCTCCAGGAAGAGGTCGGTGCCCTCCTGGCGCAGCGACATGGTGGCGACGTTGCCGTTCCAGAGCGGGATGGTGCGGGTGACGAAATCCGGTGCGCGGGACAGCAGGGTTTCGGTGGTGCCGGTGGCGAGGTTCACCGCGACGATGTCGGCGACGTAGGGATAGGCCTTGTTGGCGACCAACCATTCGCCGGTGAGGTGGGCGGAGCTGGCCTGGATGCCGGCGAGCGTGCGCTGCTGCGCGAAGTTGCCGGCGGCCTGGTCGAACTCCCAGTGGATGATGCCGCCGGTGCCGGCCGCGTCGCGGAAATAGCCCTCGATGAGGTCGGCATTGCCGTCGTTGTCGATGTCGCCGATGGCGCCGAGATGGGACCAGTAGTCGCCGGAGAAGGTCCGGGTGTCGTAGCCGCCGCCGGGCTGGGACAGCATGACGGTGTTGGGGTGGCCCATCGCGAAGGCGGCGCCGGTGCCGCTGGTGGTGCGGCCATCCTCGCGGTTCTGGATGAAGACGAAATCGGCGCGGCCGTCGGCATTGAGGTCGGTGGCGTAGGTGCGCCGGCTCCAGCCGGGGATGCTGATCGTGGGGGCGTATTGCGCGGTGGTGTCGACGGCGCCGCCCGGGGTGAGCGAGATGACGGTGAGGAAGGTGCGCGGGTCGGTGGCGGGGAGGGTGCCGAACTGTTCGAGCAGGACGTTGGAGACGACGGCGATGTCGGTGGTGCCGTCGGCGTTGAAGTCGCCGATGAGGTTTCGGTAGTACCACAGGCGCCAGCCGATGGTGTCGGCGGGACCGAACACGCCGGCGATGGTTTGCGAGTTCAGATGTGCAAGGCGCATGGCCGCCCCTGTGAGCCACGCATGCGATGGTCGGCGGTCGTGCTGGGTGGGTCAAGGGTGGAGAAGGGGATGGACCCGGCGGGGGGTTGGGGCGTTGAGGGCGTGGCAGTGGAACAGGAGGCTTGGTCATGCGGGACGCGGGGATTCGGGAGCATATGGAAGTGATCGGGGCCGACGGGGTTCATGTCGGGACCGTGGACAAGGTGGAGGGGGGGCGGATCAAGCTGACCAAGGCCGATAGTGGCAGTGGGCGGCATGGGGGGCATCACCACTATATCGACCTCGGGCTGGTGGCGGAGGTCGAGGGGGAGCGGGTGCGGCTGTCGGCGAATGCGGCGGTGGCGGTGACGATGGAGCAGGAGGAGTCGGGGAAGGCGGTTTAGGGCGCGCTGGCGTTTCGCCCTCCCCTGCGTCGGCGGGGAGGGCGGGGCGCCATGGATGAACGTTCTTTGCTTCTTTCTTTCAAGAAAGAAGGGCTTGCTTTCTTGGCTTAGTGGGGTGTCGAGCGCCCCCCTCCGTACTCCCCCCGTGAAGAACGGGGGGAGAGAAGTAATATTTGCTAGCCGGAGAGGCCGAGTTTTTCGGCGAGGCCGATGCGCTGGAGCTTGCCGGTGGCGCCCTTGGGGATTTCGGCGAGGAAGACGATCTTGCGGGGGACCTTGAAGGGGGCGAGGCGCTGGCCGCAGAAGTCGCGCAGGGTGGGTTCGTCCAGCGTCTGGCCTTCGCGCAGGACGACGGCGGCGGCGACTTCCTCGCCTAGTTTCGAATGGGGCATGGCGAAGGTGACGACCTGGGCGACGGCGGGGTGGTCCATGAGGATTTCGTCGACTTCGAGAGGGCTGACCTTCTCGCCGCCGCGGTTGATGATTTCCTTGAGGCGGCCGGTGAGGCGGAGGTAGCCGGCTTCGTCGAGCGTGCCTTGGTCGCCGGTGCGGAACCAGCCGTTGGTGAAGGCGGTGGCGTTGGCGGCGGGGTTGTTCTCGTAGCCGGCGGTGACGTTGCGGCCGCGGATGACGATTTCGCCGAGGGCGCCGGGGGGGAGGAGTTGGCCCGCGTCGTCCATGATGGCGACTTCGGGGCCGGCGGCGATTCCGACGCTGCCGGCGTAGTGCGGGCGGGGGGGGAGCGGGTTCGAGGCCATCTGGTGGGCGGCTTCGGTCATGCCGTAGGACTCGATGACGGGGACGTGGAAGGCTTCCTCGAGCGCGGTCATGACCTGGGGGGGGAGGGAGGCGCTGCTGGAGCGGATGAGGCGCAGGCGGCCGCGGGCGATGAGCTCTGCGTTGCGGGCGGCGAGCGGAAGGAGCGCCTGGTGCATGGTGGGGACGGCGGTGTACCAGCTGGGGCGGATCTCGTCGTAGTGGGCGAAGAACTTGAAGGCGTTGAAGCCGGGGGTGCAGGAGACGGAGCCGCCGGCGGCCACCGAGGAGAGCACGGCGGCGATGAGGCCGTGGATGTGGAAGAGCGGCATGATGTTCATGCAGCAATCGTCCGGGGTGAGTTCGAGGAAGTGGCCGATATGGGCGGCTGACGCCGTGATGTTGACCTGGCGCAGGGGGACGATCTTGGGGCGGCTGGTGGTGCCGGAGGTGTGCAGGACCAGCGCGATGTCGTCCGGATGGGCTTCGCCGGGGTGGGCGGCGGGGCCGGACATGCCGGGGGCGGCGGCGAGGGTGAAGTCGCCGGCCGGGCCGTCGCCGGGGATGAGCTCGACGATGGGGATGTTGCGGGCGGCGGCCACGGCGCGGGCGGGGCTTTCCATGCCCTGTTGGATGACGAGGGCGCGGGCGTTGAGGTCGGAGAGGTAGAAGTCGAACTCGTCGGCGCGGTAGGCGGGGTTGAGGGGGGCGGTGGTGGCACCGCAGGCGATGGCGATGAAGGCGGCGGCCATTTCGGGGCCGTTGGGGACGACCATGGCGACGCGGTCGTTGCGGCCGATGCCCATGGCGTTGAGGCTGGCGATGGTGCGGGCGGCCAGGGTGCGCAGGCCGGCATGGGTGAGCCAGGGGCGGCCGGGGGTGCCGATGGCGGGGGCCTGGTCGGCGCCGCGGCGCAGGAGCTGGACGACGGTGTCGGCTTGGTAGGTGATCATGGCGGGCCTCCCGGGCTTGATCTTCGAGGGATGGGATAGCCCGGCGCGGGGCGGAGGTGAAGGGCAGGGGGCGGGTTCGCGCGGCGCGGGGCGGGCTGGTAGCGTGATGCCATGGTGGGTGGCGGCGGCATTGCGGGGGTGGACGAGGCGGGGCGGGGGCCGCTGGCGGGGCCGGTGATGGCAGCCGCGGTGGTGTTCGCCGTTCCGGTGGGGGACGGGCTGGCGGCGCTGATCGACGATTCGAAGAAGCTGTCGCCGGCGGCGCGGGAGGTGGCGTTCGCGGCGCTGATGGCGGCGCGGGCGGCGGGGCTGGTGCGGATCGGGGTGGGGGCGGCGTCGGTGGCGGAGATTGGGCGGATCAACATCCTGCGGGCGTCGCTGCTGGCGATGCGGCGCGCGGTGCTGCGGCTGCCGGTGGTGCCGGGGCTGGCGCTGGTGGATGGGAACCAGGCGCCGGACCTGCCGTGCGCGGTGCGGTGCGTGGTGGGGGGGGATGCGAGCGAGCTTTCGATCGGGGCGGCGTCGATCGTGGCGAAGGTTGTGCGCGACCGGTGCATGGCGCGGCTGGACCGGCGGTATCCGGGGTATGGCTGGCCGGAGAATGCGGGGTATGGCACGGCCGGGCATCGCGCGGCGCTGCGGGCGCTGGGGGCGACGGTGCATCACCGGGCGGGGTTCGGGACGGTTCGGCAGCTGGCGCTGGAACTGGGGGAGGGGCCTCGGCGCGATTGACGCGGCTTCGCGCGGTTCGCGAGAATGGGGCTTCACTCCGGAGCGTGCCCAACCCCAGTGGAGATCGTCCGCGAACTGCCCCTTGACCAGGTGATTCTGGGCGATGCCGTGCGCATCATGCGGATGCTGCCGGCCGCGTCGGTGCACTGCATCTTTGCGGACCCGCCGTACAACCTGCAATTGCGGGGGGAGCTTCGGCGGCCGGATGACAGCCTGGTGGACGGGGTGGACGAGGAGTGGGACCGGTTCACCGATTTCGCGGCGTATGACGCGTTCACGCGCGAGTGGCTGACGGAATGCCGGCGGCTGTTGCGCAAGGACGGGACGCTGTGGGTGATCGGGAGCTACCACAACATCTTCCGCATCGGCGCGCTGCTGCAGGAGATGGGGTTCTGGATCCTGAACGACGTGGTGTGGCGCAAGGCCAACCCGATGCCGAATTTCCGCGGGCGGCGGTTCACCAACGCGCATGAGACGCTGATCTGGGCAGCACGGGGGCAGGAGAGCCGGTATCGGTTCAACTACCACGCGATGAAGGCGCTCAACGACGACGTGCAGATGCGCAGCGACTGGTATTTCCCGCTGTGCACGGGGCCGGAGCGGCTGCGCAACGAGCACGGGCTGAAGCTGCATCCGACGCAGAAGCCGGAGGCGTTGCTGCACCGGGTGCTGGTTTCAAGCACGGGGGTGGGGGATGTGATGCTTGATCCGTTCCTGGGCACCGGGACGTCGGCGGCGGTGGCGAAGCGGCTGGGGCGACATTTCATCGGGATTGAGCGGCATCCGGCCTATGTGGAGGCGGCGCTGGGGCGGCTTCTGAAGGTGGAGGTTGCTTCGGGGGAGGCAGTGGGGGTGACGGCGGGGCGGCGGGAAGTGCCGCGGGTGCCGTTCGGTTCGATCGTGGAGCGGGGGGTGCTGGCGCCGGGGACGGTGTTGATGGACCGGACGCGGGCGGTTCGGGCGGTGGTGGTGGCCGACGGGACGATTCGGGTGGGGGAACTGCAGGGATCGATCCACAAGGTGGGGGCGGCGGTGCAGAATGCGCCTTCATGCAACGGGTGGACGTTCTGGCATTTCGAACGCGATGGGGGCTGGTGGCGATTGATGAGTTGCGGCGGGGGGTGAGCGAGGGGGGGTGATGCTGGGGGATTCCTGCCATGCGGCGGAGGCGCGGGGGGGTACTTGCCAGGAGGGGCTAAGGCCCGTATACGACCGCCCTCCGGTGATGCCGGAACGGAGCGCGGGCGTAGCTCAGGGGTAGAGCACAACCTTGCCAAGGTTGGGGTCGTGGGTTCGAATCCCATCGCCCGCTCCAGTCGCCAGCACCCCACCATTCTCTCCAGGCGAACAGGCCACGTAGAACCCCAAGATATTTGGGCGTTTTTCGCTTGGGCTTGGGGGTGCATGGCCGGGCAGAACCCTGTTTTCGCTCTCCGGAAGGGCATTTCTCTCCGAAGCTTGGGGGTAAGCGGATTTACACCCAAGGGTCTAATGGACTGAAATTATTTGTGTTTCTGATGACGGTGTATTCGAGGTTGGGAGCTTCATCTGGCAGGGCAATTGGCGCTGGGTCAGAATTTTTGCCGTTCAGTGAAGCTCCGATCATCGGTCATACGCAACGAGGTAAGGATTACCCCAATCATTAACCCGAGCAGCAGGTGCCAAAGGAAATGGGTTCCGGTCGGCAACTGCGCACAGATCCTGAGGTCGATCGAGCGAAACGCCAGCGCCCCCACAAATAGCCCCGTTCCGCCAAGAAGTGGACGTCGGGCCGGCGAACGCCGCCACCACGCCACGGCGGTGATCGACCCCAACGCTATCAAGGCGGGCGCATACTGGCCGGACCCGTTGAGTGGATCATCTCCCGGCAGGGACTGCGACTGCGGATCACTCGGGGCGAGATAGGCGACAATGATGGCCACCACCACCGCAAGTCCGAGAACGGCAAGCGGTCCCAGGCGTAGACCGGCGATCCGGCGCATGGCGACGAAGGCGGTGGCGGCTACGAACACCCAGATCGGGATCGTGTCGGCATACTCCGACCATACATTTGCGAAGGTATGGAACAGGAAGGACCCGACACCCACCAGCGCGGCGAGCACGACCAAGAGCCAATACTCTGCGGTCGCGCCGCCTGACCTACGGGCCGTCAATCCAGCCCAGAGAGCAGCGGCCGGAAATGCCAGGTTGCTCCAGGCATTGAGCGGCTCGGCCCAGAACCCGGCCGAGGTCCGCTCGCAGTAGATGTCGATCGCAGCGGTCCAGTCCATGAGGCGGTCCCAATCGAAGCTTGGCCATCCCCGCACGCCGAGCTGTTCCGGCGCACGATGAGATCGGGTGCCACTTGCCCCGCGCCAGGAAAGATCGCACAGAATTAGTTCCGGCAGCTTGATATGGATCATGGTCCCGATGAGCGCCGCAACGGAATGCTGATCCCGCTTCCCGCAAACGGTGAGGTCGAGGCGCGGCATGCAAAAAGCGAAAGTCGGGATCCTGGAGCTGATCGCGTCGACAGCCGCGCTGCATAGCCGACTCAGTCCCAGCTTCTGGATCGAGCTCGCGATCAAGCAGCAATTCTATAGCGTCATGCCACAGGCCGTTTCGGTCTGGTCGCGCATGCGGGGGCATGAAACCCATTACGCCACCTTCTACGGGCTGGGCCGGCCTGAGGATCTGCTGCCGCAGGACCTCGATCTCGTCTTCCTGGCCACACCGACGCAGCACAGCATGCTGGCCTACGCGCTGGCCGCGATCTTCCGCAACCGTGGCGCACGCGTCGTGCTCGCGGGTCCGCATGCACGCGCCTACCCCGCCGACTGCGCTCGCCATGCCGATATCGTGGTGACCGACTGTGACCGGCTTCTCGTCGAGGACATTATCGCAGGGCGCGTCGACTCCGGCAGCATCGTCAGGAGCACGCGCGCGCTGTCGGACCTCCCGCTGGTGGAGGAGCGCGAGGCGGAGATCCGCACGGCCGCCTTCGTCTCTGGCAGGCCATGGCACACCACGACCATCTCTCTCCTTTCCAGCCTCGGCTGCCCCTACTCCTGCGACTTCTGTTCGGAGTGGCAGACGCCGTATCGTGCCTTCGACACCGAGCGCATGACCCGCGAGTTGGACGTCATCGCCCGGCGCTACCCTGGGGCGCTGATCGGCCTGCATGATCCGAACTTCGGCATTCGCTTCGATCAGACGATGGCAGCATTCGAGGCGCGTGGCGGGCTCAGCCGCAATCCGTTCGTGATGGAGTCTTCTCTGTCGCTGCTCAATCCGGCGCGCCTTGAGCGCCTGCGCGCGGCCGGGTGCCTGATGGTCGCGCCAGGGATCGAATCCTTCGCAGGCTATGCGCCGAAGAGCCGAACGGCGAGTGCCGTAGGAGAGGCGAAATACGCCGCCGTCTCGGCCAGGGTGCGCGAGATCGAGGCGGCAATCCCGACCGTGCAGGCCAACCTGATTCTCGGCGTCGATGACGATGCCGGCGATGAGCCCTTCGTCCTTGCCCGCCGCTTCATCGCGGACCACCCGAAGGTCTGGACCAACGTCAACATCCCGATCCCTTTCGGCCAGACGCCATTCGCCGAGCGTGTGCAGCGCGAGGGGCGGCTCGTGTCGGCCCTGCCGTTCGCCTTCTACACCGCGCCCTACCTTGCCATGCGCCCGCTGCACTATGGGTTCGAGGAGTACCTGGACCGTTTGACGGGCGTCTATGCCGAACTGTGTGCATGGCCACTGCTTGGCCGCCGGCTCGCCCTGCTGAAGTCCGGGCTGGCGCGCGGCGTCGTCATCGCCCGCACCGCGGCGTTGCGCGTGGAGTTCGCGGAGCTGAAGGCGTTCCGCATCGCACTGCGCGAGCAATCCGACATGCGCCGCTTCTACGCGGGGCAGTCGCGTACTCTGCCCGACTTCCTGGCGAAGCGCATGCGCGGCCGCCTGGGCGATTATGCAGACGTGCTGTCGCGCGAAGCCCAGCGCCAATGGGCGCCAGCCGAGACCGCGACCGCCGACGCGGCCGCTGCGTGACGCCAGCCAGCGGGGAGCGATCCATGGAGGTCACCGAGACCTTGGTTTCCGAGCTGCTGCAGTGGTTCGAGACGTGGCCGCTGGAACGCCCACTGCCCTGCGCCGGCTGGTCGATGAGCAGCAATCTCCATCCCTACGATCATCTTTTCTCCCCGCTGACCGTCAACCGTCTGACGCTGCCCAACCGGATCGTCATGGGCCCCATGGGCAACTTGTCGATGGCCGATCCTTCGGGGCGCCCGAGCGAGCAGATGATCGCCTACTTCGAGGCCCGCGCCCGCGGCGGTGCCGGGCTCTTGATCTCGGGCCTCGTGCCCACCTCGCCGGCCAGCGATCCCTCCGTGGTCCAGCGCGGCGGCTTCGCCTGGTTCCCAAGAATCGATGGCTCGCGCGCCGTGCTGGCCGGTTGGCGCGACCTGGCCGAGGCGGTCCATGCCCACGGCGCACGCTTCTTCATCCAGCTCACGCCGGGGTTGGGGCGGGTGGGTTCGCCCGAATGTCTGCCGCAGCGCTGGCGGCTGCCGGTCTCAGCCTCGTGGAACCCCAACTTCTATGTGCCCCAGGTGCCCAGCCGGCCCCTGCTGGACCGCGAGGTGCGACGCATCGTGCGCGACACAGGCCAAGCGGCGGTCGACGCCATGGCCTCGGGCATCGACGGCGTGCAGCTGCATGGGCACGAGGGCTACCTGCTTGAGCAATTCGCGAACAGGGCCTTCAACCGCCGGCGCCTGGGGCGCTATGCGGACTGGCAGGCGCTGGGGCTTGACCTTGTCGCCGAGATCCGTCGGCGCTGCGGGCCTGCCTTTCCGATTATGTACCGCGTCGACCTCTCGCTGGCGCTGCGCGCGACCTATGGCGACCGGATGGACAGCGAACCGGGGCTGCGCCGATTCCGGGCGGAGCGCTCAGTTGCCGAGACGCTCGCCTATGTCGCGCGGCTCGTCGCCGCGGGCGTGGACATGATCGACGTAGACCTGGGTTGCTACGAGAATTGGTGGCTTCCCCACCCCCCCGGTCCCATGCCGCCCGGTGCGTTCCTGCGCGTCGCGAAGTGCGTGCGCGACCATCTGCAACACCATGGCATTCGCGGCGGCAACGGGGCGGCGGTCCCGGTCGCCGCCGTTGGCAAGCTCGGATATCCCGACATCGCGGAGCAGGCCCTGCGTGACGGCATGTGCGATGCCGTGCTGCTGGCCCGCCCGCTGCTGGCCGACCCTGACTGGCCGCGCAAGGCCTTCGCGGGCCAGGTCCGCGCCATTGTCCCCTGTATTGGGGACCACGAGGGCTGCCTGAACGAGATCGTGCGCGGCGGCCACATTCAGTGCTCGGTCAATCCCTCCACTGGCTTTGAGGGGAAGCTATTGTCCGCCCCGGCACTCGCCACGCGGCGCCGAAAGGTCGCTGTCGTTGGGGCGGGCCCCGCCGGGATCACGGCCGCCACAGTCGCCGCCGCGCGTGGGCATGAAGTGACGCTGTTCGAAGCCCGACCGCAGGTCGGCGGATGGCTTCGCGCCGGCTCGGCCCCCGCCATCAAGTTCGATGTCGCGAACTATCTCGCCCATCTCGAACATCGCCTGGCCGAAGCCCTGCGGTCCGGGTTGGAGTTTCGCGAAGTCACTGAAGCAAACTCTGAAGGGCTGCGGTCCGAGGGCTTTGACGCCATCCTCTGCTGCACCGGCTCCTCACCCGTTGCCCCGATCCTGGACAACCCAAGCGCTTTGCCGACAGAACTCGCGGTGAACGTTCTCCTCAACCCGAGTCTGGTCGCGAATGTGCGGCGTGTGGTCGTGCTCGGGGGCGGCGATGTCGGGTGCGAAACGGCGCACATGCTGGCCCTCGAACTTGACAAGGAGGTGACGGTCGTTGACCAGGCAGACACATTCATGCACGCAAGCTGCACCGCCAACAGGGGCTACCTTCTGCGAACCCTGGCCACGCAGCGCGTCCGGCTGTTGCCTGCCGCGCACGTCATGAGGCTGCGTGCGGATGGGATCGAACTTCAGGTCAATCAGTCGACCACGGTCCCCGATCCAACTGCCCTCTGGCGCCCGGTCTTGCCGCGGAACATCCACAATCCCTTCGCGCAGGCACCGCAGATATCCGAGGTTCCGGTGATAGTCGAGGCGGACATGGTGGTGTTCGCCACCGGCCTCGCTTCCCGCTCTGATCTCTATCGCACCTGCATCGAGCAAAAGGCTGCACACGACATTCGCAACATTGGCGACGCGTTCAGGGTCGGCCGCATCTTCGATGCGACGAAAGCGGCACATGCCGTCGCGTCCAGCTTGTAACATGGATGGCGACGATTCTGGACACACTCGAAAACTCGAGATCCACAATCGGCTTACGAGAAATTGCTGATCGAATGCTATCCGTATGACCGACGGCAGAATACTAATGGTCTTTTATTGTTGTTTTATCTGGCACTCCCATACTATTGGCCAGGGCGCCAGTAGATGAGGCAGCGTCACACCCTCCCCCTGCGTCCCCTCCACGATCGCGTCCACCACCGATGGCGCCAGCAACGTCAGCCGCAGCACGTCGCCCACGTAGGTTCGATCCAGCTTCTCCGCCCGTGCGATGTCCGAGACCGAGGCGTACGTCCCATCGTCCAGCAACCGCTTCCACCGGAATGCCCGCCCCAGCGCCTTCAGCAGCGAGGGATCGGCGTTGGTCGCCACGTGCCGCGGCACGGTGGGCAGCACGGACCCATCCGGCGACACCACCACCTTCCGCCCGCCCCGCTTCCGGATCGCTAGCGGCACCCGCACCGTCACTGTGTCGGCCATTAGGCTGCCTCCCGCATAGCGGCGGTACCCCGCAGGTCCCGCACCAGGCTCGACAGTCCGTCGACCCGCAGCTTGATATCCGCGCCGGTCGGCCCGACCGTCACCCGCGCCACCAGCAGTTGCACCAGGCGCGCCTGCTCGGCGGGGAACAGCTCCTCCCACATCGGCTCCAGGTGCTCCAGCGCGTCTCGAATCTCGGCCTCGGTCACGTCCGGCGCCTCTTCACGGGCCGCCCTCCATGTCCCCACGATCACCTCCGGCTGCCGAACAAGCGCCCGGACCTGGGCAAGCACGACCTGCTCGATCTCGGCCGCCGCAATGCGACGCACGATGTCCGGGTTCGGCGTCTCCTGGTCCTTCAGCACCGCCTGGGCCACGTAGTAGCGGTATTGCTTCCCGCCCTTGCGCGTGTGCGTCGGCGACAGCGCCCGTCCGTCCAGCCCGAAGATCAGCCCCTTCAGCAGCGCCGGTGACTGCGCCCTGGCCTGGTTCGCCCGCACCCTGGGGCTGACCTGCAGCACGGCGTGCGTCCGGTCCCATAGGTCCCGCGGCACGATGGCCTCGTGCTCGCCGGCGTGAATCTTCCCTTTGTGCGGCGCGTCCCCGAGGTAGGTCCGGTTGGACAGGAGCCGATATAGGTAGCCCTTGTCGATCGGCGCCCCGGTCTTGGACAGGACGCCCTTCTGCCGCAGCTCCTGGGCCAGCTTCGTGGCCGAACGCAGGACGACGAACCGCTCGAAGATCGCCCGCACCTGTCGGGCCTCGCTCTCGACCACCAGCAGCTTGCGGGCCTCGACCCGGTAGCCAAGCGGCACCTTGCCGCCCATCCACATCCCGCGGGCTCGCGACGCGGCGAATTTGTCGCGAATGCGCTCGCCAATGACCTCGCGCTCGAACTGGGCAAAGCTGAGCAGGATGTTCAGCGTCAGCCGCCCCATGCTTGTGGTCGTGTTGAAGCTCTGCGTAACAGACACGAAGGTCACGCTGTTCGCGTCGAACACCTCGACCA
>CAMDGX010000114.1 GCA_945897825.1 Asaia bogorensis | reverse complement strand
TGGAACCCCATCACTTAAGGAATGGAGGTCCAGGGGCTCGGCCCCTGGCGGGTCTGGGCGGAGCCCAGCCTTACCTTACCTTCGCGCCTAGTATGCGCCGGCCCAGCCGTCCCGCCGCGGGTCGGAGCCGGCTTGGCGGATGCCGTTGTCGAGGATGCGGATGGCCTGCATGGCGCAGGGGCCGCCGAGGTGGGGGACTTTCTTGATCGTGTGGCCGCGGGCGGCGAGGTCGGCGAGGATGTCGGGGCCGAAATCCTCCTCGATGGTCAGTGCGCCGTCGCCTTCGTGGGGCCAGTTGGCGCCCTGGCCGGCCTGGCTGCTGGTCCAGCGCGGGGATTCGAGGGCGGTCTGCGGGTCGGCGCCGAGGTCGGCCATGGCAACGAGGACCTGGGTGTTGACCTGGACCTGGTTGTCGGCGCCGGGGGTGCCGAGCGCGGCCCAGAGCTTGCCGTCCTTGAAGACCATCGGCGCGTTCATGGTGTGGCGGACGCGCTTGCCGGGGATCAGGCGGTTGGCGTGGGTGGGGGCGAGGTGCCAGTAGGCCATGCGGTTGTTCATCAGGATGCCGGTGTCGCCGGCGGTGACGCCGGAGCCGAAGCCGGAGTTGAGGCTCTGGATGCCGGAGACGCAATTGCCCTCGGAATCGACGACGCAGAAATAGGTGGTGTCGCCGGCGGCCATGGGGACGTTGAGATCGACGGTGCTGGCCTGGGTCATGGAGATGGTGGCGGCCTGGGCGTCGGCGTGGGCGTCGGAGAGGATGTGCTCGAGCGGGATCTTCTCGAAGCGGGGGTCGGCGCCGTAGCGCTCGCGGTCGGCGAAGGCGCGCTTCTTGGCTTCGACGAGGACGTGGATGCGTTCGGCGTCGGACAGGGTGGCGAGGTTGAAGCGCTCGGCGATCTTGAGGGTTTGCAGCATGACGAAGCCGGTGGAGTTGGGCGGGGTCTGCGTCACTTCGAAGCCGCGATAGGTGATGGCGACGGGGGTGCCGGCCTCGGCGTGGCAGGCGGCGAGGTCGGCTTCGGTGACCATGATGCCGCGCTGGGCGAAGGCCTTGGCAAGCTGCCTCGCCAGGGTGCCGCGGTAGAAGGTTTCGGCCCCTTCGCTGGCGATGAGTTCGAGCGAGCGGGCGAGTTCGGGCTGGACGACGAGGGCGCCGAGCTTTGCGTTCGCCATGTCCGGGCCCAGGAAGACGCGGGTGCTGTCGGGGTCGGCGGAGAGGAGCGGCTTGCAGTCGTGGGTGATGTCGCGGTGGCGGTGGGTCACGGCGTAGCCGTCGCGGGCGTATTCGATGGCGTGCTGGACGAGTTTCGCCCAGGGGAGCTTGCCGTGGGCGGCGTGCATGGCGCCGATGCCGGCGAGCTTGCCGGGGACGGAGACGCTGAGCGGGCCCTTGATCTCGATGCCCTTGGCGAAGCGCTCGGCGGTGGCGGCGGCGGGCGCCGGGCCGGTGCCGTTGTAGACGAGCTTGCGTGAGCCGTTGGCGATGAACACGTTGTAGAAGCCGTCGCCGCCGAGGCCGGACATCATCGGCTCGACCACGCCGTAGGCGAGCGAGATGGCCACGGCGGCGTCGATGGCGTTGCCGCCGGCGCGCAGGATGTCGAGGCCCGCTTGCGTCGCCAGCGGGTGGTTGGCGCCGACGGCGCCGCGCTTGCCCATGATGAGCGGGCGGTGGGTGCGGGGGATCAGGTACATCTCAGATGGCTCCCGATAGAGCGTGATCGTTGGAGGCGGAATCGCCGGAGACGTGCATCACGCGATCAAGCTAGGTGTTGGTGGAGGTGCTCCACGATGGCGGCGAAGGCGCGGCGGCGGTGGTCGGGGTCGGTGAAGCCGTGGCCGCCGTGCTGGTATTTTTCGTAGGTGACCTTCATCTGCCGCTCCTGCATGGCCGCGACGATGAGGTCACTCTGGCCGATCGGCACGCGCGGGTCGCGGTCGGCATGGAGCACCAGGAGGGGGGCCTTGATCCTGCCCACGTGCTGGATCGGGGAGAGTTCGCGCAGCACGGCTTCGTCGGTGTCCGGGAAGCCGTATTCGCGGGCGCGGTGGTCGCGGCGGTAGGGCGAGGTGGTGTGGTAGAAGGACACGAGGTCGGACAGGCCGAAATAGTCGACGGCGGCGCGCCAGAGGTCGGGCTGCATCGCGATGCCGGCCAGGGTGGCCCAGCCGCCGTAGGATTCGCCGATGATGCCGATGCGCGCGGGATCGAGGGCGGGGTGGGCGGCCATCCAGGCGTGGCCGGTTTCCATGTCGCGCAGGTAGTCGAAGCGCAGCGCGACCTCGTCGGCTTCCATGTAGGCGCGGCCGTAGCCGGTGCTGCCGCGCATGTTGGGGACCAGGAGCGCGAAGCCCTGGTCGACGAGCATCTGGATCTCGGCCCGCCAGTCGGCGCGCTGCTGCCAGGCGGGGCCGCCGTGGATCCACATCAGGCTGGGCCAGCCGGATGCGGGCCGGGTGCCGCGCGGGAGGTAGAGCCAGGCGGGGATGCGGGTGCCGTCGAAGCTGGTCCAGGTGACGGCGACGGGGGCGGCGAGGTCGGTGGTGCGCACGGTGGAGGCGGCGAAGGGGTCGGGCAGGGGGAGGGGGCGGGCGGCGCCGTCCTGCACGCGGTGGAGCGCTGGCGGGGTGGTGGGGGACTGGGCGGTGACGAGCAGGGTGGTGCTGTCCGGCGCCCAGGCGAGGTCGGTGAGCACGGCGCCGGGCAGCACGTCGATCGCCGGGCGGTGGGTGCCGGGGGGGCCGAGGCGCAGTGTGGAGGTGCCGGCGTCGTTCTCCAGCGTGGCGAGGGTCTGGCGGTCGGGCGAGAGGGCCCAGGCGTCGACGTCGCGGAACAGGGGGGCGACGAGGGGGGTGGCGGTGCCGATGGCGGGATCGAGGCGGCAGAGGCGGAGCATGTCGCTGTCGGGCGCGTCGGTGATGGCCATGAGCGTGCCGTCGGGGGTCCAGCGCACGGCCTGGTAGCGGGTGGGGCGGGGGCGCGGGATGGGGTGGGCGCGGGCGGTGGCGATGTCGACCAGGAGGAGGGCCTGGTCGGAGGTGCCGTGGTCTTCGATGACGGCCAGGGCGGTGCCGTCGGGCGACCAGCCGGCGATGGTGATCTGGCAGGTGCCCTGGAGCAGGCGGGAGATGGCGCCGCTTTCGAGGTCCATCACCACCGCGTCGAACACCTTCGGGTCGCGGTCGTTGGCGGCATAGGCGATGCGGGTGCCGTCGGGCGACCAGCCGCCGAAGATGTGCATGGCGGCGGGGGCGTGGGTGAGCGGGCGGGCGATGTCCTCGCCGGGGGCGAGGAGCCAGAGGGCGTGGTTCTCGTCGCCGCCCGTGTCGGTGGACCAGATGAGCCGGTCGTCGGCGGGGGCGCGGCGGAGCGGGCCGACCTTGTCCTGGTGGTGGCTGAGCTGGCGGGCCTGGGTGCCGTCGGCGTTCATCACCCAGGCCTGCATCAGCCCGCCCTGGCCGCGCAGGTGGAAGATGCGGGTGCCGTCGGCGGAGAAGACGGGGCCGGTGGCTTCGGCGATGCCGGCCCAGGCTTCGGCTGCGTGCGCCATGGGGCTACTCCGCCAGGTGCTCGTGGAAGTAGGCGGCGACTTCGGCATAGACGCGGCGGCGGTGGTCGGGGCGGATGAAGCCGTGGCCGGCGTAGGTGAACTTCTCGTATTTCACCTTCTTCTGGCGTTCCTCCATGGCGGCGACCATGGCGTCGGATTCGGCCATCGGCACGCGGGGGTCGCGGTCGCCGTGGAGGAAGAGGGTGGGGGTGCGGACCTTATCGACGTGGTGGATCGGGGAGATGCGGGCGAACAGGTCGTCGTGGGTGCCGGGGAAGCCGTATTCGCGGGCGCGGTGGTCGCGGCGGTAGGCGGAGGTGTTGTTGTAGAAGGTCACGAAATCGGAGATGCCGTAGTAGTTGACGGCGGCCTTCCAGAGTTCGGGCTGCAGCGCGATGGCGGCGTTGACGGCCCAGCCGCCGTAGGACTGGCCCATGACGCCGATGCGGCTGGCGTTGATTTCAGGGCGGGCGGCGAGCCAGGCGCGGCCGGTGGCCATGTCCTCGATGTAGTGCTCGCGCAGGTGCAGTTCGTCGGCTTCCATGTAGGCGCGGCCGTAGCCGGTGCTGCCGCGCATGTTGGGCAGCAGGACGGCGAAGCCCTGGTCGAGCAGCATCTGCGTGTCGGGCCGGAAGTTGGCGCGGGTTTGGCTGGAAGGGCCGCCGTGGATCCACATGACGGCGGGGTAGCCGCCCAGGGGGGCGGGGGTTTTCGGCAGGGCGTAGAAGGCGGGGATGCGGGTGCCGTCGAAGCTGACCCATTCGATGAGCTGCATCGGCACCAGCTTGTCGGGCGACAGGCTCGCGGGTTCCAGCGTATCGGGGAGGGCCATGCGGGTTGCGGCGCCGTCGCGCACGGCGAAGAGGGTGGGCGGGTTGGTGGGGCCCTGGGCGGTGACGATGAGCATCGACGAGTCGGGCTTCCAGGCGAGTTCGGCGACGATGCCCTCGGGCAGGCCGGTGACGGCTTGGCGGTTGGTGCCGAGCAGGCCGACGCGCAGGGTGGCGTAGCCGCGGTCGTTCTCGATGGTGGCGAGCTGCTTGCCGTCGGGTGCCAGGGACCAGGCCTCGACCTCGCGGAACAGGGGGGCGAAGACGGGGGTGGCCGCGCCCGTGGCTTCGTCGATGCGGCAGAGCTGGAGGAAGTCGGCGTCGGGCGCATCGGTGATGGCCATGAGGTCGCCGGCGGGCGTCCAGCGCAGGGCGGAGTAGCGGGTGGGGCGGGGGCGCGGGACTTCGTGCGCGGCGCCGGTGGCGACCGTGATGAGGATCAGCTTCTGGTCGATGCCGCCGTGGTCCTCGATGACGGCGATGCGGGCGCCGTCGGGCGACCAGGCGGCCACCGAGATGACGCAGGGGCCGTGGTGCAGGCGCACGGTGCCGCCGCTGGTGAGGTCCATCACCACGGCGTCGAAATACTTCGGGTCGCGGTCGTTGGCGGAATAGGCGATGCGGGTGCCGTCGGGCGACCAGCCGCCGAAATTGTGCATCACCTCGGCGTTGGTGGTCAGCGGGCGGGGCTCGGCGCCGGGTTCGAGAAGCCAGAACTGATGCAGCTCGTCGCCGCCGGCGTCGATCGACCAGATCAGGCGGTCGTCGGTGGGGGCGCGGCGCAGGGTGCCGACCTTCTCGTCGTGGAAGCTGAGTTGCTTCGCGTTGCCGCCGTCGAGGTCCATCACCCAGACCTGGGGGAGGCCGGCGCCGCGCAGGTGGAACAGCCTTGTGCCGTCCTTGGAGAAGACCGGCGTGCTGGCGGCGGTGATCGCGACCCAGGAATCGGTGGGGATGGGCATGGGCGAGGCTCCTTCTTGGCGGAAGGAGCATAGACGCGGGGGGCGGGGCGGCAAGAGAGGGGGTGGGGCTGGGCATCAGGCAGGGCGGCGGCTTATCTAGGGCGAGAGGCGAGGGAGGATGCGATGGCGGGGCGGTTCGCGGGCAGGGTGGCGGTGGTGACCGGCGGGGTTTCGGGGATCGGGTTTGCGATCTGCCGGCGGTTGGCGGCCGAGGGGGCGCGGCTGGTGGTGTGGGATCGCGACCGGGCGGCGCTGGACGGGATTGCGGCGCGGCTGGGGGTGGCGGTGCATACCGAGTGTCTCGACCTCGTGGACGCGGCGGCGGTGATGCAGGCGGGGGTGACGACGGCCGAGGCGATGGGGCGGATCGACATGCTGGTGGCCTCGGCCGGGATCGCGGGGCCGAATGCGCCGACGTGGGAGTATCCGATCGCCGACTGGCAGCGGATCATCGATGTGAACGTGAATGGCGTGTTCTACTGCAACCGCGCCGTGGTGCCGCACATGCTGGCCGGGGGCTGGGGGCGGATCGTCAACATCGCCTCGATCGCCGGCAAGGAGGGCAATCCGAACGCGGTCGCCTATTCGGCGAGCAAGGCGGCGGTGATCGGGATGACGAAGTCGCTGGGCAAGGAACTGGCGAAGACGGAGATCCGCGTGAACTGCGTGACGCCGGCGGCGGTGGCGACGCCCATCTTCGACCAGATGGCGCAGTCGCAGATCGACTTCATGCTGTCGAAGATCCCGATGGGGCGGTTCGGCACCGTGGACGAGGTGGCGGCCATGGTCGCCTGGCTGTGCAGCGAGGAAGCGAGTTTTTCCACCGGGGCGGTGTTCGACTGCTCCGGCGGGCGCGCGACGTATTGAGGAGAGAGACCATGGCCACGAACATGCAGAATCGCCGGATCGTGCTCGCCAGCCGCCCGCAGGAGGTGGCCAGCGTGGACAATTTTCGCATGGAGACGGTGCCGGCGGCGGCGCCCGCCGAGGGGGAGGTGCTGGTGCGGCACAGGTTCGTGTCGGTCGATCCCTACATGCGGATGCGGATGAACGACGTGAAGAGCTATGCCGCCCCGCAGGCGCTGGACCAGGTGATGGGCGGCGGGATGGCGGGCGAGGTGGTGGAAAGCCGGCATCCGGGTTTCAAGCCGGGCGATGCGGTGGTCGGGCCGGGCGGGTGGCAGGATTTCTCGGCAATCAGCGGGAAGATGCTGCGCAAGGTGGATGCCGCGAAGCTGCCGCTGGAGGCCTATCTCGGGCCGGCGGGGATGCCGGGGGTGACGGCGTGGTTCGGCACGCTGAAGCTGATCGCGCCGAAGCCGGGGCAGACGGTGGTGGTGTCCGCCGCCGCGGGTGCCGTGGGGTCGGTGGCCGGGCAGTTGGCGAAGCAGGCGGGTGCGCGGGTGGTTGGCGTGGCCGGCGGGGCGGAGAAGTGCCGGCATGTGGTCGACGAACTCGGGTTCGATGCCTGCGTGGACTACAAGGCGGGCAACCTTGATGCCGATTTCGCCGCCGCGGCGCCGGATGGGGTGGACGGGATCTTCGAGAATGTCGGGGGTGCCGTGATGGATGCGGCGATGCGGCGGCTCAACCCGTTCGCGCGCATCGCGCTGTGCGGGCTGATCGGCAGCGGATACAAGGCGGCGCGGCAGCCGATCGCGGATGCCACGGTGCTGCTGACCTGCAAGGTGACGCTGACCGGGTTCATCATCTCCGACCACCCCGAGCATTTTCCGCCGGCGCTGGCGGATCTGGCTGACCGGATCGCATCGGGAAAGCTGGTGTGGCGGCGGACGATCACCGAGGGGCTCGAGAATACGCCGGCGGCGTTCATCGGGATGCTGGGTGGGGCGAATACCGGTAAGGCGTTGGTCAAGGTCAGCTAGGGAAGAACGTTCTTTTTTGAAAAAAAGAACCAAAAAACTTTCTCCCATTTGCACCGCGCCTGACGGTCCGGCACGGTGCAAATGGACAAAAAGTCTTTTTGCTTCTTTTTCTTCAGAAAAAGACGAATCTTGCTTTCTCGCTCGTTGCAAGGAATCCGAACGATGATCCGCATTCTCAAGCCCGGCCGCAGCTCTGATGCGAAGGCGGAAGATGCTGCGCGGGTGAAGGCCTCGGTCGAGGCGGTGCTAGGCGATATCCAGGCGCGTGGCGATGCGGCGGTGCGGGAGTATTCCGCGAAGTTCGACAAGTGGAGCCCGCCGACGTTCCGACTGTCGCAGGCGGAGATCGCGGCGTGCTTCGCGCAGCTGACGCCGCGGCAGGTGGAGGATATCCGATTTGCGCAGGCGCAGGTGCGGGGGTTTGCCGAGCACCAGCGGGCGGCGCTGCGCGATATCGAGGTGGAGACGATGCCGGGGATCGTGCTGGGGCATCGCAACATCCCGATCGACACCGTCGGCGTGTATGTGCCGGGCGGGAAGTATCCGCTGGTGGCCTCGGCGCATATGGGCATCGTGACGGCGAAGGTGGCGGGCGTGCGGCGGGTGATTGCCTGCACGCCGCCGTTCGAGGGCAAGCCGGCGGCGGCGGTGATCGTGGCGATGTCGCTGGCCGGGGCGGACGAGATTCATATCGTCGGCGGCATCCAGGCGATCGGGGCGATGGCCTACGGGACCGAGACGATCCCGGCGGTGGATTTCCTGGTCGGGCCCGGCAATGCCTATGTGGCGGAGGCGAAGCGGCAGGTGTTCGGGCGGGTGGGGATCGACCTGTTCGCGGGGCCGACCGAGACGCTGGTGATCGCCGATGACAGCGTGGACGCCGAGCTGTGCGCCACCGACCTGCTGGGCCAGGCCGAGCATGGGCCGACGTCGCCGGCGGTGTTCCTGACCGACAGCGAGGCGCTGGCGAAGGCGACGATGGCGGAGGTGGAGCGGCTGCTGACGATCCTGCCGACGGCGCCGATCGCGCGGCAGGCCTGGGCGGATTTCGGCCAGGTGATCGTGTGCGACACCACGGACGAGCTGA
This sequence comes from Asaia bogorensis, assembly GCA_945897825.1. Classification (GTDB taxonomy): domain Bacteria; phylum Pseudomonadota; class Alphaproteobacteria; order Acetobacterales; family Acetobacteraceae; genus CAMDGX01. The sequence goes on along the minus strand of CAMDGX010000114.1, from coordinate 6,253 downwards.
TCGCCGAGGCGGACCGGATCGCCAGCGAGCATGTGCAGGTGATGACGCGCGATCCGGAGATCTTCCTGGCGCGCATGCGCAACTACGGCGCGCTGTTCCTCGGGCCGCGCACGAATGTCAGCTATGGGGACAAGGTGATCGGCACCAACCATACGCTGCCGACGCTGGGGGCGGCGCGCTACACCGGCGGGCTGTGGGTGGGGAAATTCCTCAAGACCGTCACGTACCAGCGCGTGACCACCGATGAAGCCAGCGTGCTGATGGGGGAATACTGCTCGCGGCTGTGCATGCTGGAAGGCTTCGCCGGACACGCCGAACAAGCCAATGTCCGCTTGCGCCGCTACGGCGGCCGCAACGTGCCCTACGCCAGCGCCGCCGAGTGATGCGGCGGGTGCGTGGGAAGGAAAGGCCAGGGGCTTTGCCCCTGGACCCCACCAGAGGCAGGGCCTCTGGACTCTCGGACCTTTTCCGCCTTCGGCGGGAGGGGCTATCTCGGCGCGCGACACAGATCGGGCCGGCCCCTCCCGCCGAAGGCGGAGCAATGATTGAGGGTGCAGGGGGCTCGGCCCCCTGCCGGGTCCAGGGCGGAGCCCTGGCCTTCCTTACCCATGGAGCGTGACACATGACTCAGGTGGCGTTGCCGCAGGGCCCGTCGTTTCGGTTGGATGGGCGGCATGCGTTGGTGACGGGGGCGGGGCGGGGCATTGGGGTGGCGATTGCCACGGCTTTGGCGCAGCACGGGGCGCATGTTCACCTGGTGGCGCGCAATGCGGACGAGGTGGGGGCGGTGGCCGAGGCGTTGCGGCGCGGGGGGTGGCGGGCGAGTGCGTTGGGGCTGGATGTGACCGATGTGGAGGCGGTGCGGGCGGCGGTTGATGCGTTGCCGGTGCTGTCGGTGCTGGTGAACAATGCAGGGACCAACCGGCCGAAGCCGATGGCGGAGGTGTCGCTGGAGGATTTCGACGCGGTGTTCGGGCTGAATGTCCGCGCGCTGTATGTCATGACGCAGGCGGTGGTGGGGCGGATGCTGGAGGCCGGGGCGAAGGGGTCGGTCATCAACATTTCGTCGCAGATGGGGCATGTCGGCGGGCCGAACCGGACGCTGTATTGCGGCAGCAAGCATGCGGTGGAGGGGATCACCAAGGCGTTGGCGGTGGAGCTGGCGCCGCGGGGCATTCGGGTGAATTCGATTGCGCCGACGTTCATCGAGACGGCGATGACGCGGCCTTATTTCGAGGTGCCGGGGTTTCTGGACCAGGTGCTGGGCAAGATCCCGATGGGGCGGCTGGGGCAGGTGGAGGACATCATGGGGGCGGTGGCGTATCTCGCCGGCGATGCCTCGGCGCTGGTGACGGGCACGTCGCTGGTGGTGGATGGGGGCTGGACGGCGCAGTAGCGGCGCGGCGGTGTAGGGTTGTTGCGCCACGCTGGAGGGCTGCGATGCCGACGCACCATGAGCCGCATCACCACCTGAAGGAGACCGAGGAACGGTTGCTGGGCGAGTTGCGCCACGCTCGGCGCACCCAGCGCGATGCCGTCGCCCCGCGCCTGCCGCGCCGGACGGCCGGGCAGCGCTTCGCGGATGCGGTGACGGGCACGGTCGGGTCGTGGCGGTTCATCCTGGTGCAGTCGGGCATCCTGGTGCTGTGGATCGCGGCGAATGTCATTGGCTGGATGGCGCACTGGGACCCTTATCCGTTCATCCTGCTGAACCTCGCGCTGTCGTTCCAGGCGGCCTACACGGCGCCGTTCATCCTGATGAGCCAGAACCGGCAGCAGGAGATCGACCGGCATGCGGCGCAGGAGGATTATCGCATCAACATCAAGGCGGAGCTGGAGATCGAGCTGCTGCATCAGAAGATCGACGCGCTGCGCGAGCAGGAGGTGCTGGCGCTGACGCGGGCGGTGGAGGAGTTGGCGGAGATGCTGCGGGCCGAGCGGCGCGCTACCGGCTGAGGGCGGCCCGCCACGCGAGGGCGGGAAATGCCGGGTCCACCGCCGCCAGGTCGTTCACCAGCATGACGGCCGCCGGCCCCTGCTCGTCGGGCACCTGCGCGGCCATGGCGGCGAGCCACACCACGCGCCCCGGCACGGAGGCCGCAGCCCCGGCCGGCAACGCGCACCCGCGCCATCGATCTGCTGCCGCATTCACCGGCCGGTCATCGCAGTCCGCCGCGATCGCCTCCCGCGCCAATCGGCACAGCCCGGGCAGCACGTCGCGCACCGCGGCAAGGTCGGGGCGCGGGGCGGCCGCTTCCAGAAGGTCGAGGACGGCTTGAAGGAACGGCTGCAGCGGAGGCGTCCCCGCCGGGACGTCCTGTCCGAAGAAGGCGAGCCTCGATGCGATGGCGTCGTCCCACGTGGGCATGGTGCGGCGGCCTTCGGGCTTGCGCGAAATGTTCCTGGGGCTACTCGAACATCGCCGCGATCGCAGCCGGGTCCACGTCCTCGACCCGGGCCGGGTTCCACTGCGGCTTGCGGTCCTTGTCGACCAGGGCGGCACGGACGCCTTCGTGGAACTCGGGGTGGAAGGCGACCTTGCGGGTGAGCTTCAGCTCCTCGTGCAGGGCGGCGCGCAGCGACATGGTGGCGCCGCGGCGGAGGATCTCGAAGCTCCAGAACACCGAGGAGGGCGAGACGGCGCGCAGTTCCTTCAGCGTCGCTGCCGCCCATTCGGTGCCCTCGGCCTCCAGGGCCTTGAAGATGGCGGGAACGGAGCCGGCGCCGAAGCAGCGGTCGATGGTGTCGCGGTGGGGGGCCAGGGTGAAGGCGGGCACCTCGCGGGCGAAGCCGGCGACGCAGGCCGCCCCGTCGCGGGCCAGGGCGTCGCGCAGGGCGGGGATGTCTTCCTTGCGGACGAGGTGGGTGGCCAGGCCGGCGTGGATCGCGTCGGCGCCGTTCATGCGCAGGCCGGTGAGGCCGAGGTAGAGGCCGAGCTGGCCGGGCATGCGCGGCAGGGCGAAGCTGCCGCCGACGTCGGGGAACAGGGCGATGATGGTCTCGGGCATCGCGAACTGGCTGGTCTCGGTGGTGATGACCATGCGGCCGTGCACCGACAGGCCGATGCCGCCGCCCATGCAGAAGCCGTCGACCAGGGAGATGTAGGGCTTGGGGTATTCGGCGATGGCGGCGTTCAGCGCGTATTCCTCGCTGAAGAAGCTCTCGATCGGCTCCGGGTTGCCTGCCATGCCGTGGGCGCGCACGGAGATCACGTCGCCGCCGGCGGAGTAGGCCCGCCCGCCCGCGCCCTCGACCAGCACGGCATGGACGGAGGGATCGTCGCGCCAATTGTCCAGGGCTGCGCGCATGCGGCGGATCATGTCGAGGTCGAGCGCGTTCAGCGCCTTGGGGCGTTTGAGCAGCAGGTGGCCGATCCGGCCCATGCGGCTGGCGACAACGCTCGGTTCGGACATGGCGGCGTGCTCCTTCTCGGGATGGGGCCGGTATAGTCGAACCGGGGCGATCATCAAGCCAGGGGGCCCGGCGCGGGCGGTGGCGATTGCGGACGGGCGCCGATACGGGCAAATGATCTCCATCGCCGCAGAAGGATCCCGGGAAGGATCATGCAGCCCTTCGTCCGCTTCGACCGGGTCCGCCGCAGCTTCGACGGCGCCATGGACGCCGTGCGCGACCTGACGCTCGACGTGGCGCGCGGCGAGTTCCTGACGCTGCTCGGGCCGTCGGGCTCCGGCAAGACCACCACGTTGATGATGCTGGCCGGGTTCGAGCTGCCGGACGGGGGGGAGATCCTGCTCGATGGGAAGCCGATCACCCGGCTGCCGGCGCATCGGCGCAACATCGGCGTGGTGTTCCAGAGCTATGCGCTGTTCCCGCACATGACGGTGGCGCAGAACGTGGCCTTCCCGCTGGAGGTGCGCGGCCAGTCGAAGGCGAGCCAGCGCGACCGGGTGGCGCGGGCGTTGGACATGGTGCGGCTGGCGGGTTTCGGCGACCGGTTGCCGGCGCAGCTTTCGGGGGGGCAACAGCAGCGGGTGGCGCTGGCGCGGGCGCTGGTGTTCGAGCCGCGGCTGGTGCTGATGGACGAGCCGCTGGGGGCGCTGGACCGGGCGCTGCGCGAGGAGATGCAGGCGGAGATCCGCCACCTGCACGCGGCGCTCGGCGTGACGATGCTTTATGTCACGCACGACCAGGCGGAGGCGCTGCGGCTGTCGGACCGCATTGCCGTGATGGCCGGCGGGACGCTGCGGCAGGTCGGCACGCCGCAGGAGCTGTACGAGACTCCGCAGGATGCCTTCGTGGCCGGCTTCCTGGGGGAGAGCAATTTCCTGCCCGGCGTGGCGGCGGAGATCGAGGACGACATCGCGCTGGTGCGGCTGGAGTGCGGCGTGGTGGTGGAGGCGCTGGCGGGGGTGGTGCGGGCGGGCGAGCGCTGCGTGGTGGCGGTGCGCCCGGAGCGGATTGCGGTGGCCGCGGTGGCGGCGGAGGACATGGGCGAGGGGGCGTTGCCGGCGACGCTGCTGGAATCCGCCTATCTGGGCGACCATGTGCGCCTGTTGCTGCGGGTGGGGGCGCCTGGTTTCCCCACGGAAGAGGTGGCGGTGAAGCGGCCGGCGGGGGTGCCGATGGCCGGGTTGGAGCCGGGGTTGCCGGCGGCGCTGGCGTGGCAGGCGCATCATGCGCGGGCCTTCCCGCCCGGCGAGGCGCCGCCGCGGCGCGGATTGGCTTGACCGGCCCGGCGCCATGCGGCACGGGAACGCCACAGGTGCGATCGGGCGCAGAACGCTGGTGATCCGACAGGACAAGCCGCAATGCCTGCTGTCGCCATGGATCCGGCCATCGGGCCGACCCGTGGCGTGGGTGCTTGCGTTGGCCGTGCTGTGCTGGAGCTTGCCCGCGGCCGCGCGGGAGCTGACCGTGGCGCTGCACGACATGCTGGCGCCTGCGGCGCTGCGCGATGCCTTCATCCGGCCCTTCACCGACGCCTCCGGCATTCCCGTCGACATGCAGTCGTGGGGCGGCGGCATTGCGGCGTTGCGCCCCAGGTCGGACGGTCCACCGCCCTGGGACGCGGTGTCGCTCACCGGGGCAGAGGCTCTGGCGGCCTGCGAGGCCGGGTTGCTGGAGAAGCTGGACTGGGCGGCGCTGGGCGGGCGCGAGCGGCTGCTGCCGGGCGGGGCGAGCGAGTGCGGGTTGGGGTTCGCGCTGCGTGCCCTGGTGCTGGCGTGGGACCGCGAGAAGCTGCAGGGCAGCCCTGGCTGGGCGGAGTTTGGCGACGTGGTGAAGCTGCCGGGCCGGCGGGGGCTGCGCAAGCAGGTGCGTGGGACGCTGGAGGTGGCGCTGATGGCCGATGGGGTCGCGCCGGGCGAGGTCTATCGCCAGTTGCGCACCGAGGCGGGCGTGGAGCGGGCATTCCGCAAGCTCGAGCAGCTGCGCCCCTACCTGGTGTGGTGGCAGGACGAGGTGGAGGCGGCGCGGCTGCTGGCGTCCGGCGAGGTGCTGATGACCAGCGCGCCCAGCGCCGGCATTGCCGAGGCGGTGCGCCAGGACGGGCGCCGGCTGGCGGTACAGTGGACGGGTGCGGTCACCAGCGTGGCGGCGCTGGCGATCCTGCGTGGCGCGCCGAATGCGCCCCAGGCGGCGCGGCTGCTGTCCTTCGCGGCGGACCCGAAGGTGCAGGCCGCATTGCCGGCGTTGGCGCCGCTGGGGCCGTTGGCGCGCGGGGCGCTGGACGGCGTGGCGCCCGAGTTGCAGGCGCTGCTGCCGACCGGGGCGGCGGCTTCGGCCGCGGCGGTTGCGGCCGACGAGGCGTTCTGGCGCGACAATCTCGCGCGGCTGACGCAGCGGTTCGATGCCTGGCTCCCGCGTTGAGCCTCCCATGGTAACGGGGGAGGAGGCTGGGGCGCGGCTGGAGGTTCGCGACGACAGTGGTGGGCGCGTGCTGGCGTTTTCCGGCACGCTCGATTCGGTGGCCAGCGGGCTGCTGTGGCGCGAGGCCGGCGAGGCGGTGCGGGGGCAGGCGCGCGTGGTGCTGGAGCTGGACGCCCTGGCCGGTTGCGACACCACCGGGGCGGCGCTCCTGGCCGAGCTTTCGGGGCAGGCAGGAGCTGAGATCCGCGGCGCCGGGCCGCAGGTGCAGGCGCTGCTGGATCGCGTGCGCGGCATCGGCCCCGCGCCGCCGCCGCCGGTGCCGCCGCCGGTCACGTGGCGCGAGGCGCTGCGCGGCGGGATGGTGGCGGCGCTGGGCGGCGTGGCGTTCCTGGGCGAGACGGTGGTGGCGCTGGTGCGGCTGCCG
>CAMDGX010000113.1 GCA_945897825.1 Asaia bogorensis | reverse complement strand
AATCTTGCTGGCTTGCTAGGGAAAGCTGACCTCCCCGTACGGATAGAACGTCTTCAAGTCCACGTTCTTGTAGTCCAGCCCGTCCAGCCGCGTGGTGCCGAGGAACGCTTCTGGCGGCTCGACCAGCAGGATGGTCTTCGCGAAGCCGTTGTCGTCGAAGCCGCGGCGGAAATGGACGCGGCTCTTGATCGCGAAGGCCTGGAAATCAGCGGGATCGAAGCCGAACTGGCGCAAATGGTCCAGCTCGATCACCTGGACCAGGTAGGGGCTGATGCACAGCACGTTGCCGCGCCCGAAGCTGACATTCACCCAGCTTTGCCCGCCGGTGCGGCTGCGGCCCTGGCTGACGCTGTGGATGGTGCCCTGGACGCGGACCTTGGGCCCGGCGGATTCGTCGGCCTCGCCGCCGACCATCTCGTCGAAAGTGTCGCCGGGCTTGGCACCCGCGGCGAGCAGCCGGGCGACCAGCGCCTGGTCGGCGACGGTAGCGACCAGGGTGTTCGACAGGTCCTGCGCCATGATCTCGGACAGCAGCCAGGTGGCGTAGCCGGAGCGGTCGGAGTGGTCGCCCAGGACGATCGGGGTGGCACCATCGGCCATCGCCTGCTTGGCCAGCGCCACGCCCGCCTTGATGTGGTGCACCTTGGTGCTGTTCAGCAGCTCGTGGCGCTTGCGCCAGGCATAGGCGGCCATGTCGTCGGCGATGGCGCGGGCCAGCTTCGGGTTGCCGTTGGTCATGGCCTGGATGCACATGCCGACATCGGGCACGTCGGACCAGGGGAAGCCGAAGAACACATTCACATAGGCGTCCGGCTCGCGGGCCTCCCAGGTGAGCGCACGCTGCACCAGGTCCGACCAGGGCGAGGCGCCGGTCCATTGCAGGACGGTGGGCGAGATGATCGGCACCTTGATGGTGACGGTGGTCGGCTTGTAGCTGCCGCGGATGGCGCGGACCATCTGGCGGGCGGCGCGCTGGCCCTGCAGGTGGCCGTCGTAGTGCGGGAAATACTTAACGGTGAACGCCATGTCGGCGTATTTGAGGAATTCCTCGTCCTCGTTGCCGTGCGGGTCGAATGTGCCGGCGATGATGGCGGTGGAGCCGATCGCCGTGCGCACCCGCCGGGCGAGCTCCGCCTCCGGCCGGGCGACGCCCCGGGCACCCATGGCGCCATGGACGGCGAGATACGCGCCATCCCACGGGCCGTTGGCCTTCAGTTCCTCGATCATCTTGCCCACGAAGGTCTCGAACGCCTCCTCGGTGATCCAGCCGCTGCCGGTGCCGGTGACGGGGAAGCCCGGGGATTCGATGCCGACCAGTTCGACATCCTGATACTCGCGCGCCACCTGGACGAAGCCGCCGATGTAGTCGCGCGGCTGCATGGCCAGCACGTCGTCCCCCTTCGCCGGCGAGCCGGGATAGGTGAAGTCGGCCAGCGTGGTGTCGTTGGCGAGGAAGGTGACGGTCTCGTGCGAGAAGTGGAGCACGGCGATGCGCATGGGCTGAGTGTCCTGAGCAGAATATCGCTTCACGATACCGCGGAATGCGCACACCGCTGTAGTGGGGCGCGGCGATGCGTTCGATACTGCGCGCATGGCAGCTCCCCTCGATCCCTCCCTGTTCCGGCCGGCGCTGATCGTACTCGGCGCGGCGGCCGTGGTGATCCCGGTGTTCCATCGGCTGAAGTTGTCGCCGGTGCTGGGATTCATCCTGGTGGGGCTGGCGGTCGGGCCGCACGGGGCGGGGCAGCTGGCGGAGGCGTGGCCATGGGTCGGCTGGTTCACCATGACCGACACGGCGGCGATCGCGCCGATCGCGGAACTCGGCGTGGTGCTGCTGATGTTCATGATCGGGCTGGAGATGTCGCTACCGCGGCTGCTGGCGATGCGCCGCTTCGTGTTCGTGCTGGGGCCGTTGCAGATGGTGCTGAGCACGCTGGCGGTGGGCGGGGGGCTGCTGCTGCTCGGGCTGCCGTGGATGGCGGCGATGGTGCTGGGCCTGGCGCTGGCGATGTCGTCGACCGCCGTGGTGTTGCAGGTGCTGGCCGAGCGGCGGCAGATGAATGCGCCGCTCGGGCGGGGGGCGCTCGGCGTGCTGCTGTTCCAGGACCTCGCGGCGGTGCCGATCCTGCTGGTGGTCGGCGTCCTGGGCGGGCGCGGCGACGCGGACGGGCTGACGACCATGCTGGTGACCGGCGCCAAGGCGGCCGCGGCGGTGGTGGGGATTCTCGTGGCGGGGCGGCTGGTGCTGCGGCCGCTGTTCCGTTCGGTGGCGCGCACGGCGAGTGCCGATCTGTTCGTGGCCGCCTGCCTGCTGGTGGTGCTGGGGACCAGCCTGGTGGCGGCGGCGGCGGGGCTGACGCCGGCGCTGGGGGCGCTGGTGGCCGGGCTGATCCTGGCCGAGACGGAATATCGGCGGCAGATCGAGGCGGTGATCGACCCGTTCAAGGGACTGCTGATCGGGGTGTTCCTGATCTCGGTGGGCATGTCGCTGGATGTGATGCAGCTGCTGGCGGCGCCGGTCACGGTGCTGGGGTTGGCGCTGGCGCTGCTGGCGGTGAAGGCGGCGGTGGTGATCGGGCTGGTGCTGGGCTTCCGGCTGGGCTGGCCGGTGGCGATTCCCGCCGGGTTGCTGCTGGGGCCTGGTGGCGAGTTCGGCTTCGTGGTGATTGGGCTGGGTCTGGCCGGCGGGCTGATCGTGCAGGAGACGGGCGGCATGGCGCTGATCGTGGTCGCGCTGGGGCTGGCGACGATCCCGGCGCTGGGCGCGCTGGGCGAGCGGATCGGCGCGCGCTTCGCCCCGGTGCGGCGTGACCTGGAATTCGTGGACGACACCTCCGACCATGCGCCGCGGGTGGTGATCGGCGGGTTCGGCCGGGTGGGGCAGACGGTGGCCGGGCTGCTGGATGCGCACAAGATCCCCTACGTGGCGATCGATTCCGACCCCGACGAGGTGGCGGCGATGCGGGCCCGCGGGCTCGACCAGGTGTTCTGGGGCGACCTCGCCAATGCCGAACTGCTGGCGCGGCTGCACCTGGACAACGCCCGCGCCCTGGTCGTCACGATGTCCGACGAGGAGGCGGTGGACGCGCTGGTGGCTTCGGCACGGCGGGTGCGCGCGGATCTGCGCATCATCGTGCGGGCGCGCGATGACCGGCACGCGGCGCATCTCTACGCGCTGGGCGCCAGCGACGCAGTGCCGGAGACGATCGAGGCGAGCCTGCAATTGTCGGAGGCAGTGCTGGTGGACCTCGGCGTGCCGATGGGGCGCGTGCTCGTCAGCATCCACCAAGCGCGGGCGGATTTCCAGGACCGCATCCGGGCAATGGCTCCCGACACGGCTGAAGTGCGCGATTTCGGGCGGCATCGGTTGCGGGATTCGGAATTCAAGGAGTGAAGTAAGCACTTCTTTTTTGAAAAAAAGAAGCAAAAAACTTTCTGTCCATGGCGCCGAGGCCGCTTAATGGATGAAGTCTTTTTGCTTCTTTTTGTTCACAAAAAGAAGGCCTTGCTTCCTTACTCCGCCAACACCCCAAGCGCATCCCGGATGCCGAACTCCCCCGGCAGCGCCCCGCGCGGGAACAGCCGCGTGACATGGCCCATCTTGCGGCCGGGCCTGGCATCCTGCTTGCCGTAGAGGTGCGGGATCAGGCCCGGGGTGGCCAGGATATGGGGCCAGAGGGCGGTTTCCTCCGGGCCGACCAGGTTCTTCATCACGGCATCGGAGTGGCGGGTGGCGGGCGGGAGGGGCAGGCCGGCGACGGCGCGGATGTGCATCTCGAACTGGCTGGCCGGGCAGGCGTCGATGGTCCAGTGGCCGGAATTGTGCGGGCGGGGGGCCAGTTCGTTGACCAGCACGGCGCCTTTGGCGTCGATGAACATCTCGACCGCCAGCAGGCCGACGAGGCCGATCGCCTCGGCGATGTCGTGCGCCATCCTGCGCGCCCGGTCTGCGGTTTCGGCGGGGACGCGGGCGGGGGCGAGGGTGAGGTCGAGGATGTGGTGGCGGTGGCGGTTCTCCACCACGTCGAAGGTGGCGATGTCGCCATCGACGCCGCGGGCGACGACGACCGAAACCTCGCAGGCGAAGTCGACAAAACCCTCCAGGATCAGCGGCTTGGGCGCCAGGGCGGCGAAGGCGGCATCGAGGTCGCAGCCCGGGTCGAGGCGGCGCTGGCCCTTGCCGTCGTAGCCGAGGCGGGTGGTTTTCAGGATGGCGGGCAGGCCGATGGCGGCGGCGGCGGCGTGCAGGTCGGCGGCGGATTCGACGAGGCGCCAGGGGGCGGTTGCGATGCCGGCGCGGTTGACGAAGGCCTTCTCCAACGCGCGGTCCTGGCTGATGCGCAGCACGGCGGGGGAGGGGCGGACGGGCTTGAGCGAGGCCAGCAGGTCCAGCCCCTCGGCGCTGACGTTCTCGAACTCGAAGGTGACGACATCCACCCGGGCGGCGAATGCGCGCAGCACGTCGGGGTGATCGTAGCTGCCGACCGTCTCGCCGGCGGCCACCTGGGCGGCGGGGCTATCTGGCGCGTCGGACAGGATGTGGCAGCGATAGCCGAGCCGAGCGGCGGCCAGCGCCGACATGCGGCCAAGCTGGCCGCCGCCGACGATGCCGATGGTGGCGTTCGGAGGAAGTGCGGTCATGGCGCGGGGTCGGACGGCACCTCGGCGACCGCGTCGGACTGGGCGGCGCGATAGGCATCGAGCCGGGCCGCGAGGGCGGGGTCGGACAGGGAGAGGATGCTGGCGGCCAGCAGGGCGGCGTTGATCGCGCCGGCGCGGCCGATCGCCAGGGTGCCGACCGGGATGCCGGCGGGCATCTGCACGATCGACAGCAGCGAATCCTGCCCGCGCAGGGCATGCGATTCGACCGGAACGCCGAGCACCGGCAGGCTGGTCCAGGCGGCGGCCATGCCGGGCAGATGGGCGGCACCGCCGGCGCCGGCGACAATCACCTTCAGGCCGCGGTCGCGCGCCCTCTTGGCATAGGCCTGGAGCCGGTCCGGCGTGCGGTGGGCGGAGGTGATCCGCGCCTCCCACGCGACGGCCAGCTTGTCCAGCACATCGGCGGCGTGGCGCATGGTGGGCCAGTCGGACTGGCTGCCCATGATGATCCCGACCTGTGGCATGTCTTGCGTACTCAAGGCGTTGTCAGGCGATGCTGTCGGGGATCAGGCGGGATTCCAGCCAGGCGACCTCGTCCTTCAGCAGCAGCTTGCGCTTCTTGAGGCGGGCGAGATGCAGCTGGTCCACCGGCCCGGCCTCGGCCAGGCGGGCGATGACCGTGTCGAGGTCGCGGTGCTCGCTGCGCAGCTCGTGCAGGCGGCGCAGCAGGGAGTCGCGATCGTTCAGCATGGGGCGTTCAGCATGGGGCGTTCAGCATGGGGGGCCTGATGCGGGGAGCCCGAAAGACGTAGCGCGGGCGAGGGCATGTAGGATACGATTTCTTTGCGGATGCCCGTGCATCCTGTGCGCACGGCAATCCGCCGCAAGGTGGGCCGGCACGGGGTGCGCGGAATGGGCAAAATGGCGATCATTGCCATGCCGACCATCGAAGCACCCTCCCGGCCCTGGACGACCACCCCGATGGAGGTCTCATGAGCCTGGAATCCCGTATCGATAGCCTCAAGACCCGGCATGCCAGCCTGGAGCGCAGCATCGCCGAGGAAGATTTGCGCCCCATGCCCGACGGCGACACGCTGGCACGGCTCAAACGCGAAAAGCTGCGGTTGAAGGAGGAGTTGGAGCGGATGCGCGGCAGCCTCGCCCACTCCTGAACGCCTCGGCATGACCGAGCGCCGGCGCCGCGGGGCTTGCGAAAGGCCCCGGGTGCCGGTTTGGACTGCCTGATCCTGGATGTGTGTCACGGGCCGGGAGGCGTCACGCGCCATGCCGTCGCGGGCGAACTAGGCCGCCTCCTCTGACTCCGGCGGGGGCGGGGTCGGCACGGCGAGGCCCTCGCGGGTCAAGCGCTCATTGGCGGCCATGACCGCCTGGTGCAGGTCGGACTGGGTGCACAGGCCGAGGATCACCGGGTCGCGCGGCTTGATGTTGGCCGAGTTCCAGTGGGTGCGGCTGCGCACCTTGTCGATCGTGTCCTTCGTGGTGCCCATCAGCTTGCCGATCTGCGCGTCGGTCAGCTGCGGGAAGTTGCGCAGCAGGAAGGCGATGCCGTCCGGCCGGTCGTTGCGCTTGGCCACGGGGGTGTAGCGCGCGCCCTTCTGCTTCTTGGGCGGGGTGCTGGAGGGCAGCAGCTTCAGGCGGGCCGAGGAGTCCTTCTCGCAGCGCGCGATTTCGGCGGCGGTCAGCTGGATGTTGGCAACCGGATCGTAGCCGACGATGCCCGCCGCGACCTCGCCATCGGCGATGGCCTGGACTTCCAGCGGGTGCATGCCGCAGAAATCGGCGATCTGCTCGAAGGTCAGCGCGGTTTTCTCGATCAGCCACACCGCGGTGGCTTTGGGCATCAGCGGCAGGGTCATGGCAACATACCTTGGCTCCGGGCCCCGGGCGCGGCCCCCGGCCGGCCGAAGCGGCCAGGGTGGGTGCGGCGAGGCGGGAAAGCCGGGCATATGGACCCCGGGGGCTTTGCCGGTCAAGGGTTGCAACGGTGGGTCTGCCCCTTGCGATCAGAAGGGGTTGGCCAAAATCGCGTGGCCAGAAGAGGTTGAGGAGAACGACGATGCGCGACGAGGACGAGAACCTGCCGCGGCCCAAGCCGGCGCGGCTGACGAAGCCGGTGCTGGACCTGTGGGGGGTGGCGGAACTGGAGGACTACATCGCCGAGCTGCGCGCGGAAATTGCCCGCGCGGAGGCGGAGATCGGCAAGCGCGGGTCGGCCCGGGCGGCGGCCGACGCGTTCTTCCGCAAGAGCTAGCGCGAAAAGGGGGGCGGGTTTCCCCACCCCCCTCGGTGCGCGCGAAGGCTACGCGGCCTGGATGGCCGGCGTGCCGTCGTTGGCGGGCTGGCTGTCCAGCGCCTTGGCCTGGGCGCCGCCGATCGGGATGCGGCGCGGCTTCAGCTGCTCCGGCACCACGCGCTTCAGCGCCACGTGCAGCAGGCCGTTCTGCAGGTCCGCGCCCTCGACCACGATGTGGTCGGCCAGCACGAAGCGGCGCTCGAACGGACGGCCGGCGATACCGCGGTACAGCACCTCGCCCTGGCCCTGGCCGGCCACGCGGCCGGCAACGAACAGCGCGTTGTCCTTCACCGTCAGCTCGATGTCGTCGGGCCCGAAGCCGGCCACCGCCATGGTCAGGCGGTAGGCGTCCTCGCCGGTGCGCTCGATGTTGTAGGGGGGGTAGGAAACGTCGGTCCCCTGGGCGGAATCCAGCATGCGTGCCAGCCGGTCGAAGCCGATGGCGGTGCGGAACAGCGGGGACAGATTCATGGTGTTCATGGGGGTGCAACCTCCTGCAGGAGCAAGGTTTTCAATGCCGTCGCCTGGTTGGACCGCCCGACTGGGCCGGCCCGTTCAGACCCCGCGACCCCGTAGGCATCGCGGCACCCCGGAAATAGGAAGCGCCGCTTCCCCGTTCAAGGAAGCGGCGCTTTTTTCGTGCGGCACGGTGGGCAGGAAGGGCGCGATCAGCCCTTGCGCATGCCGATGCCGGCGAACTTCTTGTTGAACTTCGCCACCTGGCCGCCGGTGTCCATGATGCGCTGCACGCCGGTCCAGGCCGGGTGGGATTTCGGGTCGATGTCCAGCCGGATGGTGTCGCCAGGCTTGCCGGAGCAGGAGCGCGTGGTGAACGCTGTCCCGTCGGTCATGATGACGTTGATCTCGTGGTAGTCCGGATGGATGCCCGACTTCATGGCTGGCCTCATGGGGTGTGACACCGCCGATGCGACCGGCAGCGCGAAGCGGCGCGTATAGCCGGGGCGGGGAGGGTATGCAAGCCGTACGGGCGGTCGGGTCGGCGCGACTTTCGCCGCCCCGAAGGGGAAAGGCGGCGAATGGCGCGACGATTGGCGCAGAGTCTGTACACCAGCGTACCGCAGCGCCATTCCGGCCCGCCTGTACGGCGACCGGAAAGGCGCGGCGGCGGTGATAAAAATCCCCGCGCGTGCCTGGCGTCCAGATACCACGAAATAGGACCGTTGTCAAGAATTAAGGAAATTTTGCCCGAATCAATGGCTTGGCGGCCGAGGCCCGCATCGGGCCTCTCCAGCGAATGGCGCGCGGAATGGCGCGGCCAATGGCGCGACTTTTCCCGAAATCCGCCCGTTTCGCGCTTGACGCGCCCCGCCGCCCTGTCCCGGATGCCGTCGCGCGGTGCATGATCGCCCCAAAACGACACGGAGGGGACCATGCTCTACGGCGAGACGCACCTGGCGCTGATGGCCAGCATCCGCCGCCTGGTGGACACCGAGATCGAGCCCTTCGTGGAGGAATGGGAGGAGGCAGGCATCTTCCCCGCCCATGACCTGTTCGCCAAGCTCGGCCGCGCGGGGTTCCTGGGCATCACCAAGCCCGCGGAGCATGGCGGGCAGGGGCTCGACTTCTCCTATGCCGTTGCCGCCGCGGAGGCGTTCGGGCACATCTCGGCCGGCGGCGTCTCGATGGCGATCGCGGTGCAGGCAGACATGGCGACCCCGGCACTCGCCCGATTCGGCAGCGACGAACTGCGCCGGACCTACCTCGCCCCCGCCATCGCCGGCGAGCAGGTGTGCGCCATCGGCGTCAGCGAACCCGGCAGCGGCTCGGACGTCGCCAGCATCAAGACCCGCGCCGTGCGCGACGGCGGCGACTACGTGGTGACCGGCAGCAAGATGTGGATCACCAACGCGCTCCAGGCCGACTGGATCTGCCTGCTGGCCAACACCTCCGACGGCCCGGCGCATCGCAACAAGAGCCTGATCGTGCTGCCGGTCCGCGAGGGGGGAAAACTCCGTCCGGGCATCGAGATGCGCAAAATCCGAAAACTGGGCAACTGGAGCAGCGACACCGCGCAGGTGTTCCTCGACGGCGTGCGCGTCCCGGTCGCCAACCGCATCGGCGAGGAAGGCAAGGGCTTCATCTACCAGATGATGCAGTTCCAGGAGGAACGCCTCTCGGCCGCCGCCAAGCGCCTCGCCGCCATCGACCTGATCACCATGACCGCTGACTACCTGCGAGCCCGTGAGGCCTTCGGCAAGCCGCTGCTGGAGAACCAGTTCATCCAGTTCAAGCTGGCCGAGCTGAAGACCGAGCTGGAGGCCGTCCGCGGCCTGGTCCACCTCGCCACCGAAGCCTACGTCGCCGGGCGCGACGTGCTGGAGCTGGCGAGCATGGCCAAGCTGAAGGCGGCGCGGGTGGCGCGCGAGATTGCCGACTGGTGCGTCCAGTTCCAGGGCGGCATGGGCTACACCTGGGAGAACAAGGCCAGCCGGGCGCTGCGCGACTACCGCCTCGGCTCGATCGGCGGCGGTGCGGACGAGATCATGCTCGGCATCATCGCGAAATCCATGGGGCTGGGCAGCCGATGAACGACGCCCTGAAGCGCGAGGTCGAGGCGTTCTACGCCGCCTACATGGATGCCTTCCGCCGCGGCGACACCGCAGCCCTCGCCGGCATGGCGACGGTGCCGATGGCCCGCCTCGGCGCGTCCGGCCCGGAACTGACCGCCCACGCGCCCGACCCGGTGGCCCTGCGCGCCCGAACCGGATGGCACGACACGGTGGAGGTCGATATCGAGGTGCTCGACGCAACGCCCGAGCGCGCGCACCTGCACCTGAAGCGGGCGGTGCGGGTGCGGGCGGACGGGTCGCCGATCGAGGTGATCAGCGGCGTGTATGTGTTGCTGCGCCAGGAAGAAACGTGGCGGATCGCGGCGGTGTCGGTGATCGCACGGCAGTAAGAGTCTTCTTTTTCTGAAGAAAAAGAAGCAAAAAGACTTTTCATCCGTTTGGGCCGTGGATAGCCGGCCGGCAAACGGATGAAAGTTTTTTGGTTCTTTTTTTCAAAAAAGAACCGCTTGCTTCCTTCAGATCGACCCTCCGCCGGTCGCCCCCTTGGCCTGCTCGGCGAGGATTTCCATCAGGCGCTTGGTGGTCCCGTTCAGGTCCGGCAGGCGGGCGCCGGCGGCGACTTCCTTCAGGCGCGGGCCTTCGTCGGCCTGCATCTTGATCGCGCGCGGCGCCGCGTCGGCGATCTGGTCGGGCTTGAGCACCAGGATGCCGTTCTCGTCGGCCAGGATGGCATCGCCGGGCATCACCGCCACGCCGCCGATGCTGACCGGGGCGCAGAACTCGCCGTTGTTGAACGGGCGCTTGGTCGTCACCGCCGAGAGGCCGCGCGCCCAGACCGGCACCTTGTAGTCGCGGATTTCGCCGATGTCGGTGGCCACGCCGTCGATGATGATGCCGACGCACCCGGCCTCGCGCGCCGCGAAGGCGACGCCGCCGCCGACCGCCGCGTGGCGCGTGTCGCCGAAGCGGTCCAGCACCAGCACGTCGCCGGGGCGCAGCTGGCCGAGCGCGTAGTGGACCATGGTGCTGTCATTGCCGGCGCAGCGGACGGTGACGGCGGTGCCGGCGATGCGCGGCACCTGCCACATGGCGCGGATCTGCGGGTCGACGAAGCCGAAGTCGAGGAAATGGCCGATGGTGGCGGGCTCGGCCTTCGCCAGCAGCTCGATCAGCTTCGGGTCGACCTGGGCGGGCAGGGGGTTCACGATGAACATCGGGGTCAGTCTCCTTGGAACATTCTACTTGCCGACCGCGCGCCGCAGCCCGACCGCGCGGTCCAGAACCAGCACGATGGCAAGGCTGAACACCACCAGCAGGGTGGAAACGGCGGCGACCATCGGGTCGGTGCGCGACTCCACATAGCGGAACAGCGCCACCGGCAGCGTCACCAGCTGCGGGCCGACGATGAACAGGCTGATCACCACCTCGTCGAAGCTGACCAGGAACACGATGGCGCAGGTCGCCACCAGCCCCGGCACCATCAGCGGCAACGTCACGCGGCGGAACACGGCCGACGGCGGCGCGCCGAGGCTGGCCGCGGCTTCCTCCACCGAGGGCGGCAGCGTGGACAGGGCGGTGGACAGCACGCGCACGCCGTAGGGCAGCGTCACCAGCATGTGCGCCAGCATCAGCCCAGGCCAGGTGCCAAGCAGCCCGGCGCCGACGAAGATGATCAGCAGCGCGAGCGCCAGCACGATGGTCGGCAGCAGCAGCGGCGCGGTCAGCACCGCCAGGATCGCGTCCCGCCCGGCGAACTGCCAGCGGTCGAGCGCCAGCGCCGCCGGCAGCGCGATGGCCAGCGTGGCGAAGGTGACGATCACGGCGAGGATCAGCGAGTTGCGCGCCGCTTCCGCCAGCCCGCGCTCCTCCATCATCGCCACGTACCACTTGAAGCTGAACCCGCTCGGCGGCCAGGCCAGCACGCGGTCGGCCGAAAAGCTCATCGGGATCACCAGCAGCACCGGCGCCAGCAGGAACACCAGCATCGCCACGACCAGCACATGAAACAGCGCGCGGCCCATCACGCCACCGCCCGGGCCAGCCGGCCATACAGCATCAGCGCGATGCCGAAAATCACCAGCACCACGATCGACAGCGCGGCCGCCACCGGCCAGTTCAGCGTGACGATCGCCTGGTCGTAGATTTCGGTCGCCAGCAGGAACACCCGCCCGCCGCCAAGCAGCTTGGGCGTGATGAACGACGACACCGCCAGCACGAAGGCCAACAGGCAGCCCAGCATGATCCCCGGCAGCGTCAACGGCAGCACCACGCGGCGGAACACCGTGAACGGCCGCGCGCCGAGGCTGGCCGCGGCCTCCTCCAGCGAGGTGTTCAGCCGCCCGAAGCCCGCGATCAGCGCCAGGATCATGTAGGGCATCAGGATCTCCACCAGCCCCACCACCACGCCCGTCGTGTTGAACACCATGCGCGGCGCGCGATCCATGCCGATGCCGCGCAGGAAGGCGGCGATGATGCCGCGGTCGCCCAAAATCACCATCCAGCCATAGGTCCGCACCACGGCGCTCACCAGCAGCGGCGACACGCAGGCGACGATCAGGATGTTCTTCCAGCGGTCCGGCGCGCGATGGATGAACAGCGCGATCGGGTAGGAGCACAGCAGCGTCAGCCCGGTGATCGACAGCGCGATCAGCACGGAATCGCGAACCAGCTCGGCATAGAAGATGTCGGAGAACATCTTCCCCCAGGTGGCCAGCGTCGCCCCCTCCAGCATCGCCCCGCCCGCATTGGCCTCGCGGAACGACAGCAGCGCCAGGTTGCCCATCGGCAGAAGGAACACCGCGAGGTTCACCAGCATCGCCGGCAGCAGCAGCGCGAGCGCGATGCGGCTGGTGATGTTCATGCCCGGTCGAACGCCATCGTGTCGGAGATGCGCCACGCCAGCTGCACCGCCTCGCCCTCGCGCGGGATCGGCTGGCCGGGATGGGTGTGGCGCTCCACCGTCAGCACCGTGCCGCCGCAGTCCACTTCGCAGGACAGCACGTCCCCGACATAGGTGGCGCGGCGGATGGTGCCGGACGCGCTGTTCCATTCCGGCCCGATCGTGCCCTCGGCGATCTGGATGCGGTGCGGGCGGATCATCACCGTCACCGGCCCGGCCGGCCCCGCCTTCGCCGCGCGCAGCCGCAGGGAGCCTGCCATGATGTCGCCGGCCGCGTCCCGCGCGCCGTCGATGCGGTTGATGCGGCCGACGAAATCCGCCACGAACGGGGTTGCCGGGTTTTCATAGATCTCGAACGGCGTGCCCACCTGTTCCAGCAGCCCCGCGCGCATCACCGCGATGCGGTCGCACATCGCCAGCGCCTCCACCTGGTCGTGGGTGACGAAGATGGTGGTGATGCCCAGCCGCTTCTGGATGTCGCGGATCTCGCCGCGCATCTCCTCGCGCAGCTTGGCATCGAGGTTGGACAGCGGCTCGTCCAGCAGCAGGATCGACGGCTCGATGACCAGCGCCCTGGCCAGCGCCACGCGCTGCTGCTGCCCGCCGGACAGCTCGCGCGGCTTGCGGTGGCCGAGCCCCTCCAGATGCACCATCGCCAGCGCGCGCTCCACCTTCTGCGCGATTTCCGCCTTCGGGCGCTTGCGCATCTCCAGCCCGAAGGCGACGTTCCCGGCCACGTTCATGTGCGGGAACAGCGCGTAGTTCTGGAACACGATGCCCATGTCGCGCAGATGCGGCGGCAGCGAGGTGACATCGCGCCCGCCCACCCGGATGTGGCCGGCGGTGGCATCTGCCAGCCCGCCGATCATGCGCAGCGTGGTGGTCTTGCCGCAGCCCGACGGGCCGAGCAGGCCAAGCAGCTCGCCGCGCCGCACCTCCAGCGACAGCGAGGCGACCGCCGGCGGCCCCGCCCCGAAGCGCTTCTCGAGGTGGTCCAGAACCAGGTGGGCGTCGGTCATGCGCGAAGTCGGGGTCAACGCCGCGTCAGCACCCGGCGGCGCCACTGCTCGGTGACGCTCTCGCGGAACTTCGCCACCTCCAGCCAGTCGACCGGCAGCATCATCGCCATGCGCTCGGGGCTCGCCGCGGTCTTGGCCAGGGCCGCCTCGCTCACCTTGGCCTTGGCATTGGTCGGCGCGTAGAACATGCGCTCGGTGAACGCCGCCTGCGCCTCCGCCCCCAGCGCGTGGTTCATGAAGGCGCGCGCGGCGTCGGGCTGCTTGCTGCCCTTCACCAGGCCGAGCACGTTGATCTGGAACAGCGCGCCCTCCTCCGGCAGCACGGCCGCGAGCTTGCCGCCGGACTGCGCCGAGTAGAGCTGCCCGCGCGCGTTCCAGCCCACGCCGAGGCTGGCGGTGCCGTTGGTGATGAAGCTGTAGGCATCCGGCTTCGGGTCCCACGACAGAACGTTCGGCGCCATGTTGGCCACCGCCTCGAAGCCCTTGTCGAGCTTGCGGTAATCCTCGCCGCCGAAGGTCTTGTTGGCCATCATCAGGAAGCCGAGGCCGACGATATCAGGCACGCCGTTGATGGCGATCTGGTCCTTGTATTTCGGGTCCCAGAACACCTTCCAGCTCGTCGGCGCCGGCTTCACCCGCTCGGGCGAATACAGCAGCACCAGGTTGTCGAACGTCACCGCCGGGGCATGCACGCCCGGGGTGAAGGCGCGCGGGCTGAGGTCGGCCAGCGCCGGCACGCCCTTGGCGTCCACCTGCTCGAACAGCCCTTCGTCGCTGGCCGCCTTGGCGACGGACACGTCCATCATCACGCAATCCACCTGCGGGTTGGCCTTCTGCGCGCGCAGTTGGCCGAGCGCCTGGGCGGAGTTGCCCATGGAGAAATACGTCACCTTGATGCCCGGGTTCGCCCGGCGGAACGGCTCCACCACGGCGGGCTCGTAGTTGTCCTGGAAGATGCCGGCATAGGCGGCGATGGTGATGCTCGCCTGCTGCGCGCGGGCCACGAACGGCATGGCGAGCGGGGCTGCGGCCGAGGCGGCCAGGATGCGGCGGCGGGTGAGGATCACGGGAGAACTCCTTCTTTTGTGGCAGGAACGCCAGCGCGGCGCAGCATCTCGGTGAACAGGGCGTGGCGGGCGGCGGCGCCCTGGGGGAAGCAGGCGGCGCCATCGCGCGCCACCGCCTCGGGGGTCGCCCCGGCGCGGGCCATCATGTCGGGCGTCTTCTCGGCCCAGAAGTTGGCCATTTCGTCGCTCGCCTCGGGGTGGAACTGCACGCCGACGGCGCTGCCGTGCCGGAACACCTGCACCGTGCCGCGGTCGCGCGCCAGCACCTCGGTCCCCTCCGGCACCTCCAGATGATCGCCATGCCAGCGGACCCAGGGGCCGCGCCAGACCGGGTCGGCCACCTCCTCGTTCGCATGCCAGCCGACGAACACGCGATCGCCCATCGGCGCCGCCCGCCCGCCAATGGCGGTGGCGATCAGCTGCGCGCCGAAACAGATGCCCACCACCGGCCGCCCCGCGGCGATCGCGCCCTGCAGGAAGCGGCG
>CAMDGX010000112.1 GCA_945897825.1 Asaia bogorensis | reverse complement strand
ATGGCGGCGAGCCAGCCGTGGCGGCGGTTGGGGAAGGGGGTGCGCGGGCCGGCGGGGCGCGTGCCGGGGCGCGGCTTGCGGGGGCTGCGCCCGGCGGCGAGGTGGGCGAGGGCGCGGGCGATACGCTCTTGGCTGCGCAGGATGCGGGTGATGACGGGGCCTGCGAGGGCGCCGAGCAGGCGGGCGGTGAGCGCGCGGGTCCAGAGCAGGGAGAAGAGGGAGCCGAGGATGACGTCGAGCGCGCGCGCGATTCCCGGCACCGCTTGCGCGGGGGGCGGGGTGCCGGCCTGGGTGGGTGCGATGTCACTCATGCGACGAAAACTAACATATCGGCAGGGTGGCCGCAAGAGTCTTAAGAAAATAATCGTGCGTGCCGCGCGGCGACGGGATGGAAGCGGGCTGGCTGCGCGGCGGCGACGGCGCGGGCCGCGGCACGGCTTGACGAGTTTGTGAATACAAACGTGCCCGAATCACGTTGCGCCTGCGAAGGAGATGAGTGCGGAATAGTACGTAACATTTTGACTTGCGCGGCCCTGGAGCGGCGCTGGATTGGGTCGACGGGCAATGCGGCGTGGTCGGGAGAGGGGTTTGTTGTTGACGCTCCTTTCCGCGCGCGGCGGGTTCGCCCGCGAAGGCCGCCGGGAGGCGGCCGCGGTTGGCACCGCGTGACGGCACCATGAGCAGGTCGGCAGCCTCCCGCTTGCCCGATGCCGCCCTTGCCGGCGACGGCAGGGCGCGGGCTGGCGGCGCGCATGGGGGGGAGCTTCGCGCGACCGCGGGCGCTGCGGCCGGCGGGGTCGCCGAGGCGCCGCTGCCGCTGGTCGATGCGCCGCCGCGCTGGCGGCTGTCCCGCCGTGTGTTCGGCGGGCTTGTCGCGGTGGGCGATGCCTTGGTGCTGGCGGCGGCGACGCTGGTGCTGTGGAAGGTGGCGCGGGTGCCGGCGGTGCCGGGGCTGGCGGGCGTGGCGGGGTTCCTGACGCTGGCCTGGGTGGGCGAGCACTACGCGCCGCGCGGCACGGTGGTTCGGCCCGTGGCGACGCTGGGTGCCTGGCTGCTGGCGGTGGCGGGGGCGGCGGTGGTGTTGCTGCTGGGAACGGTCTTCGGCGCCGATGCGGTGTGGAGCGGCCTGGCGGCCTGGGCGATCGGCGCGGGGCTGGCGGTGCTGGCATGGCGGGCGTTGCTGGGGCGCCGGGCGGCGGCGTGGCGCCGGCAGGGACACCTGGTGGTGCGGCTGGCGGTGCTGGCGGCGCCCGACTGGCTGCATCCCGGGTTGGGGGCGCTGCGGGGCGCCTGCGCGCGGCATGGCGAGGCGCTGGGCGTGGTGCTGGCCGGGTTGCACGCGCAGGGCGACGGCGCGCTGCCGGCGGGGCGGGCGCGGTGGCCGCATCTGTGGGCGGAGGTGGCGGCCGGGCGGGTTGACGGGGTGGTGGTGGCGCTGCCGTGGTCGGCCCCCGAGGCGGTGGCCGAGGCGTGCCGGGCGCTGCGCGGGCTGGCGGTGGATGTGTGGCTGCTGCCGCCACCGGACGAGACCGCGTCGCTGCTGGATGGCGATGCGGTTCTGCCGGGGGTGACGCTGCTGCCGGTGGCGCGGCGGCCGCTGGCGGATTGGCGCGGCGTGGCGAAGCGGGCGGAGGATTTGCTGCTCGGCGCGGTGCTGCTGGTGCTGTTCGCGCCGACGATGGCGGTGGTGGCGCTGGTGGTGGCGCTGGACAGCCGCGGGCCGATCCTGTTGCGCCAGCGGCGCTTCGGCTACGGCAACGCGCCGTTCGATGTGTACAAGTTCCGCACCATGCATCACGACCGCGGCGATGCCAGCGGGGCGGCGGCGACGGTGAAGGGGGATGCGCGGGTGACGCGGTCCGGCCGGTTCCTGCGCGCGTCGAGCCTGGACGAGCTGCCGCAGCTGTTCAACGTGCTGAAGGGCGAGATGTCGCTGGTGGGGCCGCGGCCGCATCCGGTGGGGATGCATGTGCAGGGGCGGCTTTATCACCTGGTGGCGCCGGACTATCCGGCGCGGCACCGGATGAAGCCGGGGATCACCGGGCTTGCGCAGGTGAGCGGGTTCCGCGGGCTGGTCGATACGCCGGAGAAGGCGCATGGGCGGCTGGAATGCGACCTGCGCTACATCCGGCAGTGGTCGGTGGCGATGGACCTGCGGATCCTGTGGCGCACGGTGTTCAAGGGGTTTTTCGGGTCAGGGGCGTTCTGATGGGTGCTCCGATGGCGCTTTGCGGCGGCGCGCATGCGCGAATCCTGTTTCATGTGGCCTTCGTGTCGGTTACGTCCATCGTGGGTTGCGATGGGTGGCGGCAGGTGGCCGGGGCGTGCCGGACGTATGCGGCACTTCTGGGGAGTTCGACGATATGAAGGTGGTGATCCTGGCGGGTGGCTCGGGGACGCGGGCGTATCCCTATACGGAGTATCTGCCCAAGCCGATGATGCCGGTGGGCGGCAAGCCGGTTCTGCT
This sequence comes from Asaia bogorensis, assembly GCA_945897825.1. Taxonomy (GTDB): domain Bacteria; phylum Pseudomonadota; class Alphaproteobacteria; order Acetobacterales; family Acetobacteraceae; genus CAMDGX01. Next base: position 12,630 of record CAMDGX010000112.1, on the reverse strand, counting down.
GCGGGTGATGGAGATCTATGCGCGACAGGGGGTGACGGATTTCGTCATTTCGGTGGGGTATCGCAAGGAGGTGATCCTCGACTATTTCGAGAACCGCTCGCTGGGCTGGAACGTGACCATCGTGGACACCGGGGCGGCGACGGATACCGGGGGGCGCATTTTCAACTGCCGGCACCTGCTGGACGGGACGTTCATGGCGACCTATGCGGACGGGCTGTCGGACGTTCCGCTCGACGATCTGCTGGCGTTCCATCGGGCGTCGAAGGTGCTGGGGACGATCACCTGCGTGCCGCTGCGTTCGCAGTATGGCACGGTGACGTCGGGGGCGGGTGGACGGATCACCGAATTCAAGGAGAAGCCGGTGCTGCCCGACCACTGGATCAATGCCGGGTTCTTCGTGATGGAGCCTGCGATCTTCGAGCATTGGCAGGGCGAGAACCTGGAGCGCGACGTGTTTCCGGCGCTGCTGCCGGGGGGGCACCTGGCGGCGTATCGGCATGACGGGTTCTTCAAGTCGATGGACACCTACAAGGACCAGCAGGAGATCGAGGCGATGTTCGCGGCCGGCTCGGTGCCGTGGCTGCGGCCGGTGGGGCAGGCGGCGGCCTGAGCGGGGATGAGCGGGATGTCCTTCTGGCGCGGCAAGCGCGTTTTCGTCACCGGGTGCTCGGGGTTCCTGGGTTCGTGGACCATCAAGGAACTGCATCGGCTGGGGGCGACGACGATCGGGCTGGTGCGTGATCGCGGGCGGTTCGTGACGTCGCCGGACGACCCGGACATCATGCCGCATTTCGTGGTGCAGGGGGCGCTGGAGGACTACGAGGTGGTGCTGCGCGGCATCAACGAGCACGAGGCGGACACGGTGCTGCATCTGGGCGCGCAGCCGATCGTGGGCACGGCGCTGCGCAATCCGCGCTCGACCTTCGAGGCGAATATCCGCGGGACGTGGAACGTATTGGAGGCGTGCCGGGAAACCGGGAAGCTGGTGAAGCGGATCGTGGTGGCGTCGTCGGACAAGGCGTATGGCCAAGCGGAGCGGTTGCCGTATGACGAGGAGATGCCGTTGCTGGGGCGGCATCCGTATGACGCGTCGAAATCGTGCACGGACATCATCGCGCAGACGTATCACCACACCTACAAGCTGCCGGTGTGCGTGACGCGGGCGGGGAATTTCTATGGCGGGCGCGACCTGAACTTCAACCGCATCGTGCCGGGGACGGTGCGGTGGGCGATCAACGGCGAGCGGCCGGTGCTGCGCAGCGACGGGACGATGATCCGCGACTACATCTACGTGCGCGACGTGGTGCGGGCGTATCTGCAGCTGGCGGAGCGGATGGACGACCCGGCGATCCATGGCCATGCGTTCAACTTCTCCACCGAGCAGCCGATGAGCGTGGTGGCGCTGGTGACGAAGATCCTGGCGGCGGCGGGGCGGGCGGACCTGGAGCCGGTGATCCTAGGGGAGGCGACCAACGAGATCCCCGAGCAGCATTTGGCGGCCGGGAAGGCGCGGCGGATGCTGGGGTGGGAGCCTGGCTGGACACTGGATGCGGCGCTGGCCGAGACGGTGGACTGGTATCGCGACTGGCTGGGGGCGTCGGTCCCGCGCGCCGCCGGATGAACCTGCTGGTGCCGCAGTCGCCGCGGCGCGTCGCGGTGGAGGAGGGCGGGCGGCACCGGGCGGGGGCTGCGGAGACGCTGCTGCCGACGCCGTCGCTGAGCGACATCATGGAGGTGTTCTGGCGGCGGCGCTGGAGCGTGGTGGCGATCACCGTGCTCAGCATCCTGCTGACCTTCGGCTACCTGCTGCTGCTGCGCGGCGACGTGTATCTGGCCGAGGCGAAGATCGTGGTGCGGATCGGGCAGGAACATGCGCCGCCGCCGACCATGGTCGACCGCTCCGGGGTGATGAGCCCGGTGGTGGGGCTGGCGGCGGCCGAGATGGAGATGCTGCGCAGCCGCGACATCATCGCGATGGTGGTGGACCGGATCGACCTTTCGAAGCGGGACGAGCCGCCGCCGACCTCGCTGTTCGGCAGGGTGAAGGATACGGCGAAGCGCGGCTGGCGGTGGGTGCGCGAGGGGCTGGACGAGGCGCTGGTCCTGGTCGGGCTCAAGCCGCGGATGACGGAGCGCGAGGCGGCGATCGAGTCGATCGCGCGGGCGTTGCTGGTGGAGACGCAGCCGCAGAGCAACGTGTTCTCGGCGCGGCTGATCTGGCCGGAGCGGGGCGTGCCGCGGGTGCTGCTGCAGATGCTGGTCGATACGTACATGCAGCATCGTGCGGCGCTGTTCCAGGGGGCGACCGCGACGCAGTTCTTCCGCGAGCGGCGCGGCGAGACCGGACAGCGGCTGGCGGAGGCGGAGCTGGCGCTGGCGGAGTTCGAGCGCGAGCACGGCATCGTCGATCCGGTCGAGCAGCGCAGCGGGCTGTTGCGGCGGCTGGCGGAGGCGGCGACCGGGGTGGATGGGGCGCGGCTGGAGATGCAGCTGGCGCAGACCGCACTCGACCAGTTGAAGGCGGCGGAGGCGCGGGGCGAGGAGGAGCTGGCGGCGTTTGCCGTCGCGCAGTACGGCAGCGGGTTTCAGCAGAGCCTGGCCTCGGACCTGGCGGCGGCGGCGTCGCGGTTGTTGGCGGCGCAGACGACGTTGAACCCGCAGGACGTGAACATCCGGCGGTTGCAGGCGGGGATGCTGGCGCTGTCGCGGGCGATGGCGCAGCAGCTGGAGGCGACGGGTGAGCAGCGGCGGCGACAGCTGGAGCTGCGCGAGCGGCAGCGCGATGCGCTGGAGGCGGAGGTGGCGGCGCTGCAGGCGGCGATCGGGCGGTGGACGGAGTTGCAGCGCGCGGCGGCGAGCGCGCTGCGGGCGTTCGAGTACAACGACGGCAAGCTGAACGAGGCAGTGAGCGTGGCGGCGCTGGAGGAGGCGCGGATCGGCAACGTTGTGGTGGTCCAGGCGGCCGCCGAGATGGCCACGCCGGCGGGGGTGCGCAAGAGCACGATGCTGATGCTGGCCGCCATCGGCGGGCTGATGGTGGCGCTGAGCTGGGTGGTGCTGCGCGAGTTCTTCGACCACCGGCTGAAGACGCCCGGGGATGTGCAGCGCTGGCTGGGGCTGCGGCTGCTGGCCACGGTGCCGGAGGATCGGCGGCGCCTGCGCGCGGGATTGCGGCCGGAGGCCGAGACGGATGCGGAGTTCGCCCGCGTCGCCGCGGCGCTGGGGCGGTTCGTCGGCCAGGAGGGCATGAACGTGCTGGTGGTCACGTCCGGCGCTGATGGCGAGGGCGCCAGCACGGTGGTGGCCGAGGTGGGCCGGCACATGGTGGAGATGTTCGGGGTTCGGGTTCTGCTGGTCGACCTGGGCGGGCAGCGGCCGGGGCTGGCGGATCATGCGCGGGGGCTGCCGCGGGCGCCTGCGGTGCTGCGGCTGGAGGGGCGGTCCGCCAGCGAGGTGCTGGCCGGCGATGGCGGCGGCTGGGCGGTGGCGGATCTGCATGGGCTGGACCCGGTGGCGCTGCGGCCCGCGCTGGATGGGGTGTTGGCGGCGGCCAAGGGGCGGTACGACCTGGTGATGGTGGATTCGCCACCCTGGCGCAGCGGGCCGGCGACGCTGCTGGCGATCCGCGCGAGCAGCCATGTGATGCTGGTGGCGGCGGCGGACAGCCTGTCGCGCGAGCCGCTCGAGCGGCTGTGCGCCGACCTCGAGGAGGAACGGGTGGAGCTGGTCGGCTGCGTGTTCAACCGCTATCGCCGCCAGCTGCCGCGCTGGCTGCACGATCTGCTGCGATGAGCGGGGACGTGGTGCCCGAGGTTTCGCCCGAGGTTTCCGTGGTGATCTCGTGCCGCAACCGCTCCGCGCTGCTGCTCGACTGCATGCGCGGGCTGGCGCGGCAGACGATCGGGTTGGCGCGGTTCGAGGTGGTGCTGGTGGACAACCAGTCGACCGAGGACCTTTCCGTGGTGGTGGCGGAGGCGCGGGCGATGGGGCTCGACATCCGGATGCTGCGCACGACCGAGGATCGCGGCCCGGCGCCGGCGCGCAACCTGGGGGTGGCGCAGGCGAGGGGGGCGATCATCGCGTTCACGGACAGCGATTGCCGGCCGACGCCGGGGTGGCTGGCGGCGCTGCTGCCGGGGTTCGACGATCCCGACGTGGCGTTCGTCGGCGGGCCGGTGCTGGCCAAGCCCGGGCAGGCGGCGCGGCTGACCTCGCGCATGACGTTCGTGACGCCCACGGAGCACCCGACGTTTCCGACCGCGAATCTGGCGATGCGGCGCGCGCTGTTCCTGGCGCATGGCGGGTTCGACGCGTCGCTGAGCTTCCATGACCCGTTCGGGCGCGCGACGGAATGCGCCGACACCGACCTGGCCTGGCGGCTGCTGGAGGCGGGGCACGGGCGGGGCTTCGAGCCGACGGCGGTGGTGGAGCACGAGGTCGAGCACCAGAGCCTGGGCATGTGGCTGATCGAGCCGACGCGGCTGTTCGTGCTGCCGGAACTGGTGCGGCGGCATCCGCAGCTGCGCGGCAAGCTGCTGTCGTTCGGCTGCCTGTTCTACGCGCCGTCGAAACTGCTGTACCTGGCGGTGCCGCTGCTGGCGTGGATCGGCTGGACGATGCCGGCGCTGCTGGCGGCGTTGCCGGTGGCGCTGCTGGCGCGTGGGGTGCAGCGGACGGGCGGGGTGCATCCCCGGCGGCTGGCGATGCATGTCGGGCGGGTGTTGGCGAACGTGCCGCGGCTGGCGGTTCTCAATGCCACGTTGATCTATGGCAGCATTCGGTTCCGCAGCCTGGTGCTGTAGGCAAATGGGACGGCTTGGTTTCCCGACGAAGTCCGATGCAGGGAAGATGTGACGATGGCGAATTTTACCGTGAAACTTCTCGGCATGCGGGCATCCTTGTTCGCCAGCGGGCGGCGCGCGGGGGTGGAGCTGACCGTGCCGATCGACCGGCTGCGGGGCGGGCGGATCGACGTGGCGCAGGTGCCCGCGCCGCCGCCGCCGCCGCCGGCGGGCAACGAGCTGGCGCGGCAGGTGGCGGCGATCGAGTGGTACCACAGCATCGACCTGGGCGGCGGCGTGGTGACGCCGGGCTATTACGATCATGGCCCGATCCTCGGCCACTACCAGCTGCCGGAGCGGATGGACGGGATGCGGGTGCTGGACATCGCCAGCTTCGACGGGTTCTGGGCATTCGAGTTCGAGCGGCGCGGGGCGGCGGAGGTGGTGGCGCAGGACATCCGGACGGCGGCCGAGCTCGACCTGCCGTGGCGGGTGCGGGCGGGGATGAGCGAGGCGGACCTGGCGCGGAAGTTCGGGGCGGGGTTCGCGCTGGCGCATGCCACGCTGGGGTCGAAGGTCCGGCACGAGCACTGCAACGTCTATGAGCTGACGCCGGAGCGGCTGGGGCAGTTCGACCTGGTGCATTGCGGCGACCTGCTGCTGCATCTGCGCGACCCGATGGGGGCGCTGATGCGCATCCGCGGCGTGACGCGCGGGCAGGCGCTGATCTCGGACGTGATCTATCCGGATTTCGACCGGCATGACGGGCTGCCGCTGGTGATGTTCAACGGCGGGCGCGGCGACAACATCTGGTGGCGGCTGGGGGCGAACGCGCTGCGGCAGATGATCGAGGATGCCGGGTTCGACCGGGTGGAGGAGCTGTCGCGCTTCCGCTATGGCGCGCGCGGGCAGCCGCCGGCGATGTGGCACGCGGTGTTCCGGGCCGCGCCGTGACGGAAGCCGGCCTCTTCGGGCGCGGGGCTTTGCGGGTGGCGATCACCAACCCTTATTGCTGGCCGCAGGTGCGGCGGGGGTCGGAGCGGCTGCTGCATGACCTGTCGCACTATCTCGCCGGGCGGGGCCACGACGTGACGGTGATCGCGACGGCGACCGAGGGGGTGGGCGAGGGCTGGGACGGGGCGGTGCGGCGAATCGTGCTGCCGCGGTGGGACCCGCCGGGGCCGGGCAACCGGTGGCTGAACCACACGCATATGCTGGCTTTCCAGGTGGCGAAGGCGTTGCGCCGGCAGCAATTCGATGTGGTGCATGCGCTGGGGTATTTCGATGCGTTCGGGGCGCTGCTGGCGCGGTGGCGCGGGGCGGCGATGCGGGTGGTCTACCAGATGGTGGGCATCACGGTGCGCAACCTGTTCCGCACTTTGCCGCTGGACCGGATGATGTTCCGCGGCGCGCTGCGCGGGGCGGACACGGTGCTGTCGATCTCGGCGTTCGGGCAGGCGCAGATGACGGCCAATCACGGGCGGCGGAGCCTGCTGCTGCCGGCGCCGACCGATCTTGCGCCGCTGCGCGCGACGGTGCGGCCGCCGGCGGATGGGCGGCTGCGGCTGCTGTTCGCGGGCGATGCGACCGAGCCGCGCAAGGGGCTGCTGCTGCTGGCGCGGGCGCTGGCGCGGGTGCGCGCGGTGCGGCCGGATGCGGTGCTGGTGGTTTCGGGGCGGGTGACGGCCGAGGTGATCGAGCGGGTGCGCGCGGCGGTGCCGGCGGAGAGTTTCGCGGCGATCGAGTTTGCCGGGGTCGGGCGGGTCGAGGATTTGCCGGGGCTGTATGCGCGCGCCAGCGTGTTCGTGCTGCCGTCGACCTGGGAGGCGCAGGGGCTGGTGCTGGTGGAGGCGCTCGCGGCCGGCACGCCGGTGGTGGCGTGCGATCATGGCGGGCCGCCGGAGATAGTCAGCGATCCGCGCATCGGGCGGCTGTTCGCGCCGGGGCCGATCGTGGACGGGATGGCCAGCGACGACGCGGCGCTGGCGGCGGCGATCCTCGGGGCGGCGGAGTTGGCGGGGCAGCGGCAGACGGAGGCGCTGTGTCGCGCCCATGCCGAGGCGTTCGGCTGGGAGGCGCTGGGGCCGCGCTACGAGGCGGTGTTGCGAGGCACGGGGCTACCCGCCGCAGACATGATGGGATCGGCATGCCGCTTGTGATGACGCGCTGGCTCTCGATGCTGCTGCTTCTGCCGGGGTTGCTGGCGGGGTGCGACACGCCGCGCAGCCAGGAGCTGACGGCGGGCAACGACACCCCGCTGTATCTCGACGACCTGACGCAGGAGGAGCGCGACACGGCGGCGAATGCCATTGCCGAGGGGCTGCGCAAGGGGACGGGCGCCTATCGCCTGCAGCCCGGCGACAAGGTGGAGGTGATGTACAACACCGACAACCAGCGGCTGCGGCCCTATCGGATCGGCATTCGCGACGAGCTGGAGATCGATTTCCAGTTCGACCGTGACCTGAACCGCCAGGTGGTGGTGCGGCCGGACGGGATGATCTCGCTGCCGGCCAAGGGGGAGATCGCGGCGATCGGGCTGCGGCCGACCGACCTGGCGACGCGGATCGGCCAGCGCTATCGCGACGTGGCGCGCGAGCCGGTGATCACGGTTTCGGTGCGCAAGTTCTTCACGCCGGCCGACGATCTGGCCGAAGTGGTGCAGAACGGGGCGGATGGGCGGGCGCGCCAGGCGGTGGTGCGGCCGGACGGGCTGATCGACCTGCCAATGGCGCAGGGGGTGCGCGCGGCGGGGCTGACGCCGGAGGATCTGCGCGACGAGCTCGACCGGAAATACGCGATCGCGATCGGCGGAGTGCGCACCACGGTGCGGCTGATGGCGATGGCGGCGAACCAGATCTTCATCTTCGGCGAGGTGAAGCAGCCGGGCGCGATCCCGGCGCCGGTGCCGCGCACCCTGCTGCAGACGGTGGCCGCGGCCGGCGGGCCCACGACCGCCGGGGCGATGGACCAGGTGCGGGTGCTGTATTTCGACCCGATGGGGCGCGCGCGGGTGCGGCAGGTGAACCTGGAGCTTGTGCTGACCGACCTGCGGATGAGCGAGGACATGCTGGTGCCGCCGAACAGCACCGTGTTCGTGCCGCCGACGCGGCTGGCCAAGGCCGGGCGGTTCGTGGACCAGGTGTTCCGGCAGATCTTCCTCTACAACGGCATCGGGATCAGCATCGATCCGTTCCTGTCGCCCCGTGGCCTGTCGGCGCGGTGACGGGGTTCGTGGCATGGCGGCGCTTCGTGCCCGTGCCGGTGCGCGGCTTGGCGGGCTGAGCGATGTTGCGCAGCTCCGTATTTGGCCTCGGGCTGAAGGCGGTGGGCATCCTGGCGGCCTGGGGGGCGCAGGTGCTGCTGGCGCGGACGGTCGGGGTGGAGGCGTTCGGGATCTACGCCACCGTGGTCGCCTGGATGACGGTGCTGGCGGTGGTGGCGGGGTTCGGGATGCCGCTGGCCGCGGTGCGGTTCCTGTCGATCTACCGAGAGCGGGCGGATTGGGCGCAGTTCCGCGGCTTCCTGCGCGAGGCGGTGCGGCTGACGGTGGCGAGCTGGCTGGGGGTGGCGGGGGTGGTGCTGGCGGTGTTCGCCGTGGTGCCGGCCTTGTCGCCGCTGTGGCTGCCGATGGCGGCGGGGATGCCGATGGTGCTGCTGCTCGGGCTGAGTTCGCTGGCCTTCAGCGTGTTCCTGGCCGATCAGATGCCGCTGCGCGCCGAGCTGCTGTCCGGTGGGGTGCGTTCGGTGCTGCTGGGCGTGGTGGTGGCCGGCCTGGCGGGGCTGGGGGTGTTTGCCCAACTTGGCGACGTGCAGGCGGCGGCGCTGGCGATGGGAGCCACGGTGCTGGCGATCGCGATCGGGCTTGGCCTGCAATGCGTGTGGCTGGCGCCGGTGCTGGCCGGGCGGATGCGGGGGCCGGCGGTACGGGGCGAGCGGGCGGAATGGATGGCGTCCGGCCTGTCGGCCATGGTGTCGGTGGGCGCGTTCGCGCTGATCGAGCGGCTGGACACGATCCTGCTGAGCGCGCTGGCCTCGCCGGCGGAGGCCGGGCCCTACAGCGTGGTGGCGCGGCTGGCGCTGATGGTCAGCGTCGCGCTGGCGCCGGTGGCGGCGGTGGTGGGGCCGCGCGGGGCGCAGTTCCTGGCGCGCGGCGACCGGGCGGGGTTGCAGCGCCTGATGTCGCAGGGGGCGTTGCTGACCACAGGGCTGGGGCTGTCGTTCGCGCTGGGGCTGCTGGTGGTGTCGCCGCTGCTGCTGGGGTTGTTCGGGGCGGAGTTCGTGCTGGGGCGGTCGCTGCTGGCGGTGTTGCTGGCGGGGCAGGTGGCGCTGGCGCTGGCCGGGGTGGCGGGTGGGGTGCTGGCGATGGCCGGCCAGAACCGCATCCTGATGGCGGCGATGGGCGCGACCGTGGTGCTCGACATGGTGCTGTGCCTCGTGCTGATCCCGCGCTTCGGCATGTATGGCGCGGGCATGGCGACCTCGCTGGCGCTGACGGCCAATGCGGCGCTGCTGGTGCTGGCCGCCGCGCGCACGGTGCGGGTGGACACGACGATCGTGGGCGGCCTGGTGCTGGCGCTGGGGCATGTGCGGGCGAGGAGGCCGGTTTGATGGCGGGTGTGGGGCGTTTGGCGCGGGGGGTCGCCACGGTTCTGGTGGTGCTGGTGTTGGCCGGCGCGGCATGGGCGCAGGCGTTTCCCGTCAACGGCAGCTTCGCCCAGGGTGGCACGCCGCCGGCGGGCTGGGTGCTGGAGCCGGAGGCGGCGCGCAAGGGCGCCCTGTCGTATGCGCCGCCGCCGGCGGGCGTGCAGGGGCAGACGCTGGTGCTGGCGCCGAACGCGCGCAACACCGCATCGGACAAGCCGCTCGGGGTCGGGCAGATCCTGGCGGGCGATCGCCTGCCGGGGCGGGAGCTGGTGGTGCGCGCGATACTCGGCGGCGCGGGCGGGGCGCGGGCGGTGGTGGGGCTGGCGGCGCTCGGCGCGTCGGGGGTGATCGCGCAGGCGCAGATCGGCGGCTCCGGCGCGATGGCGGCGCAGGAGGATCGGCTGGAGATCCCGCCGGGGGTGCGCGTCACCGCGCTGGTGCTGTTCCTGGTGGCGGAAGGCACGACGGGGACGGCGCAGTTCGCGTCGGTGGAGGTGCGGGCGGAGGCGCCGCCGGGGGGGAATGCGGCGCCGGGGGCGACGCGGCCGCGCCAGGGTGGGGCGGGGCGGTACCAGCCGGCGGCGGATATTCCGGCCGTGGTGCAGGTGGCGACCGGGCGGGCGGTGCGGACCATTCCGCGCGGGCTGTTCGGCACCAACATCGAGATCATCGAGGACGGGCAGGGGCTGTGGGACAGGCGGCGCGGACGGCTGGACCCGGCCATCGTCGGGCTGGCGCGCGAGCTGTCGCTGGGCTCGATCCGCTTTCCCGGCGGCGTGTGGTCCGACGCGTATGACTGGCGGCACGGGGTCGGCCCGGTCGGGCAGCGGCCGCGCACGCCGGCGGCGCCGGGGTCCGAGACGATCGTGCACCATGTGCTCGGGACCGACGAGGCGCTGGATTTCGCGCGCCAGGTGGGTTCCACGCTGATGATCACCGTGAATGCCGGCAACGGCACGCCGGAGCTGGCGGCGGACTGGGTGCGCTACGTCAACGGCGAGGGCGGGCGGGCGCCGCGCGGGCCGCGCGTCGAGCTGTGGGAGATCGGCAACGAGCTCTACATGAAGGGCGATGCCTCGGGCGGCAGCATGTCGCCCGCGGCCTATGCCGATCGCGTGGTGGCGTTCTCGCGCGCGATGAAGGCGGTGGACCCCGCCATCACGGTGGCGGCGATCGGGCTGCGGAACTTCGGACGCTACCGGTTCAACGATTTCGAGGACTGGAACGAGGTGGTGCTGCGCCGGGCGGGCGGGGCGTTCGACCTGCTCGCGGTGCACAATGCCTATTCGCCGGTGGTGGGCGACGATGGCGGCATCGATCCGGGCGACATGTATGAGGCGCTGTGGGCGTTTCCGCAGGCGGTGGCGCGCAACCTGGCCGATACGCGCGGCGAGATCGCCCGGTTCGCGCCTGCCCATGCGGGGCGCATCCGCATCGCGGTGACGGAGTGGGGGCCGCTTTACGCGGTGAACCCGGCGTCGCCGTGGATCCATCATGTCTCGACGCTGGGCTCGGCGGTGTTCGTGGCCTCGGTGTTCAAGGCCTTCGCCGAGGAGCCGGCGATGGCGGAGGCGAATTTCTTCAAGCTGAACGAGCCGTCGTTCATGGGCTGGATCGGGCGGCGCGGCGGGCAGTGGGTGGAGACGGCGCCGTACATGGCGTTCCGCATGCTTTCGCGCGGGCTGCAGCCGGAGCTGCTGGCGACGCAGGTGACGGTGGCGAGCTATGCCAGCCGGCGCATCGGCATGGTGGAGGCGGAGGCATCGGTGCCGTATCTCGATGCGCTGTCCAGTGCCTCGGCCGACGGCGCGACGGTGACGACGATGCTGGTCAACAAGAGCCTGAACGCCGCGGTGCAGGCGCGCGTGGGGTTCGGGGGCGCGCGCGGGGCCCGGCTGGTGACCGAGACGCTGACCGGGGCTTCGGCGGATGCCAATACCGGCACCGAGCTGCCGCGGGTTCCCGGGTTGCGCTGGGGCAAGCAGCGCGCGGTCGGGCCGGAGGGGCGCATCGAGCGGGGCGGGCCCGAGGAGGTGCGGCTGCTGCGCGAGGCGCGCGCCGATCCGCCGGGGGAGCTGGATGTCCGGGTGCCGCCGCACAGCATCGTGCTGCTGCGGCTTGAAGGCGTGCGCCGGCCGTGAGCGGGGCGCGCCTCGCGGGGGAGCGGGCGCGGCAGGGCATGTTCCTGCTGGCGATGGCCGGTGCGGGACTCGCCATCGCGGTGGTGGTGCCGCAGATGACGATGAAGAATGTCGTCATGGGCACGGTCGGGCTGGGCGGGCTTGTCGGGCTGTTCGTGTCCGGCCGGCCGAAGGAGGTGCTGATCGCCGCCTATGTGCTGGCGCTGACCTACAACCGACAATATTTCTCGTTCGACGGGCTGCTGGGCGACGAGGGGTCGCGCGGGTTGTACTGGGTGCCGGCGGACCTGCCGCTGCTGTTGCTGGGCATGGTCCAGCTCGGCGAGCGGGCGCTGGGGGTGGCGCCGCGGCGGCAGGAGGATTTCGCGCCGCCCATGCCGGCGGCGGTGATCGCCTGGCCGGCGCTGGCGTTCCTGGCGGCGTGCGTGGGCTCGATGCTGTTGGCCGAGCGGGCCGACTGGGCATTCTACGAGCTGGTGCGGGTGGTGAAGTTCACCCTCATCGTGGTCTGGCTGCAGCGCACCATGACGCCTTCGATGTGGTGGACGGCGATCTCGGCACTGGCGTTGGCGGTGGTGGTGCAGTCCGCGATGGGCGTGCTGCAGGTGGCGGCGCGCGCCGACCGGTCGCTGCTGTCGGTGGTCGGGCTCGGCAGCGATGCCGTGCTGTTCGACGAGGAGGGCAATGTCGACATGCTGGAGAACCGGGCGCGGGGCACGTTCGGGCACCCCAATGTGCTGGCGCCCTACCTGATCGCGCTGGTGCCGGCGGCGCTGGGGGTGGCGATCTATGCGCGGCTAAGCCGGTTGCGGCTGCTGGCGGTGGCGATCCTGCTACTGGGGATTGCCGGGGTGATCGCGTCCAAGTCGCGCGCGCCGATTGCGCTGCTGGTGCTGGCGTTGGGGTTCACCGCAACCGTTGCGATCGTGGACCGGCGGCTGTCGCTGCGCGCGGCGCTCGCGGGGCTGATCCTGGCGATCGTGGCGGCGACGGTGCTGGCGCTGCCGTTCCTGGAGGCGATCCTGGAGCGGCTGCAGGGCGACTGGACGGCGTCGGTCTCGTTC
>CAMDGX010000111.1 GCA_945897825.1 Asaia bogorensis | reverse complement strand
CAGCCCGATGCGCGCCATCTCCGCCAGGTTCGCCCCCTTGCCGCCCAGCAGGTTGCGCATCTCCGCCGTGCCCTCGTTGGCCCCGGCGCCGAAGCTGTAAACCCACTTGGTCCCACTCTGAGGCTTGGTCATCGTCTGGCTCATGATGTCGCCCTAACCCTCGATGCGCGAGAAATCCGCCGCCATGTTCATGGCCGCCCGCAGGTGGAACAGGAGTCGCAAACGATTCTGGCGCAATTCCGGCCGCTCCGCATTGACCAGGATCGCCTCGAAGAACGCATCCACCGGCTCCCTCAACGCAGCCAGGGATGCCATGGCATCGGTAAATCTTTCGCCAGCGATCGCATCGGCGACCACCGGCCCCACCTGCCCGATCGCCAGCGCGAGTTCCAGCTCCTCGCGCTCCTCCAGCAGGTCGGTCACGATCGCGCCGCCGTGCTCGTGCCCATCCTTCTTCGTCTCGATCCGCAGGATATTCGCCGCCCGCCGATACGCCGCCAGCAGGTTCGCCCCCGCCTCGGTGCCAATGAACGATGCCACCGCCTCGGCCCGCGCCAGCAGCCGCACGATGTCGTCATCCGCCCCGGCGCCAAGCACCGCGTTCAGCACATCATGCCGCGCCCCCTCGGCGCGAAGCTGGACGCGCAGCCGGTCGAGCAGGAACTCCACCACCTCGCCCACCACGGCACCGCCCTTGGCACCAGCCGCTGCACCCGCCGCGTCGCGCAGCCCCAGCCGCAGCCCGCCCTCGCGCACGATCCGGATGATCCCCAGCGCCGCCCGCCGCAGCGCGAACGGATCGCCCGACCCGCTCGGCTTTTCGCCCACGGCGAAGAACGAAACGATCTGGTCCAGCTTGTCCGCCAGCGCCACCGCCACGCCCACCGGATTGCCCGGCAACCCGTCCGACGGACCCTTCGGCAGGTAATGCTCCCGCACCGCCGTCGCCACCGCCGCATCCTCGCCGTCATGCGCCGCGTAGTAGCCGCCCATCACGCCCTGCAATTCCGGGAACTCGCCCACCACCCCGGTGGTCAGGTCGGCCTTGGCCAGCAACGCCGCCCGCTGCGCCAGCACCGCATCGGCCCCCACCAGAGGCGCCAGCACCCCGGCCAGCGTCACCAGCCGCGCCACCCGCGCCCCCTGCGTCCCCAGCTTCGCATGGAAGGTGATCCCATCCAGCGCCGCCACCCGGCTCTCAAGCCGCGCCCCCCGATCCAAATCCCAGAAATGCCGCGCATCGGCGAACCGCGCCCGCAACACCCGCTCATTGCCGGCCACGATCGCCCGCCCGCCATCCGCCGCCGCGATATTCGCCACGAAGGCAAAGAACGGCGCCGGCCGCCCCAGCGCATCGCGCAGCGCGAAATAGCGCTGGTTCACCCGCATCGACACCTGCATCACCTCGGCCGGCAGGTCCATGTGCGCCGCATCGATCGCGCCGATCAGCGGCACAGGCCATTCCACCAGCCCCGCCACCTCGTCCAGCAGCCCGGGATCGTCCACCACCGCCAGCCCCCGCGTCGCCGCCAGGTCGCGCAGCCCGTCGGCAATCAGCGTCCGCCGCTCCGCCGCATCCACCACCACGCGACGCTCCCGCAACGCCGCCGCCCACTGCGCGCACGACGTCACCTCGAAGGTCCCCGGCGCATGGAACCGATGCCCCTCGCTCAAATTGCCCGCCGCCAGCCCATGTCCGTCATCCGCCCCGTCGCGCAGCTCGAACGGCACCACCGCCCCATCCAGCACGCACACGATCCGCCGCAGCGGCCGCACCCAGGCAAACCCCGATGTCCCGCCCCACCGCATTGATTTCGGCCACGAAAACCGCCGCAGCAACCCCGGCATCGCCGCCGCCACCAGCCCGGACGCCTCCACCCCCGGCACCAGCCGGTCCAGCACCCAGAACTCCCCCTCCTCGCGCAAATCCTCGCGCGCCGCCCCATGCTTGCGCAGGAACCCCGCCAACGCCTGCTCCGGCGCCGAAAGCCGCGGCCCCCGCTCCACGCTGCGGCTCTCCGCCACGCCGGCCGCCACCGTCACGCAGGCCGCGATCCGCCGCGGCCCCGAAAACCCCCGCATCCCCACGGGCGACAGCGGCGCCAGCGCCTCCCCCAGCAGCCGGCACAGCTCGTCCGCCGCCCGCGCCTGCATCCGCGCCGGGATTTCCTCGCTGAAAAGCTCGATGAACAGCTCAGGCAACGGCGTTCTCCCCGGCCAGCCACGCCTCGCAGCACCCTTTCGCCAGGGTCCGCACCCGCCCGATATAGCTCGCCCGCTCCGCCACGCTGATCACGCCCCTGGCGTCGAGCAGGTTGAACAGATGGCTCGCCTTGATGCACTGGTCATAGGCCGGCAGCGCCAACCCCCGCCCCAGAAGGGCCGCGCACTCCCGCTCCGCATCCTCGAAATGCCGCCCCAGCATCGCCGTGTCGGCATGCTCGAAATTATGCGCGCTGTATTCCCGCTCCGCCCGCAGGAACACATCGCCGTATGTCACGCCCCGCCCGTTGAAATCGAGGTCGTACACCCGCTCCACATCCTGCACATACATCGCCAGCCGCTCGAGCCCATACGTCATCTCGAAGCTCGGCAAATCGACCGAAATCCCCCCCACCTGCTGGAAATAGGTGAACTGCCCCACCTCCATCCCGTCGCACCACACCTCCCAGCCCAGCCCCCACGCCCCCAGCGTCGGGCTCTCCCAGTCATCCTCCACGAAGCGGAAATCGTGCAGCTTCGGGTCCAGCCCGATCTCCCGGTAGCTCTCCAGCAGCAGCGCCTGCGCATCGGCCGGCGACGGCTTCATGATCACCTGGTACTGGTAGTAGTGCTGCAACCGGTTTGGATTCTCGCCATACCGCCCGTCGCTCGGCCGCCGGCTCGGCTGCACATAGGCCGCCGCCCAAGGCTTCTTGCCCAGCGCGCGCAGCGTGGTGGCCGGATGGAACGTCCCCGCCCCCATCTCCACGTCGTACGGCTGCAGGATCACACACCCCTGCCGCGCCCAGAACCGGTGCAGCGTCAGGATAAGGTCCTGAAAACTCAAGGAAGCTTGCGTCATCGTCCGCCTGCGGCATGAAACCGGGCGCACACTAGTGCCGCAGCGCAGCAATGAGAAGCGCGCCGCCGCCCCGAATAAGCAAGACGTAACTTGAACCGCCCCGCGCCGCGGGCCACATCCGCCCCAGGTTCAACCGCAACCGGAACCATGCAGGAATATCGATGACCAACGAGGAACGCGACCTCATCACCCAGTTCATCCAGCGCGTCGGCGGCACCCCCGTCCGCGCGCCCGGCTCCGTGCCCAGCACGCTGCCCGCGCCGGCGCACCCGCCGATCGACCGCGAGGCCGACGCGCTGATCGCCGACCTGCTCCAGCGCCACCCGGAGGCCCGCTACCGCCTCACCCAGATGGCCTTCGTCCAGGAACACGCCCTGGCCGAGGCGCAGAACACCATCAACCGCCTGCAATGGGAACTGGACCAGGCCCGCACCCAGCAGATGCCCGTCCAGCACATGCCCCCCCAGCAGGCCCCCGCCTCCCCCTGGGGCGCAGCCGCCCAGGCCCAGCCGCAACCCTCGCGCGGCCTGTTCGGCGGCATGTTCGGCGGCCGTCCCTCCGCCCCGCCGCCCCCGCCGCCCGGCTACGGCCAGTCGCGCAACATGCCCCCGCCGCCGGTCCACGCCCCCGGCTACAAGCCCGGCATGTTCCAGCAGCAGCCGCAAGCTGGCGGTGGCGGCGGCTTCCTCGCCTCGGCGTTGACCACCGCGGCCGGCGTCGCCGGCGGCATGGTGGTCGGCAACATGCTGATGAACGCCTTCTCCGGCGGCGGCGCGGCCCAGGCGGCGAGTGCGGCCAGCAGCCCCTGGACCAACCCGACCGGCGCCGCCGAGCCCGCCCCGCAAGACACCGGCTGGACCCAGCCCACCAGCGACCCCGGCGCCGACCAGGGTGGCTGGCAGGACGCCGGCTACCAGGACGAAGCCGACACCGGCTGGACCGAAGGCGGCAGCGACGAGGAATTCTGATCCTCGCCCACCCGAGCAACGCAAAGGGCGGCTCCCCCGGGGGCCGCCCTTTCGCTGGGGGCTATTCCGGCTCCCAGTCCCGCTCCCGCATCGTCGAAACCGCCTCGCGCAGCTCGCGCAACGCCGCATCCATGGCCATCCACTCGACCAGATGCCGCAACACGCCCCGCGTCGGCTGCCCAACCATCTCCACCGCCTCCTCGACGGCATACCACTGCAAATTCTCCAGCTCGCCCGACCCTGCCAGCGTGCCCGACACATGGTCGGCCTCCACCACCAGGAACCGCGCATCGAAGCGCATCGGCGAGGATTCCGGCGTCACCGCCCGGCACAGATAGTCGAATCCGTGCAGCAACGGCGGCCCGCCCAGCGTCAGCCCCGTCTCCTCCTCGAGCTCCCGCGCCGCCGCAACCCCGATCGCCCGCGCCAGCGACTCATCGGCCCCGCGCAGCAACCGCCGCCGCGTCAGCTCAGGCATGTCGCTCGCCGGCACCACATGATGATCCTCGGGGTCCACCCGCCCGCCCGGAAACACCAGCCGATTCGGCATGAACTTGTGCTTGGCCCCGCGCATGCCCATCAGCACCTCGGCCCGGCGCCCCCATTGCGATGGTCCGGCCCGCAGCACCAGCAGGCTGGCGGCAGGCCGCGGCACAACGGGGGCCGGGCGGGCGGTGGCGTCAGGGGAAGAGGTATCGGGCATGCGGCGCGCTCCTTCGCCGACAGTTTGCCTCAGCCGGAAGCTGGCGCCAAACGTTGCGCGCCCTCACCCCTCCGCGAGCGCCGCGCGAACCGCTTCGGCGATCCGCAACGCCTCGGGGCTGCCATAGGCTTCCAGCCGCTTGGCGATCTCCCGCATCCCCGCCAGGTTGCGCGGCGGGCGGGCATACCAGAAGCAGAACGCATCGAACCGCGCCATCGCCTCGTCATACAGCTCGACCAACACCCCATCGAGCCGCGCGCGCGCACCATGGACCGACAACGGCAGCCCCGGAATGCCGCCAGCGCCCGGCGTCTCGACCCATTTGCCGTGCTGCCACCCAGCCATAACCAATCCCTCCAGCCCCTCGCAGCTTGGGACCAGCAGGTGAATCGCCGGTTAATGCCCCTCGTCAGCCCACCGCCAGCAGCGCATCCGCCATCACCACGCCCTCGCCCTCGCGCAGCACGATCACCGGATTGATCTCCGCCTCCGCCACCTCCGCCAGCCCCGCCAGCCGCGAAAACGCCGCCACCGCCCGCGCCAACGCCACCAGATCCCCCTTCGGCAACCCGCGATACCCCCGCGCCGGCGCCAGCCCCTTCACCTCGCCGATCATCTCCATCGCCTCCGCCTCGCTCACCGGTGCGGCCCGCAGCACCACGTCGCGATACACCTCCGCCAGCACACCCCCCGCCCCCAGCGCCACCACCGGCCCCACCAGCGGATCGCGCCGATACCCCAAAATCGCCTCCCCCACCCCGTGCACCATCGGCTGCGCGATGAACCCCCGCACAAGCCCCCCCAACCGCCCGCGCATCTCGGCACACGCCGCCACCAGCGCCGCCTCGTCCGCCACCCCCAGAACCACCGCCCCCGCCTCGGTCTTGTGCGCGATCTCCCCCGAAACCGCCTTCAACGCCACCGGATAAGCCAATGCCGGCGGCGCCCCCGGATCCACCGCCACCGCCCGATCCTCGACCCCCAACGCCGCGAACACCGCCCGTGCCCCCGCCTCGTCATCCGCCCGCGCCAGCAACCCCCGCGCCGCCTCAACCCCCTCCACCGCCACCACCGCCCGCGGCGCCCGCCACTCCAGATACGCCCGGATCCCATCCGCGCAGGCCTCCGGAGTCCGAAACGCCGCAATCCCCGCCTCCCCCAGCAACTGCAACGACGCATCCGCCTGCGGCAACAGGAACGCCGCCAACGGAAGCGGCCCCTCGCTCCCGATCACCCCCGCCACCGCCTCCTGCGGCCGGAACTGCGCCGAAGACCCCACCACCGCCACCGCGAGATCAACCCCCTCATCCCCCCGCGCCGCGTTCATCTCCCGCACCACCGTGTCCCGGTTCGCCCCCGCCAGCGTCGTATCCACCATCTTCGGCACCGCGATGCCCATCGTCCCCAGCCGGTCCACCACCATCGCCCCGCCGCCGCCCGTGGTGGTCACAATCCGCACCGCCCGCTTCGGCGACGCCACCGGCCCCCGCCCCAGCAACAGCGGCGGCAACTCCAGCAGCGTCTCCAGCATGTCCACCCGCACGATCCCGATCGCCCGGAAGAACGCATCCGCCGCCGCGTCCGACCCCGCCATCGCCCCCGTATGCGTCGTCGCCAGCGCCGCCCCCGCCTCCGACCGCCCGAGCTTGTACGCCACGATCGGCTTGCCCGCCGCATGCGCCCGCCGCGCCGCCTCCTCGTACAATTCCGGGCGCCGGATCGTCTCTAGGAACAGCAAGATCGCATCCGTCCCCGGATCGCCCACCAGCAGCGAAGCCAGCTCCCCCGCCGACAGATCCGCCTCGTTCCCCGTCCCCACCACCTTGGCGAACCCGAACCCCCGCGCCGCCGCCCGCGAGATCAGCGTCCCCATCACCGACCCGGAATGCGACAGCAGGGACCACCGTCCCGGCACCAAACCCTCAGCCTCCAGCGCCGCATTCACCGAACAAGCCGTCCCCGCCGGCACGTTCACCACCCCCATCGAGTTCGGCCCCAGAATCCGAACACCCCCCTCGCGCGCCACCGCCAGAACCCGCTCCTGCAGCGCCACCCCCTCCGGCCCCGCCTCCGCGAACCCGTCCGCCAGAACGCACGCCACCGGAACCCCGCGCGCCGCGCAATCCGCGATCGCCCCCTCCACCTGGCCGGTATTCACCAGCACATACGCAAGATCGATCTCCCCCGGCACCTCGCCCAGCGACGCATAAGCCCGCTCCCCCAGCACCTCCGACGCCCGCGGATTCACCGGAAACAGCTCGCCCGAAAACCCATGCCGCCGCAGATAAACCTGCGCCCGCGCCGTCAGCCGCTTCGCATCCGTCGAAGCCCCCACCAGCGCAATCCGGCGCGGATTGAACAGCGCCTCCGCCAACCGTTCCACCATCAAACCCTCTTCCGCCGCCGCCACCGCGCCGCATCATCCCGTGGAAACGCCAGCCCGCTCGCCGAAACCCCAAGCCCCGCCAGCAACTTCGCCATCTCGATCGCGCACCGGTAGCCTTCCAGCACCGGCACCTCCCACCCCATCTCCCCCAACCGCCGCTCCAGATGCGGCCGCATCCAATAGATCG
The DNA here is from genome assembly GCA_945897825.1 of Asaia bogorensis. Taxonomy (GTDB): domain Bacteria; phylum Pseudomonadota; class Alphaproteobacteria; order Acetobacterales; family Acetobacteraceae; genus CAMDGX01. The sequence goes on along the minus strand of CAMDGX010000111.1, from coordinate 7,905 downwards.
CCGAACACCCGAGCATCAGGCTCTCCGCCCCATCCTCCTCGATCGCCGCCACCGCCTCCTCCACCGCCCGGTCCAACAGCGCCGACGCCCCGCCCGCCGCCACTACCGCCCCCTCCGCCTGCGCATTCGCAGCCCCCGGCCGCGACGGCCGCGGCAACGGCGCATCGATGCACCGCAACCCCGCGCAATGCTCCGTCATCCGATACTGCACCACCAAACTATGCATCTGCATGCTATGGACTTCAGAAACATCGATCACCCCGAACCGATGCCCCAGCATCCCCGCCACCACCATCTGCGCATGCGCACACGACACCACCGGAACCCCGAACCCCCGCCCAATCTCCCGCGCCTCCGCAAACCCCGGATCGCCGCCCCCCAGCAAAACCACCGCGTCCCAATCCCCGCTCGCACACGCCGCCCGCACGATCGGCAACCGCAACACCCCGACCGTCGCGAACTCCTCCCTGGTCTCCACGAAGGAATCCCCGAACGGCCCCACCGGCCCGGGATGAACATCCCAGTCCACATCCGCCAGCAAATGCCCGTAATCCGCGAAATTGATCAGCCTTGCCTCGCGCGAACCATCCCGCGGCGGGACGTAGAGCGGCGAGTCCGAGGCAAACGTGTAGGGCTGGATCAGCAACAGGCGCTTGCGCATCGACAGCCCTCCAGAGAAAGAATCTTCTTTTTGTGAACAAAAAGAAGCAAAAAAACTTCATCCATTTGCACCAGGGCCAAACCACCACCCTCGGTGCAAATGGACAAAAGTTTTTTGGTTCTTTTTTTCAAAAAAGAACCGCTTCCTTCCTCACACCGGATCCCAGGTAAACACCTCGCCCGAACGATCCAGCGGCATGAAGCTCCCCTTCAGCGCCGGGATCGCGATGTCGGCCACTTCGGTCGGCGTCCACCCGCCCTCGTGGTGCACGCCCCGCACCGGCCGCGACGACGACATCAGGAACACCTCGTTGTGCCGCGTCGCGAAGATCTGGCCGGACGTGCCAACCGAACGATCGCTCGTCAGGAACACCGCCATCGGCGCGTTCTTGTCCGGCGTCATCTGCTGGATCTTCGCCATCCGCGCCTGCTGCTCCGGCGTGTTCACCGGGATCGACCCGGTCATCCGGCTCCACGCGAACGGCGCGATGCAGTTGCTGCGCACGTTGTAGCGCATCATGTCCAGCGCGATCGACTTCGACAGCGCCGTGATCCCCAGCTTCGCCGCCGAGTAGTTCGCCTGGCCGAAATTGCCGATCAGCCCGGAGGTCGAGGACATGTGGACGAACGTCCCGCTCTCCTGCTTGCGGTAATGCTCCGCCGCCGCACGGCTCACGTAGAACGCGCCCGAGAGATGCACGTTGATCACCGAGTTCCAGTCATCCTCGCTCATCTTGTGGAAGATGACATCGCGCAGGATGCCGGCGTTGTTCACCACGCCGTCGATGCGCCCATAGGTGTCCAGCGCGCACTGCACGATGCGCCGCGCCGAATTCCACGACGAAACGCTCTCGGTGTTGATCACCGCCTCGCCGCCGCGCTGGTTGATGATCGCCTTGGTCTGCTCGGCCGGCGTCGAGGAACCGCCATCGCCCGTCACCGACACGCCGATGTCGTTGATCACCACCTTCGCGCCCTCGCCGGCCATCATGATCGCGATCTCGCGCCCGATGCCCCCGCCCGCGCCGGTCACCACGACCACCTTGCCCTCGACGATTCCTGCCACGTTCTTTCCTCCGTTTGCGTAGATGCCGAGAATCTAGGCCCCCCCGCCCGGGTTGTGAACCCGCCCCGGCACCTCCCCTCCCAAGCCTCCGGCCCCCGGCGTCCGTCCCACACCAAAGAAACTTTTCCGCGCACCCCCACTTTTCCATTGCATCCTCCGGCGACGTTAGATATAAATACATAGTGTTAGAAAAATCGCCCCCGCCCCTGTCCCGGCACGTCGAATCGCTCGCAGCGGAACTGCGCGCGCATGCCCAAGCGGCCGCCGCGGAGGCCAGCCTCATCGCCGCCCTGCACGCCCTGATCCTCGCCACCCTCGCCAGGCTCGTCGCCCGCCTCGCGCACATGGTCGACCTCTGGGCCGCCGGCCAACTCCCCCTCCCCCAATCCCGCGCCAAACGCCCCCGCGCCCGCACCCCCCATATCCCCACGCCCCGCTTCCGCACGCCGCGCGCCCGGCGCCCGCGCCGCAAGCCCCACGCCCCCACTCCGTCCGGCACAACCGCCGCACGCGCGCGCCCCCACGCCCCCATCCAGGGCCATCATCCCCGCGCGATACCCAACCCCCACCCCCTCGCGCCGCCCCGCCTCGTCAAGCCTCCAGACAAGCACTGCCGTCTATCAAACCACCAGGGAGCGTGCCCGACTCACGTTCTAATTGTTTTGTAATCGTAATTTTATAGCCCTATCCAATGGAAGCAGCAAAGAATGTTCTTTTTTGAAAAAAAGAACCAAAAAACTTTCATCCATTTGCTGGGTGCCAGCCAATCCAAGCTCGGCGCAAACGGATAGAAAGTCTTTTTGCTTCTTTTTCTTCAGAAAAAGAAGATTCTTGCTCCCCTGCCCTCCCCGATTGCCACTCTCCCGCGATCCCCTTACGCTCTCGTCCAACAAAGGGGATGGAAGCGCAATGTCCGAGAGAACCCTTCGCGGCAAGGTCGCGATCGCCGGCATTGGCGAGACCACCTACTACCGCCACGGCAAGTCGCCCGACAGCGAGTTCAAGTTGGCCCTGCAGGCCATCGTCCGCGCCTGCGAGGATGCCGGCATCAGCCCGCACGACATCGACGGCTTCGCCAGCTACGGCAACGACCGCAGCGACGGCCCCCGCCTGGCCGCCGCCCTCGGCATCAAGACCCTGCGCTTCTCCAACATGTTCTGGGGCGGCGGCGGCGGCGGCGTCTGCGGCGCGGTCGGCAACGCCGGCGCGGCCGTGGCCACCGGCATGGCCGATTGCGTCGTCGCCTTCCGCTCCCTCGCCCAAGGCCAGTATGCCCGCTACGGCCGCGGCGCCCCGGTCGCCAGTGTCGGCGGCGACGCCGCCTTCACCGCCCCCTACGGCCTGATGTCACCGGCCCAGATGTTCGCCATGAAGGTCACCCGCTTCATGGCCACACACGGCATCAGCGACACCGCCCTGCGCGCCATCTCGCTGGCTTGCTACCACCACGCCCAGTCCAACCCCAACGCGGTGATGCGCGGCCGCCCGCTGGACGAGGCGATGTACGACGCCTCCCGCTGGATCATCGAGCCGCACTTCCACCTCTACGATTGCTGCCAGGAAAACGACGGTGCGGCCGCCGTCATCGTCGTCCCCGCCGACCAGGCCCGCGATTTCCGTAACACCCCGGCCTACCTCCTCGCCTGCGGCCAGGGCGGCGACCACCGCAGCGCCGCCCCCGTCCACAACATGCCGGACTACCCCGGCAGCCACTTCAAGTCCCTGGCCCCGCGCATGTACGACATGGCCAAGCTGAGCCCCGCCGAGATCGACATCGTCCAGTGCTACGAGAACTTCACCGGTGGCGTCCTGATGAGCCTCGTGGAACACGGGCTGGTAAAGGCCGAGGAAGCGAACGAGGTCCTCACCCCCGAGAACCTCAAGGCCCCCTCGGGAAAAATGCCGCTCAACACTTCGGGCGGCAATCTCGCCGAATGCTACATGCACGGCCTGGAACTGGTCATCGAAGCCGTCCGCCAGATCCGCGGCACCGCCATCAACCAGTCCGCCAAGCGCGACACCGCCATCGTCATCGGCGGCCCCATGGTCACCCCCGTCAGCTCCCTCATCCTGGGTTCGGAGGCTTCCCTGTGAGCACCACCTACCTCCCCAAGGGCATCCCCGCCCCCAGCAGCGCGCCGGACGGCCTCTCCCAGCCCTACTGGGACGGCACCCGCCAGCGCAAGCTGATGATCCAGAAGTGCAAGGGCTGCGGCGCCCACCAATGGGGCCCCGAATGGATCTGCCACCGCTGCCACTCCTTCGACCTCGACTGGGTCGAGGTCCAGGGCACCGGCCGCGTCTACAGCTACGAGAAGCCCCACCACCCCGTCCACCAGGCCCTGGCCGGCCACGGCCCCTACGTCATCGTGCTTGTCGAACTCGACGGCGTGAACGTCCGCATGCTCGGCAACCTAATCGGCGACCCCGCCCAACCCGTCGAACTCGGCACCAAGGTGGAAGCCGTCTTCGAACCGCACGACGACGCCGACCCGCCCTACACCCTGGTCCAGTGGCGCCGCGCGGGCTAGCCGCCCGTCAGTCGTTACCCGGCTCCAGCACCTCGCGGAACGCGAACACCACCTCCGCGACGCGATACGGATGCACATCCAGCAGGTGCGGATTGCGCTGCCGCGCCACCGACACCTCGTGGTCGGTCACCAGCGCCATCGTCCACGTGCCGAAATCCCGCCGCGCCAACGGCCCCTGCGACGTGATCCGCACGTCGCCGTGGCGCGGATCGCGCAGGATGCGCCCCATCGTCGCCTGCACCGCCGCCCGCGGCCCCTCCAGCACCTGCAGGAAATAGGCCCCGTCGTACCGCAGCACCCCGGTGATCCCGTCCCGTTGGTTGCGGGCCTGCGCCATCGCGACGATGCGGCGAAGTTCGCGCGCCCCCGCCTCTCCGAACGGCAGCAGCACCACGCTGTCGTACACGATCCGGTAGAGATCCCCCGCCTGGTCGTCCGCCCGTTCGCCCATAGATACCTCGCCTTCGTATCATGAGTCGGCCCCCGCCCGCCGGCCGCCCGCGGGCGTGCCCTCTCGCGGGACGGCGTGGTGCCGGGTGCAGGATTCGAACCCGCGACCTTCGGTTTACAAAACCGCTGCACTACCGCTGTGCTAACCCGGCGCCAACGGGGCGAGTGCATAGCGAAAAACGCGACCCACCGCCACCCGCGCCATGTTGACCGCGATCAATGACCGCCCCCCCCGCACCCTGCTACCTTCCCCGGGCAGACGGAGGAACGCCGCATGGCCGCAACGCCGCCCGACCCCGCCCCGCTCCCACCCGAGCGCCTCTACCGCGCCGCCGACCTGTCTGCCCTGCCCTTCGCCACGACCGCCGACCTCGCCCCCCTGCCCGGCCTGGCCGACCAGCCGCGGGCGCGCGAGGCGATCCGCCTCGGCACCGCCATGGCGCGCGACGGCTTCAACATCTTCGCCACCGGTGCCACCGGCGCCCGCCTGCAACAGGCCCTGCGCGACGTGCTGGACCGCGACGCCCATGCCCGCCCGGAACCACCGGACTGGGCCTACATCAACAACTTCGCCGACCCGCAGCGCCCGATCGCGCTCAGCCTGCCGCCCGGCCGCGCCCCCCTGCTGCAACACGCCATCCATGAGCTGGTCGATGATCTGCGCTCCATCCTGCCCGCCGTGTTCGAGGGCGACGACTACCAGAAGCGCCGCGCCGCCCTGCTGCAATCGATCCAGGCCCGCGGCGAGGCCGGCTTCACCGCCCTGAACCAGAAGGCCACCGAAGCCGGCATCGCCATCCTGCGCACCCCGATGGGCTTCGCCATGGCCCCCATGCGCGACGGCAAGGTGGTCCCGCCGCCCGAGTTCAACGCCTGGCCCGAAGCCGAGCAGCAGGCGACGCGCGAGGCCATCGCCGGCCTGGAGAAGGACCTGGAGGAAACCCTGCGCGCCGTGCCACGCGTGGAGAAGGAACAGCGCGACGCCGTCCGCGCGCTGGACCGCGAGGTCGCCACCTTCGCCATCGCCCAACCGTTCGAGGAAGTCGCCGCCGCCTTCGCCGACCTGAAGCAGGTGCAGGACTTCCTCGCCGCCATCCGCGCCGACGTGCTCGACACCCTGCCCCTGTTCGCCTCGCCCGAGATCGCCGCCCAGGCCGGCGCACCGCCCGACAGCGCGCCCGAGCCGCCCCGCCCCGGCCCGAACCTGTCCAACCGCCTCGCCGGCCCGTTCGCCCGCTACGACGTCAATGTGGTGGTCACCCAGGCCGGCAGCGCGCTCGGCGCCCCGGTGATCGAGGAGTTGCACCCCACGCTCGGCAACCTCGTCGGCCGCATCGAATACCAGCAGATGCAGGGCGCGCTGGTGACCAACTTCCGCCTGATCCGTGGCGGCGCCCTCCACCGCGCCAACGGCGGCACCCTGCTGCTCGACGTGCGCAGCCTGCTCGCCGAGCCGTTCAGCTGGCCGGCGCTGAAGCGCGCGCTGACCCAGCGGCGCATCGTCATCGAGGATGTCGCCCGCTTCGCCGGCCTGACCACCACCGTCTCGCTGGAGCCGGACCCGATCCCGCTCGACGTCAAGGTGGTGCTCTATGGCGAACGCCAGCTCTACTGGCTGCTGGAGGCACTCGATCCCGACCTCGCGCGCCACTTCAAGGTGCTCGCCGATTTCGACGACGAGCTGGACCGCACGCCGGAGGGCGAGGCGCTGATGGCCCGGCTGCTCGCCACCACCGCCGCGCGCGATGGCCTGCGCCCGCTCGACCGCGAGGCTGTGGCACGCGCCATCGAGCACGCCGCCCGGCTGGCCGACGACCAGGACAAGCTGACCCTGCTGGTCGAGCGCCTCGGCGATGCGTTGGCCGAGGCCGACCACCTCGCCGCCGCCGCCGGCCGGCCCGCCATCACCCGCGCCGATATCGACGCGGCCATCGCGGCCCACCTGCACCGCGCCGGGCGCATCCGCGAGCGCGGGCAGGAGATGATCCTGCGCGACATCGCGCTGATCGACAGCAGCGGCAGCCGCATAGGCCAGGTGAACGGCCTGTCGGTGATGAGCCTCGGCGGCCTCGCCTTCGGCCGCCCGACCCGCATCACCTGCCGCGTGCGCCCCGGCGCCGGGCGCATCGTGGACATCGAGCGCGAGGTGAAGCTGGGCGGGCCGCTGCACAGCAAGGGCGTGCTGATCCTGTCCGGCCTGCTCGGCAGCCGCTACGCGCTCGACGGGCCGATGTCGCTCTCGGCCACGCTGGTGTTCGAGCAATCCTACGGCGGCGTCGATGGCGACAGCGCCTCGTCGGCCGAGCTCTACGCGCTGCTCTCGGCCTTGTCGGAGATCCCGTTGCGCCAGGACCTCGCGGTCACCGGCTCGGTCAACCAGCACGGCGACATCCAGGCGATCGGCGGGGTGAACGAGAAGATCGAGGGCTTCTTCGACATTTGCGCCGCGCGCGGCCTGACGGGAAGCCAGGGCGTGCTGATCCCGGCATCCAATGTGCAGCACCTGATGCTGCGGGCGGACGTGGTGGCGGCGTGCCGCGCCGGGCGCTTCGCCGTCCATGCCGTGCGAACCATCGAGGAGGGCATCGCGCTGCTGACCGGCCGCCCGGCCGGCACGCGCGGCGCCGATGGCGCGTGGAGCGAGGGCAGCGTGAACGCGGCCGTCGAGGCCCGGCTGGCGCAGTTCGCCCGCGCCATGCCGCGCGGGGAGCGCGACCGCCCGCCGGCGAAGGAGGCCTGACCATGCCGGCTCAGTTCCGCCGCCTGGTGCTGGCCGTGGCGCATGGCGAAGCCGGCCCGGCCACGTTGCGCGGTGCGGCCGAAGCCGCGCGGTTGCTGCATCTGGCGCTGCATTGCGTGCTGATCGAGGACGAGGCGCTGCACCTGCTGCCCGCCCTGCCCTTCGCGCGCGAGCTGCGCCTGCCGACGCATGAGTGGCGCCCGCTCGACCCCGTCCGGCTGGCCCAGGACCTCGCCGCCACGGAGGCAGCGCTGCGCCGCGATCTCCAGCGCCTCGCCGGACGCCTCGGCATCGCCCAGGCGGTGGAGGTGCAGCGGGGCGACCCGGAGGCCTGCCTCGGCGGGCTGTGCGTGGCCGGCGACATCGTGGTGCTGGCCGCCGAACCCGCCGGTCGCCCGCGCCCGCATCCGGCGGCCCGGCTGCACCAGGCGGCACTGCGCTCCGCTGCCTCGGTGCTG
>CAMDGX010000110.1 GCA_945897825.1 Asaia bogorensis | reverse complement strand
TTCGGCGACCGCCTCGCGCAGGTCCGCCTCGTCCTCGGCGATGGCTATCGTGGAAATGGATGCCTCCCTGGAAGAATGCCCGTGCCGTCCCTTGACGCCCCGTGCCCCTGCGCCAGGATCATGCCCGCCTGGGCCGGAAACACGGGGATCGCATGTCGCGCGGCGCCTACATCGCGATCGTCGAGGATGAGCCGGACCTCGCCGAGTCCTACGCGGAATACCTCGCCACCCTGGGCTACCGCGTCGCCGTCGCGCCATCCGGCGCCGCCTTCGACGCGACCGTGGCGCAACAGGGCCGCCCGCATTTGCTGGTGCTCGACATGAACCTGCCTGGCGAGCACGGCGGCGCCATCCTCGCGCGCATCGCCGCCGGCAAGGACTTCCCCATCCTGGTCGCCTCGGCGATCGACGACCCCATGGAGCGCGTCGTGGCGCTCGAGGTCGGCGCCGACGACTACATCACCAAGCCGTTCGAGCTGCGCGAACTGGCCGCCCGCATCGCCGGCCTGCTCGCCCGCTACGGCAGCTACCAGCGCCGCCTGGTCCGGCTCGAAACCGTGCTGGTCGACTTGACCGGCCAGAAGCTGCTGCGCGACGGGGCAGGCATCGAAAGCCTGGGTCCGGGCGAGATCGCCCTGATCCGCGCCTTCGCCGACCACCCGTCCCAAGTGCTCGACCGCGAGACGCTGCTGCGACTGGCCCCCGGCGAGGGCGACGAGGTGTTCGACCGCGCCATCGACAACCGCGTCTCCCGCCTGCGCCGCAAGCTCGCGACCGACACCATCCGCACTGCGCGCGGCCATGGCTACGTCTATGAACCGTTCGTGCCGCGCGGGCGCGGGGCAGGGTGATCGAACCGGCGCAGGCGGCGGCATGGCCGTCTCGCTCCATCAGAAGGACCCGGCCTTCTACGGCCGGATTGTTTCCGCTTTGCGTCGCGGCGCCGATCACGCCATGCTCCGCGCACCGCCCGATCACGGAACGTCCATGCCGTCCACCGCGTCGCCCAGCCCAATCGCCCCCCTCGCCCTCGGCGACTTCCAGTGGTCATGGACGCCCGCCAACGACGCACTGCATCTCGGCCGGGCCGTGCGTGAGGCCATCGAGGGCCCGGACGGCCCCGAAGTGGCAACTGGCAAAGCATTCCTCGCCCTGCTGCACCCCGCCGACCGCGACCGCCACATCGCCGCGATGCACGCCCATTTCATGCAGCACGCCCGCCTGGAATGCGCCTCGCGCATCCGCTGCGCCAACGGAATGTGGCGCTGGTTCTTCCTCAGCGGCAACGCGGTCCGCCGGGTGGAACGCCGGGTGGGCACGGTGGTGGGAACGATCGTCCCGCTCTCCCCCACCGATACCGCCGCCGGCCGCCCCGACAACCCGTTCGGCGCCCTGTTCGCCGATGTCTGGCGCAGCGGCGTCGCCGCCATCGAGGAGCGCGAAACCGAAGCCGCCAGGCGCGTCGCCGCGGAGGCGGAGGCCTTCTCCCAGCGCGAATTCCTCGCCACCGTCAGCCATGAGATCCGCAACCCGCTCAGCGTCATCTTCGCCAACATCAGCCTGTTGCGCGCCCGCGCCGAACAGGATGCCGATGCCTCCCTGCTCGAACGCCTCGCAACCCTGGAGCGCGCCGGCACCCACCTGCGCGACATCGTCTCCGACGTGCTCGACCTCGCCAAGGCCGAGGCCGGCAAGATCGAGGCTGAGCCCACCCGCTTCGCCCTCGACCCGTTGCTGCTCGAGATCGAGGACATGGGCATCGCGCTCACCGAGGGCACCGACGTCCTGTTCATCCTGGACAGCGACGGCGACCTCGGCGAGGTGTTCACCGATCGGCTCAAGCTGAAGCAGATCCTGCTCAACCTTGTCGGCAACGCCGCCAAGTTCACCCGCACCGGCCGCATCGTGCTGCGCGTCGCCGAGGATCCCTCCGGCCTGCTCTTCGCCGTCGAGGACACCGGCGCGGGCATCCCGGCCGACAAGCTGCAGGTCCTGTTCAAGGCCTTCTCCCAGGTCACCGGAACCCACGCGCCGCGCGCCGGCGGCACCGGGCTCGGGCTCTACATCTCCGAACGCTACGTCCGCATGCTCGGCGGCCGCATGTCCGTCACCAGCCGCGAGGGCGAGGGATCGGTGTTCGATTTCGTCCTGCCCCGCTCGCTGGCCACCACCACCGCGCACATCCCGCGCGTGCGCGACGAGCAGCGCCTGGTCATCGGCCACACCGAGGACCTCGGCTCGCTCGACCCGCACCTGCAACTGCGCAACACCAACCAGATGATCGCCCTGCATCACTTCGATGCGCTGACGGCGATGGACGCAGCCTGCCGGCTCGCCCCAGGCCTGGCCGAACGCTGGGAACCGATGGGTGAGCGCGGCTGGCGCTTCTTCCTGCGCCGGGGCGTGAGCTTCCATGACGGCACCGCCTTCGACGCAGCCGACGTGGTCGCCACCTTCGCCCGCATCCGCGCCATCGCCAGCCCCTACGCCGCCTTCCTCGGCCCGGTCACACGCGTGGCCGCCCCCGACCCGTTCGTACTGGAGCTGGAAACCGCCCAGCCCAGCCCGCTGCTGCCGATCGACCTCGCCTTCGTCGCCATCATCCAGCGCCGCTTCGAAGCCGCCCCCTCGGTGGCGTTCGACCGGCTGGAGGCCACCATCGGCACCGGCCCGTTCCGCCTGTCCGCCCGTCCCGGCGAACGCAGCCTGCTGTTCCAGGCCTTCGACGCCCACTGGGCCGGCACGCCCCCCTGGCGCGAGGCCGAGTTCCGCCTGATCGACGAGAACGGCCTGGCCAGCATCTCCGCCCTGCTGGCCGGCGAGGTCGACCTGATCGACAACGTCACGCCCGACCAGTTGGTGGAATTGCGTTCGCGCAACGACGTCCTGCTGTCCAGCTGCGACACCAGCCGGGTCTGGTATCTCTATTTCGATCAGGCGTCGGAAACCTCGCCCTGGATCACCGACCGCGCCGGCGCGCCACTCGCCACCAACCCGCTGCGCAACCCCCTGGTCCGCCGCGCCATCTCGCTGGCCATCGACCGCGACTTCATCGCCAACCAGATCATGGCCGGCCAGGCCCGCCCGGTGGGCGATATCGCCGGCCCTGGCGTGTTCGGCGCAAACCCTGCCGCCCGCGCCGACCCGTACGACCCCGCCGCCGCTCGCGCCCTGCTGGCCGAGGCCGGCTATCCCGACGGCTTCCGCATCGTGCTGCACGGCTCGCGCGACCGCTCCTTCAACGGCCCGGCGGCGGTGCGCGCCATCGCGCTGATGCTGAACGCCATCGGCATTGTCTGCCACGCCGAGGCGATCGCCGGGCGCGACTATTACGCCCGCGCCTCGCGCGGCGAGTTCTGCATGGGCCTGTCCGGCTGGGGCTCGGTCACCGGCGAAACCTCGTACAGCCTGCGCATGCTGCTCGCCACGCGCGACCCGGCCCGCGGCATGGGCGGCGTCAACCGCGGCGGCTACTCTAACCCGGAATTCGATGCGCTGGTGGCCGAAGCCCTCGGCACGCTCGACGACACGGCGCGGCGCAGCCTGCTGGAACGCGCCTCGGCCCTGGCGATGGCCGACCGCGCCATCGTGCCGATCGTCACCCGCACCGCCACCTGGGCCACCAAGCGCGGCCTCGCCTACCAAGCCCGCGCCGACGGCGCCACCCTGGCCATGGGCACGCGACGGAACTGACGCCGCGGAAACACTGGCGGAAACAATGGAAACAAAGCGGCGTGCGCCCCGGCATGGAGGCGAAACACGGCAGCGTCATGGTGTGCCCACGGCAGAAGGAAGCCGATCGGCTCCCACCCAGAAAGGATACCCCGCCATGTTCCGCAAGATCACCCTCGCCACCGCCGCCGTCACCCTGGCCCTGGCCGCCGCCGCCTTCCAGCCCGCAGCCGCCGCCGGCGGCACCGGCTGGCAGAACGGCTTGAGCGTCAGCAACGGCCTGACCGCCAGCAACGGCGTCAACACGACCAACGGCCTGAGCACCACCAACGGCATGGGCTCCTTCAACGGCATCGCCCACTCCAACGGCATGGGCACCTATAACGGCCTGGCCAGCATGAACGGCATGGGCACCTTCAACGGAGTCAACTCCACCAACGGCATTGGCCTCTTCAACGGCCTGCTCGGCACCAACGGCATCAGCACCACCAACGGCTGGACCAACGGCATGGCCGCCGGCGCCGTCGCCGCTCATCCCGGCCGTGCCGGGGCGGACCTCGCGACCGCGCCGGCCACGTCCCAGGGCATGCGCGTCATCAGCATCCGCCTGCCCGCCGCCCGCTAGCCCGCTGTCGTCCCGCCCGATCGCCTGGCCGCGCCGCGCGGCCGGGCGTTTCGCTTCGCATCCTGCGCCAGGTGAACCCATGACGACGTTGCCGAAGCCGCGCGCCGCCGCGACCCCCGCCCGCCGCATCCCGGCGCCCTGCCTCCTCGCGCTGGCCCTCCTCGCGTTCGCCCCGCGCGCCGCCCATGCCGCGCAGCCAACCGGGCTGCGCATCGAGGGTACCAGCTTCGTGGTCGAAACGTCGGATGGCACCGAACTGCGCTCGCCCGACCTGGTCGGCGCCATGCTCACCCTTGCGGTCCACGGCCGGATGCAAACAGTGCGCATCGACTCGGTTGAACACGACCCGCTCGACCGCAACCTCAGCGGCGCCCCGGCCGATCGCGTCTGGCTGCACAGCTTCTCCATGCAACTCGCGGACGGCACCTGGCACCCGGTCTGCGGCCCCGACCCCGAAGGCCGCCGCACCGGCTTCCCGCTCGCCGGCCGCACCGGCCCCGGCTATCGCCTCCTGCCCGCCCCGCCAGGCGAGTTCGAGATCGTCTGCAGCAATGGCGGCCCCGGCAAATGCGCCCGCTTCGGCTACCACCCCTGGCGCACTACACCCGAGGGCGTCGCACTGCGCCCGTTCTACAACGCCTGCATCCTGATGGTCCGCGGCGACTACGCCGGCACCGACGCCCCGAAAACCCGCGACGGCATGAGCATCGACGTGAACGACGCGCTCGGCATGCAGCCCCCCGAGTTCGACCCGGAGCTGCATTTCGAAGCCGGCTGGACCGAGGAAGGTGCGGTCTGCGTCGCCCACCCCCGCGTCCGCGAAAACGCCACCCTCGCCCAGCTCGAAGCCGAGATCCCCCGCCTGCGCGGCCGCACCGGCGCCGTCTGCACCGAGGAATTCGCCCGCAGCCACGGCGCCCTGATCCTCAACCGCTCCCGCCCCTGATCCCCCGCTATCCCCCGCCGCGCGCCTGCGATAGGAGGCGCGGCATGAACGCATTGACGGCCGCCACCATCCTGCAGGCGCTGGACCTCATCGGCACCTGCGTCTTCGCGCTCAGCGGCGCGACGCTGGCGGTGCGCGCGCGGATGGACCTGTTCGGCGTGCTGGTGCTGGCGATCGTCACCGCCGTCTCCGGCGGCATCATGCGCGACCTGCTGATCGGCGTCGTCCCCCCGGCCTCGATCGCCGACTGGCGGCCGGTCGGGCTCGCCGTGGCCTCCGGCGTCGTCTGCTTCCTGTGGCCCGCCCTGGTCGAGCGCCTGCGTCACCCCGTGCAGTTCTTCGACGCCGCAGGCCTCGGCGTGTTCGCGGTCTCCGGCGCCCAGACCGCGCTCGACCACGGCCTGAACGCACCGATGGCCGCCATGCTCGGCATGGTCACCGGCATCGGCGGCGGCATGGTGCGCGACGTGCTGATGGCCCGCGTTCCGGTGGTCCTGCAGGCCGAGATCTACGCCCTGGCAGCACTGCTCGGCGCGCTGGTGGTGGTGGCCGGCGGCGCCTTCGGCCTCTCCCCCGCCGTCTCCGCCCCGGCGGGGGCCGCGCTGTGCCTGTTCCTGCGCATCATGGCGATCTACCGCGGCTGGCGCCTGCCCGTCGCCCGCCGCCCCGGCCCGCCCTGACGCGACGGCGCCCTCACCCCGGCACCCAGGGCGTCGGCACCAGGAACCGCCCGCCCACCGTGCGGAACCCCTCATGCGCGCTGTCCGCCGCCGCCGCCCGCAGCGCCACCAGCAATCGCCCGGCCATGCTGTCCCGGTACAGCCAGGTGTTCCACTGCCCGGGCGGCAGCACCTTCCCGTCGCACATCGCCGCCTCGGCCATGAACGCGCGCAGGTCGTCGGCCAGGAACCGCAGCGCGAGCGCCGAAGATCCGAGCTGCTCCGGCGGCGCCGGCACCTCGCCGGCCAGGAACGAAGCCATGAAATCCGGCCACGCCTCGGGCGCCATGAACGACACGCCGACCGCGCTGCGCCCGTTCTGCCGCGTCGCCTTCTCCCACCACGGCCGCGCGGCCGCGATTTCCTCCGCCACAGCCCGCGCCCACCCCGCCGGGGTCGTCGGCGCGCTCAGTCGCGGCGCGAAGGCCGGCTGCCAGTCCGCAACCTCAAGCTGGCTCGCGGCCGCATCGGCAAAGTCCTCCAGCACCACCGGCCCGTCGCCGCGCTCCAGCAGCGCCAGCGCCGCGCGCAGCACCCGCCCCTGGAACGCCGCGTCGCCCGCCTCGCCCAGCGGCCGCCCCAGCGGGAACGGCACGAACAGCCCGCGCGGATTGCCGCTGCGCTCCATGTGCGGCCGCACCAGCCCGATCACCGTCGTCGCCAGCCCCCGGTCTTCCAGCATCTGCGCCAGCGCGCACACGGCGCGCGTGCAGAACGGTCAGACCGGGCAGAGCAGAACGGCGTCGACTCCCTCGGCGCGCATCGCCTGCGCCATGGCATCGGCCGTCGCCACCATGGTGCGCGGATCGGTCGAGCCCATGACGCTGTAATGCGTCTCGGCCACCGCGCCGATCACCCCTTCTTCCGCCAGTTCGCGCAACCGGTCGATCGGATAGGCCACGTTCCCGTCGCGCGACCAGCCGGCACGGTCGAAGTTGATCGAGACATGGCTCATCACGATGTCCCGCATCGCCAGGCTCGCTGGAAGCGGGCGGAACTCCGCGCTGCCGGCCGGAAACGGCGCCTCGCCGCGCGGATGCAGCGCGGCGGACGTCACGATGGCGACGCGACGCTCAGCGAGCTTCGGCCCCGCGACGAACGGCCGGCTTTCGGCCGCCGGCACGTCGAGCGCGAGGATCGCCGATCGCGTGGGTTCGGGAATGTCGTCGACATGGGCCATGCAGTCATCCTCCTGGGCGTGCCACCATGACACACCTGCGCGTCGATCGTTACAGCCCCTCGCGCCTCACCCCACCCATTCGCCCGCCCGCATCACCGGCACCGCCGCCCCCTGCGCGTCGAGCCCGTCGACATCCACCTGCGCCGAGCCGATCATCCAGTCCACATGGATCAGGCTGCTGTTGCCGCCCCGCGCGGTGAATTCCTGCTCGCCCAGCGTGTCGCCATCGAAGAAGCACTTCCGGTAGGCCTGCCCCAGCGCGATATGGCTCGCCGCGTTCTCGTCGAACAGCGTGTTCAGGAACAGCAGCCCGCTGGCCGAGATCGGCGACGAGGCCGGCACCAGCGCCACCTCGCCCAGCCGCCGCGCCCCCGCGTCGGAATCGATCATCCGCTGCAGCACCTCCTGCCCGCTGCTCGCCGAAGCCTCGACGATTACCCCGCCCTCGAACCGCACCCGGATGTCGCGGATCAGCGTGCCCTGGTAGGCCAGCGGCTTGGTCGCCGACACATGCCCCTGCGTCCGCGCCGCATGCGGCGTCGTGAACACCTCCTCGGTCGGGATGTTCGGATTGCCCGTCACCCCGTTCAGCGCCGTCGACTGCCCGCCCATCCAGGCATGCCCGTCCGCCAGCCCGACCACGAGGTCCGTCCCCGGCCCGCGGAACCGCAACGCCGCGAAGCGCCGCTCGGTCAGCATCCGCCGCCGCGCCATCAGCACCGCGTTATGCGCCGCCCAGGCCGCGACCGGATCTTCCGCGTCCACCCGCGTCGCGGCGAACACCGCATCCCACAGCCGCGCCACGGCCTGCGCTTCCGGCAAATCGGGAAACACCGCCCGCGCCCAGGCCGGCGAGGCATTCGGCACCAGGCTCCAGTTGATCGCCGAGCTGGTGATCAGCTCCAGCGCCGGCCGATACGCTTGCGCCCGCGCCCGATTGGCCCGCGCGATCGCCGAGGCATCCATCCCCGCCAGCAGGTTCGGATCGTCGCCCACGATCGCCAGCCGCGCCGCCCCGCGCCGGAACGCCTCGGCCATCCCGTCGTACAGCCAGCCCGCCGCGTGGTCGAAGCTCTCCGGGCGCCCATGCCGGAAGCGCGACTGCGCCTGCTGGTCGTCGGACAGCAACGTCGTCACCACCGTCGCCCCGGCGCGATACGCCGCATCCGTCACCAGCCGCGCCAAAGGCAGCGCATCGACCGGCGACGTCATCACCAGCTCCTGCCCGGCCTGCAAGTTCAGCCCGACATGCACCGCCACATCCGCCAACCGCGCCAGCCGCGCCTGGTGCGCAGCGGCCTCCGACGGCAAAACCTGATCCATGGCGTCACCCGCTCCAAGATTGCATCGGGCGCGAGCCTACAATCTCCGCCCCCGCGCAACCAGCCGGGCTATTCCGCCGGCCGCGCCCGCTCCGCCAATCGCGTCGGCAACAGCAGCGTCAGCCCCCAGCACAGCGCCAGCATCGCCGCCGAGCCCCACAGGCAGGCCACGATCCCGCCCGCCTGCATCAGCGCGCCGGCCAGCACGATCCCCCCCAGCCGCCCCGCCGCATTGGCCGCGTAGTAGAACCCGACATCCTCCGCGGCCTTCTCCGACCCCGCATAGGCCAGCACCAGATACGAATGCAGCGAGGACATCACCGCGAACACCAGCCCGAACAGACACAGCCCCGCCGCCAGCACCAGGTCCGGCCGCGAAAGCTCCATTTGGCTCATCACCACCGCCAGCACCACCGGGATCGCCGCCAGCACCGCCCCCCACAGCCGCGCCTCCGGCACCTCCCGGCTCAGCCCGTCGGCGCTGCGCCGCACCAGCCCCGGCGCCAGCGCCTGCACCCCGCCATAGCCGATCGTCCACAGCGCCAGGAACCCCGCCACCTCCGCGAATCCCCAGCCAGCGCCATACAGGAACACCGGCAGCCCGACCACGAACCACACGTCGCGCGCCCCGAACAGGAACACCCGCGCGCCGGCCAGCAGGTTCACCGCCGGCGACCGCGCGAACCACTCGCCAAAGCTGCGCGACGCCTTCGCGCGCCCCAGGCTGCGCGGCAGCGCGGTCCAGGCCAGCACGAACACCGCCGCCAGCAACGCCACCATCAGCCACAGCGCCGGACGGAACCCGATCGCCGCCAGCAGCGCGCCACCCGCGAAGAATCCCACCCCCTTGGTCGCGTTCTTGCTGCCGGTGAACCACGCCACCCAGCGGAACAACTGCCCCGCGCCGTCCTGCGCCACCGCCTTGATCGCACTTTTCGACGCGGTCTTGGTCAGGTCCTTGGCGATGCCGCACAGCCCCTGCGCCATCACCACCCACGCCACCGACAGCCCCACCCCCCAGCCGGGATCCAGCACCGACAGCAGCATCAGTCCGGCCATCTGCAACCCGATCCCGCAGGCCAACATGCGCGGAATCCCGAACCGCACCGCCAGCCACCCGCCGATCGCGTTGGTCACGATGCCCGCCGCCTCATACAGCAGGAACAGGCTCGCCAGCATGAACGGCGTGTAGCCGAGCTGGTGGAAATGCAGCAGCACCAGCATCCGCACGGCGCCATCGGTCAGCGTGAACAGGAAATACGCCGTGGTGACGATCGCGTAGTGCCGTGCCGCGCCGGCCACCATCTTAGATCCCCACGTCGCGCATGTGGCAGGCGAGGTCGACCATCCGGCAGGCATAGCCCATCTCGTTGTCGTACCACGCATACACCTTCAGCATCGTCCCGTCGGTCACCATGGTGCTGAGCCCATCGACGATCGAACTGCGCGTGTCCCGCGCATAATCGGCCGACACCAGCGCCCGCGCCTCATAGCCCAGGATACCGGCGAGCGGCCCGGCGGCGGCTTCGCGGAACAGCGCGTTCACCTCCTCGGCGGTGGTCTCCCGCTTCAGCTCGAACACGCAATCGGTCAGCGACGCATTCAGCACCGGCGCGCGCACGGCATGGCCGTTCAGCTTGCCCTTCAGCTCCGGATAGATCAGCGCGATCGCCGTGGCACTGCCGGTGGTGGTCGGCTGCAGGCTCAGCATCGCGCTGCGGGCGCGGCGCAAATCCTTGTGCGGCGCGTCGTGCACCACGTTGGTGTTGGTCGGGTTATGGATCGTGGTGATCTGCCCATGCCGGATGCCGATCGCCTCGTGCACCACCTTCACCACCGGCGCCAGGCAGTTCGTGGTGCAGGACGCGGCGGTCACGATCGTGTGGCGCGCCGGGTCGTAAAGATGGTCGTTCACGCCGACCACCACGTTCAGCACGCTGTCCGCCTTCACCGGCGCGGCCACCACCACCCGCTTCGCCCCGCGGTCGAGATGGCCCTGCAACACCTCGGGCGTGAGGAACTTGCCGGTGCATTCCAGCACCATGTCCACGCCCAGCTCGCCCCACGGAATGTCCGACGGCCTCGCGTGCTCGCTGAACCCGAGCTGCCGCTGCCCGATGCAAATCATCCCCGGTCCGGCCTCGATCGGCGCCCGCCAGCGCCCCTGCACGCTGTCGAACTCGATCAGGTGCGCCGTGGCACCCACGCCGCCCTTGATCTCGTTGAGGTGCACCACCTCCAGCCGGTTGCCGGCGCGCGGATCGTCCTGCCCGCGCTCCGCCGCCCCCAGCGCAGCGCGTAGCGCGAGCCGGCCGATGCGGCCCATGCCGTTGATCCCGATGCGCATGGCGCCAACTCCCTGCAGGATGCGGGCGTGGGGAATAGCAGCAGATCGCGCCGCCGGGCCGCGTCGGAGCGAATTTCATATTCCTGCAACATTAGCCAGCCGCTCAGGTCGCGGGCTCCAGGTCGGCGCAGATCACCCGGTTGTCGTCGTAGCAGATGATCGCCCCGCGCACGCCGGGCGGCCGGTTGCCGCGCACCCGCAGCTCGTGCAGCGGCACCTCCCGCCACGCATCCGGCGCCTTGGGCCCGAAGCTCTGCTTGTCGATGAACGCGAACACCCGCCCGTCGTCGTTGGGGGCGACCGCCGCCGGCCGGCAATGGCTGAAGTCGCAGCACGCCCAGCCCTCGCGGCTGCGCAGATTGTCGAACCACTCCTTGGTCGCCGGGTCGATCACCACGCCCGGCGGCGGCGCCGCCCGCGCACCCAGCGGCAGCGCCATGGCCAACACCAGCAGGAACTGCACACCCTTTGCGATCGCCGCCTCCTGTGCTTCCCGCCAGCATAGGCGATCGCGAAAGCGCAGGGAAAGCCACCTTCTGCCGCCGCCGCCCACAGGCTAGCGTGCAGTCCGTTCGGGCAAAGGCGGGCCATGCATGACGAACGGCGAACCGCGACACGACGACGGCGCAGGGCGCCCGCCGCTGCTGCAAGCGATCGTGCTGCTGCTGCCCCTCGGCATCCTGGCCGCGGTGATCGGCAACGAGCTGGTGCTGATGCTGGGCGTGGTCGCCCATCCCGGCATGGCCGGCGTGCTGGCCGGCATGGTTCTGGCCCGCGTGCCCGGCGCGTTCTTCCGCCCTTTCGCCGCGCCGCGCATGCAGGCCTTCGCCCAGGCCACCGCCGCGGCCGCCAGCATCGGCGCCGGCCAGGCGCTGCTGCTGCCGATCGGCATTCCCTTCGTGGTCGGGCGCGCCGACCTCGTCGGGCCGATGCTGCTCGGCGCGGTGCTGGCGCTGCTGGTCGATGGCTGGCTGATGTGGCGCCTGTTCGGCAGCACGGCCTTCCCCGCCGAGGCCGCCTGGCCGCAAGGTGCAGCCGCCGCCGCGACGATCCGCGCCGCCCGCGAAGGCGACCGCCCCGGCACGCTGGTGCTGCTCGGCATGGTCACCGGCGTTGTCGGAGCCGCCTATCGCGCGCCAATGGCGGCGTTCGGCGTGGCGCTGCTGGGCAATCCCTGGGCGCTCGGCATCTTCGCCGCCGGCGTGCTGCTGCGCGCCTATGGCGCCCCCGTGCTGGGCTGGCTCGGCCCTGGCGGTGACCTGATGCAGGCGCAGGTGCCGCAGGGGATGCTGGCCGGTGCGGTGATCGTGGCGGTCGTGCAACTCCTGCGTCTGGGCGCGCGCGGCGGGATACCGCGCTCCGTCCTGGTCCGTGCCAGCGTGGCGCATGTCGCGATCGCCGGGCTGCTGGCGCTCGGCGGCGGGCTGCATGCGGCGATGCCGGCCGGGATGCTGGCGCTGTTCATCGCCTTCGCCGCCGCCGCCGCCCTGCTGCATGCGCTGGCGGTCGGGCTGGTGGCGATGCAGTCCGGCTGGCTGCCCAGCCTGGCGGCGGCGGCGGTGGTGCTGGCCGTGGGAATGCTGATCGGCTTCCCGCCATCTGCCCTGTGCCTGCTGGTCGGCTACGCGGCAGCCACCGGCCCCGGCCTGGCCACCATGGGCCAGGCGCTGAAGGTCGTGCACGCGCTCGATGGCGGCCCGTCGGCGCTGCGGCAGCAGGCCTGGGTCGTGATGCTGGCCTTCCTCGTCGCCGCCGTCGTGGTCTGGCTGGGCCACGGCGCCTACTTCGCCGCCGACCGCGTCCCGCCCGCCGGGCGCGTGTTTGCCGTGGCGATCAGCGCCGGCGTGCGCCCGGAGGCGGCGGCGAAGCTGGCGCTGTGGGCCCTGGCGGGCGCGCTGCTGCAATGGGCCGGCGGCGTGCGGCGCCAGTTGGGCGTGATGCTGGCGGCCGGCCTCCTCCTGCTCGGCCCGGCGATCGGCTGGGCGGTGCTGGCGGGCCTGGCGCTGCGGGCCCTGCTGCTGCGCCGCGGCGACCGCTACCGCGATGGCATGGAGTCATTCGGCGCCGGGGTGATCGCCGGGGACGCGCTGTATGTGCTCTACGATTCGCTCGGCCGCGCCTTCGCCGCGCCACCGGCTCCGACAGGCCCCGGCTGAAGCGGCGTCAGGTCTGGCTGGCGAAGGCTTCCACCTTGTCGGTGGCGCCGGAGACGATCAGGATCGCCTCGCGCGTGATCAGCGTCTCCGCCTGCGCGGTGGTAAAGTCCTCGCGCGGCCGCTTCACCCCCACGACGGTGACCCCGTAGCGCGTGCGCAGCGCGCATTCGCCGAGCGTCTTACCGATCGCCTCGCGCGGCGCCCTGGTCTTGGCGATGGCGAAGCCGTCGTCGAACTCGATGAAGTCGATCATCTTGCCCGTCACCAGGTGCGCCACCCGCTCGCCCATCGCGGCCTCGGGATAGACGACGTGGTGGGCGCCGGTGCGCTCCAGGATGCGGCCATGCTTGGCGCCGCTCGCCTTGGCCCAGATCTCCTTCACGCCGAGGTCGGCCAGCGCCAGCACCGTCAACACGCTGGCCTCCAGGTCGGTGCCGATGCCGACCACGGCGCAGCCGAACTCCTGCACGCCAAGGCGTCGCAGCGCGTCGCTGTTGGTCGTGTCGGCCTGCACCACGTGCGTCAGCTTGTCCGCCCACTCCTGGACGATTTCGGCATTCTCGTCGATGCCGAGCACGTCGTGCCCCAGCCGCACCAGCGATTCGGCCAGCGCGCCGCCGAACCGGCCCAGGCCGATGACGACGGTGCCATGCTCCTTGGTGATCCTAGCCAACGATGGGGCGCTCCTCGGGATAGCGATAGGGGTTCTGCCGGCCGCGCAACGCCAGCGCCGTCGCCAGCGCCACCGGGCCGACGCGGCCCATGAACATCAGCGCCACCAGCACCGCCTGTGCCGCCGGCGGCAAATCCGGCGTGATG
Organism: Asaia bogorensis; assembly: GCA_945897825.1. Classification (GTDB taxonomy): domain Bacteria; phylum Pseudomonadota; class Alphaproteobacteria; order Acetobacterales; family Acetobacteraceae; genus CAMDGX01. The sequence continues at coordinate 1,436 of CAMDGX010000110.1, read as the reverse complement.
CCGGTCGACAGGCCGACGGTGGCGAAGGCGGAGACGACCTCGAACAGCACGTCGCGCAGCGGCAGGTCGGTCAGGGACAGCAGCACGAGCGTGCCGGAGCCGACCATGGTTGCCGCCATCAGCGCAACCGTCACCGCCAGGCGCTGCACGTCGGTCGAGACGCGGCGGTGGAAGGCGACGGCATCGCGCTCGCCGCGGATCTCCGCCCAGACGATCAGCAGCAGCACGACGAAGGTGCCGACCTTGATGCCGCCCGCGGTGCCCGCGCTGCCGCCGCCGACCAGCATGAGCCCGTAGCTGACCATGATCGTCTCGTCGTGCAGGTTGCCGATCGGCATCGCGTTGAAGCCGCCCGAGCGGGTCATGACCGAGTGGAACAGCGCATGCAGCAGGCGCCCGGCGGGGTCGAAGGCGCCGAGCGTGGCGGGGTTGGTCCATTCGAAGGCCAGCGTGGCGGTCAGGCCCAGCCCCAGCAGCACGGCGGTGCCGAGCAGGGTCATCTTGGTGTGCAGAGACCAGCGGCCGGGTTGGCGCAGGTCCTTGCGCAGGTCGTGCAGCACCGGCATGCCGATGCCGCCGATCACCACGCCGAGCATGATCGGCACCAGCACCAGCGCGTCGGTGGCGAAGCGGGCTGCACCGTCCGGGTAGGTGGTGAAGCCGGCGTTGTTGAAGGCCGATACCGCGTGGAACACGCCGTGCCAAAGGGCGGCGGCCCACGGTTCGCCGTGGCCGAGGCGCAGGGTGAGCACCAGCCAGGCGGCCAGCAGCGACTGCACCACGATGGTCACCACCAGCACGAGGCGCAGCACGTCGACGATGTCGCCGAGTGCCAGGCCGCGCGTCTCGGCCTGGGCCAGCAGGCGCGTGCTGAGGCGCAGGCGGCGGGAAACGAGCAGGCCGAGCAGGGTGGCGCCGCTCATGATGCCGAAGCCGCCGACCTGGAACAGCGCCAGGATGATTGCCTGGCCGAAGCCGGACCAGTAGGTGGCGGTGTCTGCGACGACCAGGCCGGTGACGCAGATGGCCGAGGTGGCGGTGAACAGCGCGACCAGCAAGGGCGCCGCGCCCTCGCCGCTGCGCGCGGCCGGCAGCATCAGCAGCGCGGTTCCCAGGATGATCGCCACCAGGAAGGCCAGCGGCACCAGCCGCGCGGGATGCCTAAGCGCCTGGGGCAATGCGGGTCCTGCCCGATCCGGTGGCCTTGAGACGTGATTGGACTGGCATGGCGTTGGCCGCTGGCACCGTTGGGGAAACGTGGCGCAGCGATGCCAGAGCAGGGATCGTTCGGCAATACGTGGAGGTGCGGGGCGGCGTCAGGCGCGAGGGTCCGGATCCGGGTCGGCAGGTGGAGCCGGCGGCGGGTGGCCCTCGGCGAAGCGCCACGGCTCCAGGGCGCGGCACGGGCCGAGGACCGCCATCGCGACGATGGCCCT
>CAMDGX010000109.1 GCA_945897825.1 Asaia bogorensis | reverse complement strand
GACTTCGCCACCCGCTACAATGCCGAGTGGCTGATCGAAAAGAACGGCTACCTCAGCCCGCTCGACGCGCGCGCCGCACGCCTCGACACCAGCCTCAGGCGCGCCGCATAGTGCAACCGCGTGTCCAGGAAACCGGGTGCGGTACAATGGGTAGCCTCTGCCAGGCGCAGCCACATGGCCCGCTACCCCGAATCGGATTCTTGCTGGAGTTGTGCGTGACAGCCACCCCCGAACCGCCGCCCGAGGGCTGGACGCTGCCCGAGGCGGCGGCGGCGCTGTTCCCCGACGCCTGGTCCGCCGCGTGGTTCCCCGACGACGTCACCGTGGCGCGCGCCGTGCCCGGCATCCGGCCGGCGCCCTCGCCCTGGTCGCAGGTGCCTATCGACATGATGGACGCGGTGGCGGCGGCGGTGCTGGCAGGAGCACCAATTCCTGCCGGTCTGGAGACGGTGGTGGCGGCCTGCCGTGCGTATGAGGCCGAGACGGCGCAGCGAATCGCCGCCGCGCTGGCGCGTCGTGCGGAGCAGCGCGCGGCGCTGCCCGGATTGCTGGCGGCGCGGCTGGCCAGTGGCCCCTTCAAGTCGCGCGGGGTTTCGCCGCGAGACCCGCTGCGACCCGTGGATATCCCGGCCCTGACCTGGGGCGCGGCTGAGATCGCGCTGGGCTGGGAGGAGACGACCTGGCATCGCGGCAGCAAGCCCTACAGCGCCTACAGCTCACCGCCACCGGCACCAGGCTCGGTGACCCTGCCGGGCGGGATCACGCTGCGTGGCGTGCGCGTGTTCGCGGCGAGTCCAATCAGGCACAGCGATCCGCCTGCGATGCCACCGACTGAGGTGCCGCCCGACGAACCCGACGCCTATCGCACCGGGGCGGCCGGGCGCCCGACCAGCAAGCAATTGGTGAGGCTGGAGCATCAGCGGCGGCTCATGGCCCATGAGGCGCACCAGAGCGTGGCGGAGGAGGCCAGACACCTCGCAGCCTGGCTGGCCTCGCGCCATCCCACGGCACCCGTGATGAGCGAAGGGACGGTCGAGAACGCCATCCGCGCGGAGCACCGCCGAGCCATGAAATCCCCCACAAAATAATCGTGTCGTGGGGTATTTCGTGGGCGTTTTTCGTGCCCCGAAATGAGCCGATGAAATTGCCATTGCAACCGCACGCCGCAGCGTGCCGACCAATGGTGACGCGATGCCGACCCCGATCCCCGACGACCCGGATGCCCTGCTGACGCGCGACGCGACGGCTGCCGCACTCACCGCGGCCGGCTATCCCATCTCCGCCAAGACGATGAGCGGCAAGGCGACGCGCGGCGGCGGCCCGCCCTACGGACTGTTCGCAGGTCGGGCGTTGTACCGCTGGGGTGCCGCCCTGGATTGGGCGCGCAGCCGTCTCCAGGCGCGCCGGGCCGGTCGCGAGCCCCAGGCGGGGAGTGACGTGGCATGAAGCCGGTGCCGCTGCTGTTTCTGGGGATCAAGCGCTGGCAGGACATTCGCCCGACCGATCTGTCGGAGCGCGTCTGCGGCGGTGACCTGACCGCCTTCGCGGCGTTCTACGGCATGGGCGACGTTGAGGCCGGCACGGCGCTGCTTCGCAATCTTCGCCACGTCCGCGACTTGCTGCGCAAAGGTCAGGTCGAGGACGCGCTGGCCTTCCTCGACTGGCATGTGGGGGAATAATGGACACAGCCCCAGCCACGCTCGCGGCCGATACCGCGCAGATCGCGCGGTTCGTGCACGCGCTCTTCCGCTACGCGGATCCGGGCAGCATCGCGGCGCTCCGTTCCTTCTACGACGACGCCTCCTCCGTCCATCAGATGGGCTTCTGCCGCATCGGCGACGGGCTGGAGGGGCTGGTGGCCGCCGCCACGGAGCTGGCAACACGCTGCGCGCAGCACCCGCGCCCGGTGGTGTTCTGCCCGCCCGTCGCCACGTTTGCCGAGGGACCGCAGGCCCGCGAGCAGGACCTCGTCAATGGCCTGGCGCTGTCGGTCGAATGCGACACGGCGCCGAGCGAGGCTCGCGCACGACTGGAGTGGCTGCTAGGTCCCGCCACCCTGGTGGTGCGCAGCGGCGGGTATTGGATCAACGACCAAACCGGCGAGGTGCAGGACAAGCTGCATCTGCACTGGCGCTTGACCGAACCGACACGGGATGCCGCCGAGCATGCTGCGCTCAAGCAGGCGCGGTCCCTGGCAGCCTCCCTGGTCGGCGGCGATCGCAGCAACGCGCCGCCGGTCCATCCCATCCGCTGGCCAGGAAGCTGGCATCGCAAGGCCAGCCCCAGGCTCGCAGTGATCATCGCGGAGAGCGACGCTGAGCTCAATCTTGGCGACGCGCTGGAGATGCTGGCCGATGCGTCGCCGTTGGCAGAGACAACCGGCACCGCAATCCCCGCGACCGGGGTCACCGTGTCACCAGAGACTGGCGAGGTCCGCGACACCTCGATCCTGATCCAGAAGATCCTCACCGGCTCGGACTACCATGCGCCGCTGGTGGCGCTGACGATGCGCTATCTCAAGGGCGGCATGGCGCCTGCCCAGGTGGTTCTTACCCTGCGCGGCTTGCTCCTCGCCGTACCGGAGGCGCAGCGCGACATCAAGGACGGCAGTACCGTGGCGGGGCGCTGGCAGGCCCGCTACGACGACGTGCCGCGCACCGTCAGCACCGCGTGCCGAAAACTCGGCGATGGTGGCACAACGCCGGACGGCGGCGATCCATCCCAGGCCTCGAGCGACGGCGCCTGGCCCGAGCCCATCGACTTCCTCGCCGATGCCGAGATGACCGGCGCCCCCGAATTGCGCCCCGAGCATCTGCCGTGCGCCATCGCGCCATTCGTCGCCGACACGGCGGCACGCATGGGTGTCGATCCGGCCACCGTGGCGCTGGCCGCCCTGGTGACGCTCTCCAGCGTGGCGCACGAGATGTGGCGGCTGCAGCCCAAGCAGATCGACGACACCTGGCAGGAGGGCGCCCGCATCTGGGGGGCGATCGTCGGCGACCCCAGCATCCTCAAGACGCCGGTGATCCAGGCCGCGACCCGGCCGATCGACAAGATCGACATCCTGGCCCGCGGCCGACACGCGCTGGCAATGGCCGAGCATCGCGCCGAGATGGCCGCGCTCAAGGCGGACAACGCGCCGCCCGGCAGCGGGCCGCCGCCCCCACGGCTCGACCGATACCTCGTCGAGAACAGCACCGTCGAAGCGCTGACCGAAGTGCTGCGCGACGACCCCGAGGCCAAGCAGCGGGTGCCGATGGGCAAGGTGCTGATCCGCCAGGACGAGATGAGTGAATGGCTGGCCAACATGGACCGCTACCGTGCCGGCGGTCGTGGCGGCGGTGATCGCGGTGCCTATCTCCGACTGTACAATGGAACGCGCTTCGTGGTGGACCGCGTCGGCCGCGGCACCTTGTCGCTTTCGAGTTGGTCGGCATGCATCATCGGCGGTATCCAGCCGGAGCCGATCCAGCGAATTGCACGAGAGGCCGCCGATGACGGCCTGCTGCAACGTTTCTGCTACGCGGTGCCGGCACGCCAGGATCGTGGTATCGACCGCAAGCCCGATCACGCCGCCACGGAGCGCTACCATGGGCTGGTGAACGTGATGGCGGGGCTGCTGCCGCCGGCGGCGTTTCCAGGCGCCGAGCCGCGGGTGGTGGTGCTGCATGCGGATGCGCAGGTCCATCGAGCGGCGATCCTGGACCTGGCCGAGGCGGTCGCCGCCATGCCGGACACCTCCAGCCGCTTGAAATCGGCGCTCGGAAAATGGCCGGGGCTGTTCGCCCGGATCACACTGCTGTTCCAGCTGATCGACCATGCGGACGCGCTGCGTGAGGGTGTCGAGCCGCCGGATGTCATGGTGGTGCCCGAGCCGGTGGCGCGGCGCAGCGCGGCCTATCTGCGCGATGTGCTGCTGCCGCATCTCCTGCGGGCCGAAGCCGTGATGTTCTCCAGCGTGCAATCGGGTCATGCGCGCTGGATCGCGGGGTTCATCCTGTCGCGCGAGGACGGGCGCCTCGCGCTGCGCGACGTGGTGCGCGCCTATGGCCCACTGAAGGCGCCGGAACAGCGCCACGAGCTGCTGAGCGTGATGCAGTCGTTGGAGACCATGGGCTGGCTGAGGGCCGAGCCGCAGGAGAACCCGGCGCGGCCACCGACGGCCTGGGAGGTGAACCCGCTGGTGCGGGAGCGGTTTGCGCGCCGTGCCGCGGAGGAGCGCATGGCTCGGCAGCAGGCAAAGGCGCGCATTGCCGCGACGCTGGCACGGGTGCGGCAGGCGCCGGGCGTTGACGAAGCCGCGGACGAAGATTCAGCAGCAGTATTGGAGGTAGCGTGATGGGATCCAAAGCAAAGGGTGATCTGTCCCACGTCCGTGCCGCACCGCGCTCACTTGCTTCCCACCCGCAGGAAGCAGGCTTGATGCGTCGGCACGGCAATGCGCTGACGCACGCGGATCGAATACCCGGCGGTGGGAAGTCGATCGACGCACCTCGTGACATTACCAGCGTTGGGCAGGTCGCGGGAGACGCTGCGGCTCAACAGCCACGCCAGCCGAAAGGCTCGGGAGTGTGGAGACATTCGCCTACACTCCACCGCCCGGCAGCGCCTCCATGCGAACCCCAAGAGAAAGGGAGTCGCATGACCACGTTGATCACTTCGATCCCCAAGGACACGGTCCTGGCGCGGCTGGCTGCGCTGCACGCCATGCCCATTGCGCAGTTGAAGCAGCAATGGCGTGAGCTGTTCGGCAAGGAGCCGCCGCCCTTCAGCCGGACCTACATTCAGAGCCGACTATCTTACCGCATACAAGAGCTTGCATACGGAGGCCTCAAGCCCGAGACGGTGGCGAAGCTGGAGGCCATCGGCGAGCAGCTTGATGGCGGCAACGCCATCATCCGGCGCATCCGCCACCAGGATAAGCCGACCGCCGGCACCAGGCTCATCCGCGAGTGGAAGGGGGTCGAGCATACCGTCACGGTGCTCGCCAATGGGTACGAGTGGGAGGGGCGCCCCTACCAGTCCCTGTCGGCCGTCGCCCGGGCCATCACGGGAACCAGGTGGAACGGCTTCACCTTCTTTGGCCTCAAGAACCAACGGGGGGTGGCATGAGCAGAAAGCCCACGGCCGCGGCGCCGGTCCGCAAGGTCCGCTGCGCCATCTACACCCGCAAGAGCACCGACGAGGGGTTGGACAAGGAGTTCAACACGCTGGACGCCCAGCGCGACGCCTGTGCCGCGTATATCGCCAGCCAGCGCCACGAGGGCTGGATCGAGGTCCCGGACTATTACGACGACGGCGGCTATTCGGGCGGCACGCTGGAGCGTCCGGCGCTGAAGCGCATGCTGGCGGACATAGAGGCCGGCAGGGTGGACGTGGTGGTGGTCTACAAGATCGACCGCCTGTCCCGCGCGCTGATGGACTTTGCCAAGCTGGTGGAGGTTTTTGACGCGCACGGGACAACCTTCGTGTCGGTCACCCAGGCGTTCAATACGACCACCTCCATGGGCCGCCTGACGCTCAACATCCTGCTCAGCTTCGCCCAGTTCGAGCGAGAGGTCATCGGCGAGCGTATTCGCGACAAGTTCGCTGCCTCCCGCGCCCGCGGCATGTGGATGGGCGGCAAGGTGCCGCTCGGCTACCGAGTCGAGGCCCGCAAGCTCCTGGTGGTCGAGAGCGAGGCCCGGCAAGTGCGGGCGATCTTCGAGCGGTTCCTGGTTCTGCGCTCGGCCACCAAGCTGGCCCAGGAACTGCGGCAGCAGGGCGTCATCTCCAAGACCGGGGCGCAGATCGACAAAGGCTATCTCTATCGACTCGTGGCCAACCGGACCTACCTCGGCGACGCGCCGCACAAGGGGAAGATTCACGCCGGCGAGCACGAGGCCATTGTCCCGCGGGACCTATGGGACAAGGTGCATGCCGTCTTGCAGATCAGTCCTCGAGTCAGGGCCAACCAGGCCCGGGCACAGTCGCCGGCCTTGCTCAAGGGCCTGATCTTCGGGTTGGACGGGCGGGCCATGTCACCGACGCACACGCGCAAGGGTGGCAAGCAATACCGCTACTACGTGGCGCAGGCGGTGCTGAAGGACCAGGGAACGCCGAACCCGGACATCGTGCGCCGGATCGCAGCGGCCGAGATTGAGCAGGTGGTGTTGGCCCAGGTGCGGGCGCTGGTGCGGCAGCCGGAGGTGATCGTCGGCACCTGGCGCGCGGCGCAGGAGGAAGCCCCTGATGTGACGGAGGCCGAGGTCCGCGATGCCCTGGAGCACCTGGAGCCGATGTGGGAGGAGCTGTTCCCCGCTGAGCAGGCCCGGCTGGTCCAACTGCTGGTGGAGCGGGTGACAGTCGGCCCGACCGGCGCAGACATCAAGCTGCGGGTCGACGGGCTGTCTAGCCTGGTGCGGGATCTGCGCGGTAGCACCGCCATGCGGGAGGCGGCTTGATGGGAGACACAGTGACCGTGCGGGTCCCGCTGGCGATCCGGAAGCGGGGTGGGCGGAAGGTGGTCGTATCGCCGGATGGGTCGGTGTTGCCGACCGCGCCGCGGCACGTAACCACCAACGCCGATCCGGCGATGCTGAAGGCGCTCGGACGAGCGTTTCGGTGGAAGCGGCTGTTGGACGACGGGACCTACGCCTCGATCTCCGACATCGCGCGGGCGGAGAAGCTGGACCGGACATACGTCGGGGATGTGCTGCGGCTGACGCTGCTGGCGCCGGAGATTGTGGAGGCGATCCTCGAAGGGCAGGCGGGCCAAGCGGTCACCTTGCCTCGCCTCATCGAGCCCTGGCCCATCATTTGGCAGGATCAGAAAGCCGTGCTTGAAGCTAAATGACGTTGCCACTCTGCTCAGGTAATGCACACCCAAGGCGACCTTGGTACAATCCGATTCTGAACAGCTCATTCGCCGAGCTCTCCAGCCATTGGGAGCTCGGCCAGAACTGCATTCCGACCGGAACCGTTGCCAGAGGCCGGCGCCGCAGCGAGTTCATCGTCCCGGTTAATCCCTTCGGCAAGTTGAAGACCGCGCTGAACGCCGAAGTGGACAAGGAAGCCTGCGCCAGCCTCTACCGCACTGAGAGCCGACCCTTCGCCAAACCAAAGTCGGGCGCATCGCCGTGAAGGTAATCAACCACTACGGGGATGAAGCTATGCGGGTGTTTAGGAGATGATCGGCAGCACGGTCGAGGCTGGCGAGCGCCCGCTACAGAAAATCCTGGATGATGAATATCTGTTCAGTATCTCGTCGTATTACTCAGCACCGACGATAACTCAGTAACCGAGGACAGGCTACCGTCTGCGGAGTCGTCCAATATTTCAAAAGTTACCGTATGAACGCTGGTGCTTCAGGCAACTCGAATACGTTAGATTAAGCCCCGTATGCTACGGACCCGCACTGTCTACGGCCTGCTTGATCTGCGCGAAGGTGAACGGCTTGAATAGGATGGCGGTTGGATGATCTTGGTGGATCCGCGCAACCGTTTCGGGTTCGCGCGAGCCGGTGATGAAAATCACACGTGACCCGACCTGCTGATGAATGGCCAGAGCCGCGTCGATCCCATCCTTTTGGCCCTTGAGGCGGACGTCCATGAACACAAGCCTTGGGACATGCTGCCGTGCAAGTGCCACGGCCTCGTCGGCGCTTACGGCAAGGCCGCAGACACTGAGTCCCATGTCCTCGACCATCGACGAAAGCAGGTCTGCGATTAGAAACTCATCTTCGACGATGAGGATGCAGTCGCTGCTCATGCTATGCGCTCCCAGGCAACGGAACGACGATCTCGACGCGGGTGCCATTCAACTGGAAGACCTCCATGCGGCCGCCTAGCTGGCGAACTAGGCCCGCAACGATCCGGCTTCCTGTACCTGATTTGATCCCGCGGTGACCGTCCGCAGTATCCGGGTCGTCGTCAGACACGCAGAGAAACGCTGTACCCTGGCCGAGCCGCCGGAACTCCACCGTCACCGCGCTGGCGCGCGCATGCTTCATTGCGTTAGTGACGAGTTCCGTCGTGATGAGACCGGCCGGGATGGCAAAGTCCAGGTCCACCCAGACCGGCTCGGCCTCGACAGAGATGACGGTCCCACGTTCAGTCGCAGCGAAGGAATTCGCAAGGTTCACCGAGAGCTCCTGCAGAAATGGCCTGATGCTGAATGTTTCAAGATCATCCGACTCCATCAATTGCTGATGCACTAAGCCGAGGGAGTACATTCGGTTCCGGAGCGCGGAGAGAGCTTCCTTGGCGCGGGTATCGTCGATGTGGCGGGCCTCGATGTCGATTAGGGAATCCGCCATCTGTAGGTTGTTTTTCACCCGGTGGTGGACCTCGCGCAGCAGTAGGTCTCGTTGTCTCGCCGTGCTGCTGAGGTCCGCTGTCCGCTCGCGCACGCGCTGCTCAAGCACGTCGCGCGCCTCCGCCAGAGACCGCTGTTGTCGCGCAAACTCGCCCATGAAAAAAAGGAACAGCACGCTGGCGGAGAACATCCAGCTGACTCGTCCCAGCGACCAGCCCACAGTGTAGCGCCCACCGCCGATAATGCTGAGGATGTTGGCAAAAAGCAGCGCCGTCATGGCTAAGCTTAACCAGAGGAACACGCGGCTGTGCCTGTTTGCGAAAAGAAGGATGAGCGCGATGCTGCCAACGATCATCGCCATGGCTGCGTAAACGATTGACACGTTCATCATCGTCCACGACGAGCCCTGCATCAGCGGTGGCAGTCGGTCGACCCAGATAGTCAGGACAAGGACGCAGCACAGGACGAGAATAAGTATCCCCGTTAGCGCTACCTGACTTACGCGGTTGATGTTTGCTGGGGCGACACGCCGGTCCAACGAGACGAACTCCGTCACGACAGCGGCGAAGGTGAGCGCGGCATAGCCGCTCATCCAAAGTACGAAAGCCCACGCGGTTGACCCGGTCCCCCCGATCAGGACACGGTCAGGGAGGACAGCGCCGGGGAAGGTCAGAAGATGCAGGGCCGCCATCATGGCGGCAAAGAGGTAGGCGCATGCGAGAAGAAGCAGAGACCATGTCCGGATAGCGCGGAACTGGACGAACAGGAGGTAGCTGGTCGCCAACTCCGTAACCAGCACCGTCGCGGCGAAGAGAGGTGTCAGACCAGGTAAGGTTGGGCCTTGATTATGCGCGAAAGGCAGCACAACGAGCGCTAACGCCACATAGAAGCCGAGTGCTACGAACACTTGGCGAGGTGGTCGCTCTGGCCGATCGTCTAATCGGGCGCTGCTGTCCTCAGGTCCTAGCGCAGCACTACCGTTGACCACAGCTGTTCCATTCTTAAGCCGCGCGAACCAGAGAAAAGTCGAAACGGCATGGAGCGAACAAGGTTGCATCCGCCCCGTCCCTGGCAGTGCGCCAAGCAGGATGAGCAGGAACGCTTGGCCGGCGTAGGGCCCGACGCGCGTCCACTCAGGCCGAAGGACGAGCATACAGGCCGCGGCCCTTGAAATGAGATTGATGACGTGGGCCAGCAGGGGATCACTGAGCACCTAGAAGCCGCGTTGAACTCGTTATCGATGTGGCGGCGGGGCTGCGATAGGGCACCAGCTTCGGGTAAAACGGCGTGGTGCCGTGCTTCGCCCAGTTAATGCCATTGCACTCGGTCCTCGCCTCGGGCCAAGGCGCTAGATTTCTCACCGATCGCGATCGCCCAAGCGAAGGAGTCACAAACTCGGGGCTGCGTCCGAGAGCAATATCTGTTCCATTTCAATGGGATGGTACCTTGGGTGTAAATCCGGCTACCCCCAAGCTTCGGAGACAAATGCCCCTCCGGAGAGCGAAAACGGGGTTGCGGCGCCCAAGCCACCCTCAACCCCACACGAAAAACCCCCAAATATCTTGGGGTTCTACGTGGCCGACCCGCATGGAGAGAAAGGTGGGGTGGTGGTCATTGGAGCGGGCGAAGGGATTCGAAGCCTCGACCCCAACCTCGCCAAGGTTGTGGTCACCACCGCACAGTTGTTCGGTAAAGGTGGGTCCAAGCCCCTGGACCTCATATCTTAAGTGATGGGGATCCAAGGGCCGCCGGCCCTTGGTGGGTCCAGGGCAAAGCCCTGGCCTTGCCTTGGTCGCAATCTACTCCGCCGCGATCCGTGCGTCTGCCGGGCCGGTAATGCGGAAGCCGCGGTAGTTGTCGGCCACGATTTCGTCGCAGATGCGGCGATAGGCGCCGACGCCGGCGACGTAGGGCAGGATGACGCGTGGCTTGCCCGGGATGTTGGCGCCCATGTACCAGCTGTTGGCGAGCGGAAACAGCGTGCGGTCGGCCGCTTCGGCGACGTGTTGCACCCAGTCCAGCTCGGCCTGGCCGGTGGCTTCGATGCAGTCGCCCTGGCGGCTGCCCAGCGCGGTGAGGCAGTCGCTGATCCAGTCCACGTGCTGCTCGATCGAGACGATCATGTTGGACAGCACCGAGGGGCTGCCGGGGCCGGTGATGGTGAACAGGTTGGGGAAGCCGGCGGTCATCAGGCCGAGATAGGTGAGCGGCCCGTCGCGCCACTTGTCCGCGAGCGTCTGGCCGTCGCGGCCGCGGATGTCGATGCGGGTCAGCGTGCCGGTCATGGCGTCGAAGCCGGTGGCGAAGACGATGGCGTCGACCTCGTGCTCCACGCCGTTCGCCACCACGCCGCGTTCGGTGATGCGCTCGATGGGTGCGCGGCGGATGTCGACCAGGGTGACGTTGGGGCGGTTGTAGGTTTCGAAATAGGCGGAATCGATGCAGATGCGCTTGGTGCCGATCGGGTAGCTGGTCGGCAGCAGCGCCTCGGCGGTGGCGGGGTCGCGGACCATCTGGCGGATCTTGCGGCGCACGAAGCCGGCGACCAGGTCGTTGGCGGCCTTGTCGGTGAGCAGGTCGTTGAACGAGGTCATCAGCGCCGCACCGCCGAGCTTCCAGCGTTCCTCGAACACGCGCTCGCATTCCTCGGGCGAGACGGACAGCGCGGAGCGGTCGCCGGGGGCGCCGACCACGCCCTTCATGGTCCAGCGCGCGGCGGCGCGGCGGGCGGGGTAGTCCTGCTTCCAGTCCTGCTCGTATTCCGCGGGCATCGCGGCGTTGCGCGAGGGCAGCGAGAAGTTGGGCGTGCGCTGGAAGATGGCGAGATGGGCGGCCTGAGCGGCGATCACCGGGATCGACTGGATCGCCGAGGAGCCGGTGCCGATGACGGCGACGCGCTGGCCGGTGAAATCTACGCCTTCGTGCGGCCAGTGGCCGGTGTGGTAGGTGGCGCCGCGGAAGCTGTCGCGGCCGGGGAAATCGGGGAGCTGGGTGGTCGACAGGCAGCCGGTGGCCATGACGCAGTGGCGGGCCGAGACCTCATCGCCCTGGTCGGTGCGCACAGTCCAGCTTCGGGTGGACTCGTTGAAATGCGCGGAGGTGACGCGGGTTGAGAAGCGGATGTCGCGGCGCAGATCGAGCTTGTCGGCGACGAATCGGGCGTAGTTCAGGATATCGGGCTGGGCGGAGTAGAGCTCCGGCCAGTGCCATTCCTGCTGGATCTCGTCGGAGAAGCCGAAGGAATACTGGACGCTTTCCACATCGCAGCGCGCGCCGGGGTAGCGGTTCCAGTACCAGGTGCCGCCGACATCGTCGCCGGCCTCGAAGGCGATGGCCGAGGCGCCCTGCTGGCGCAGCCGGTGCAGCATGTAGAGCCCGGCGAATCCGGCGCCGACCACCACCACGTCCGTCTCGCGCGGCACGTTGCCGCGCCCTGCTTCTCCCGACATGAAACCTCCGCTGGTGCCGACCGGCCTTCTTGTGCCGCCAGCAGGCCACAGCCGCGCAGCCCTGGTCAACCGCAGGCTTGCCGGCGGTGCGCCCGGGCGGTCATGTGCGGTGCGCGCCGTGTAACCAACCGCGGCCGCGCGGCGAACAGGCTTGCAACCGTACCGGAAACCCAACCGCCATGGCCGACACCACCCCAGGCTCCCCCGCCCGCCGCCCCGTTCGACGCGGCGATGTGCTGCATGCCGATCTGTGCGTGATCGGCGCGGGCTCGGGCGGCTTGTCGCTGGCGGCGGGCGCGGTGCAGATGGGGGCCTCGGTGGTGCTGATCGAGAAGCACCTGATGGGCGGGGATTGCCTGAACACCGGCTGCGTGCCCTCCAAGGCGCTGCTGGCCGCCGGCCATGCCGCCGAGGCGGTGCGCCAGGCACCGCGTTTCGGGGTGGATGCCGGGGTGCCGGCGGTGGATTTCGCGCGGGTGCACGCGCATGTGCATGGCGTGATCGGCGCCATCGCGCCGCATGATTCGGTGGAGCGGTTCGAGGGGCTGGGCGTGACGGTGATCCAGGGCGCCGCCCGCTTCACCGGGCCCGACCTGGTGGAGGCGGCGGGGCAGCGGATCCGGGCGCGCCGCTACGTGGTGGCCACCGGCTCCACCGCCGCGGTGCCGCCGGTGCCGGGGCTCGACACCGTGCCGTACCTGACCAACGAGACGGTGTTCGGCCTCACCGCCCGGCCCGATCACCTGGTGGTGCTGGGCGGCGGGCCGATCGGGGTGGAGATGGCGCAGGCCTTCCGCCGGCTGGGCAGCGCGGTGACGCTGCTGGAGCGGGCGGCGATCCTGCCGCGCGACGAGCCGGAGGCGGCGGCGATCATCCGCGCGGCGCTGCTGGCCGAGGGGATCGACCTGCGCGAGGGCGCGCAGATCAGCGGCGTGCGCGCGGAGGATGGTGGCGTGGCGGTGGATGTGGCCGACGGCGCGGGCGTGGTGTCGGTGGTGCGCGGCACCCACCTGCTGGTTGCCGCCGGGCGCCGGCCGCAGACCGAGGGGCTTGGGCTGGAGGTGGCCGGCATCGCCGCAACCCCGCGCGGCATCACCGTGGATGCCGGGCTGCGCACCAGCAACAAGCGGGTGTTCGCCATCGGCGACGTGGCCGGCGGGCCGCAATTCACCCATATCGCCGGCTACCACGCCGGCATCATCATCCGCCGCGCGCTGTTCGGCCTGCCGGCGAAGGTCGACTATGCCGCGCTGCCCTGGGTGACCTATGCCGATCCGGAACTGGCCCATGTCGGCCTGACCGAGGCCGACGCGCGCAAGGCGGGCCACGATGTCTCGGTGCTGAGCCAGCCGCTTTCGGGCAACGACCGCGCCCAGGCCGAGCGGGCGACCGAGGGGCTGGCCAAGATCGTGCTGGGCCGTGGCGGGCGCATCCTGGGCGCCACCATCGTGGCCCCGCGCGCCGGCGAGATGATCGGGCTGTGGGGGCTGGCGATCCAGCAGAAGATGAAGATCGGCGCCGTCGCCTCCTCGCTGCCGCCCTACCCGACCATGGGCGAGATTTCCAAGCGCGCCGCCGGCAGCCACTACACGCCCACGCTGTTCGGCCCGCGCACCCGCTGGATCGTCGGCCTGATCCAGCGCCTGCTGCCTTGAGGAGCCCAGCGATGCGAATTCTGCGCGACCGCCGCCTGTGGCTGGTGCTGGCCTTCGTCGCCCTGATCGTGGCGGCGCGGGCGACCGGGCTTTCCGACCATTTGTCGCTCGCCACCCTGGCGCGCCACCGCGAGGCGCTGGCCGGGTTCGTGGCCGACAACCTGCTCCTGGCCGCGCTGGCCTATGTGGGCCTCTACATCGCGGCGGTGGCGTTCTCGCTGCCCGGGGCGGTGTTCCTGACGCTGTCGGGCGGGTTCCTGTTCGGCGCGGTGCTTGGCACCGCGCTGACGGTGACGGCGGCGACCATCGGTGCGACGCTGGTGTTCCTGTTTGCCCGGCGCGTGCTCGGCGCCGACGCGCTCGACCGGCTGGGGCCGCGCGCGGCGGCGCTGGGCGAGGGGATCCGGCGCAACGCCGGCGCCTACCTGCTGGTGCTGCGGCTGGTGCCGCTGTTCCCGTTCTTCCTGGTCAACCTGGTGCCCGCCTTCGTCGGCGTGCGGCCGGGCATCTACATCGCCACGACGGCGATCGGCATCCTGCCGGGCACCGCCGTGTTCAGCCTGGCCGGCGCCGGCCTGGGCGAGGTGCTGGCGCGCGGCGGGGATTTCAACGTGGGTGATGTGCTGACGCCGCAGATCCTGGGCGCGCTGATCGGCCTCGCCCTGCTCTCGCTCGCCGCGATCCCGCTCAAGGCGCGCTTCGCCAAAGGATGAAGGATGCCATGAACGCCATTCGCACCCTGCCCCGCCGCGCCGTGCTGACCGCCGCCGCTGTCGCGCTGTTGCCCGCCGCCGCGCGCGCCGCCACGCCCGAGGCGCTGGACGGGCTGCTCGCCCGCCATGTCGTGCCGCATCCCGACGGCGTCACCCGCGTGCGCTACGGCGCGTGGAAGGCGTCCGCCGCCGACCTCGCCGCGCTGGAGGCCTGGATCGCCGCGGCGGCGCAGTTGCGCCCGTCAGCCATGCCGCGCAACGAGGCCTTCGCCTATTGGGCGAACCTCTACAATGCGCTGACGCTGAAGGTGGTGCTGGAGCGCTACCCGGTGGCCTCGATCAAGGACATCCGCTCGACCGGCGTGCCGCTGGACCCCAAGGGGTATTTCGGGCCTTGGCGCACAAGGCTGGTGACGGTCGAGGGGCGGCGCATGTCGCTCGACGACATCGAGCACGCGACGATGCGCCCGACCTTCCGCGACCCGCGCGTGCATTATTCGGTGAACTGCGCCTCGATCGGCTGCCCGAACCTGCGCCCGCGCGCCTGGCGGGCGGCGACGCTGGAGGCCGATCTGGACGAGGCGGCCGCCGCGTTCGTCAACCATCCGCGCGGGGCGGCGGTGCTGGCGGATGGGCGGCTGCGCGTGTCGTCGATCTACACCTGGTTCCGCGAGGATTTCGGCGGCAGCGAGCAGGGGGTGGTGGCCCATCTGCGCCGCCATGCCGCCCCGGCGCTGGCCGCCCGGCTGGTCGGCGAGGTGCGCATCGCCGAGGACGGCTACGACTGGACGCTGAACGACGCGCCGGCCTAGCGATGCGGCACGGGAGATCAGTTGCCCAGGGTGCGGCGCAGCAGCTGGCCCCAGGCGGCGTCGAAATGGTGCACGCCCTGCGCGCCTTGGGCGAGGTCCAGCGGCAGGCCCTCGGCGTGCCAGCGGAACACGCCGCCACGCAGGTTGCGCAGCGATGCCGCGCCCGCCTGCGCCGCCGCATCGCGCAGCGCCTCCACCATCAGGCCGGAACGCCAGCCGACGGCGCAGTAGAACACCACCTCGGCCCCTTTCATCGCGGCGCCATGGCGGGCGAGGATCTCGGACGCCGACAGCCCCGGCGGCACGCGGATGGCGCCGGGGATGCGACTCTGGGCGAACTCCTCGGGCTCGCGCACGTCCAGCAGCACCAGGCGGCCGCCGCCCTGCGCCAGGGCGGCCAGCTCCGCGGCCGTGATCTCCGGCACCGGCAGGATGCGGGCCACGGCGTCCTCCACCTGCGTCAGCGTGGTGCGCGGGTCGGTCGGGTCCGGCAGGCCGGCGGCGCGCGGCCACAGCACCCCGGCACCGCCCGCGAGCAGCACGGCGCCGCCGCCGAGCAGCAGCAGACGGCGGGGCGGATGCGGGCGGCGGGCCGGCTCGGTCATGGCGATGTGGTTCCTTGGCAGGCGCGGGGCGTTCCCCAGGGTTCGCGCGATGCGGCGCGGAG
>CAMDGX010000108.1 GCA_945897825.1 Asaia bogorensis | reverse complement strand
GGGGGACGATTTCCAGCTCGATCTTTCCGGCGCGGGAGAGCTCCTCGAAGATGGTGGAGTTGCTGCGCGGGAAGGAGCAGACGAGGCGGCGGACGCGGCCGTGTTCCATCAGCGCGGTGAGGCCGGTGGTGCCGCCGCCGGCGTTGTTGGCGACGACGGTGAGGTCCTTCACGCCGGTTTCGATGAGCGCGTCGACCAGGTTGTTGGGTTGGCCGACGAGGCCGAAGCCGCCCAGCAGAACCGTCATCCCGTCCTTCACGCCCGCCATGGCCTCGGCCATGTTCTGGACGATCTTGTTGATCATGCCTGCGTCATCCTGTCGTTGTCGTTGGCTGTTTATTCGCCCAGTTCGATCACGGCGTCCACCGCGAAGGCGCCTTCGCCCTCGGGCATGGCGAAGACGGGGTTGAGGTCGATCCCCTGGAGGCGCTCGCCGGACTGGGCGGCGAAGACGGAGAGTTTCGCCAGCATGGTAGCGAGCGCCTTGATGTCGGCGGGCTGGCGGCCGCGGGCGCCGAGGAGGAGGGGGGCGCCCTTGATCGAGCGGATCATTTCCTCGGCAGTGTCTTCGCCGAAGGGGCAGCGGCGGAAGACGACGTCCTTGAGGATTTCGACGAAGATGCCGCCGAGGCCGAACATGGCGACGGGGCCGAAGACCGGGTCGCGGTGGATGCCCATGATGCATTCGACGCCGCCGGAGAGCTGCTTGGCGACCAGGACGCCTTCGAGCCTGGCGCCCGGGACGGTGGCGCCGCGCTGCATCAGGGTGGCGAAGCCGTCGCGGATGGCTGCTTCGCTGTCGATGCCCAGCAGGACGCCGCCGATCTCGGATTTGTGGACGATGTCGGGCGAGAGGATCTTCATCACCACCGGGAAGCCGAAGCGCGCGGCGGCGGCGATGGCTTCTTCCACCGTGGCGCAGGCCTGCTCGGGGGCGGAGGCGATGCCGGCCTGGGCGAGGAGCTTCTTGGCTTCGGCCTCGCTGGGGGTGCTGGGCGGGAGCGCGACGGCGGGGACCGAGGGGGGTGGCAGGCCGGGCGAGGCTGCGAAGGCGTCGCCGTAGCGGCCCATGGCGTGGATGGCGACGACGGCGCGGGTGGGGTCGGGGATGACGACCAGGCCGTCTTCTTCGTACTGCGCCTCGATCTCGCGCGGGGCGAGGACGGAGAGCACCCAGAGGCGGCCGGGGTGGCGGGTGCGGACTTCGCCGAGGGTTTTGCGCAGGCGCTCGACGTTGGACTTGGTGGCGCCGGCCTGGGACCAGAAGGCGAGGATGGAGGGGTAGCCGCCATCGGCGACGATGGATTCGGCGAAGTCGTTCATCGCCGAGGGGATGTTGGAGACCTGGGCGGTGCAGTCGACCGGGTTGCGCGGGCTGGAGAACGGGATGATGGCGCGCAGCTTGTCCTGGGCTGCCTGCGGCATCTCGGGCATCGGCAGGCCGATCTGCTCGGCGACGTCGCTGATCAGCACGCCGGCGCCGCCGCTGACGGTAAAGACGCCGAGGGAGTTGCCGGCGGGATAGATCTTGCGCGTCGCGGTGACGGCGATGTCGATCATCTCCTCCGTCGTGCGGGCGCGGACGACGCCGAACTCTTCTAGCACGGCGTCGGTCACGGCGTCGTCGCCGGCGATGGAGGCGGTGTGGGACTTGGCGGCGGCGCCGCCGAGGGCGCTGCGGCCGACCTTCATCATGACGATCGGCTTCTTCGCGGCGCGGGCGGCGGTCAGGGCGGCGATGAAGCTTTCGCTTTCGCGGATGCCCTCGGCGTAGGCGGCGATGACGTCGGTCTCGGGGTCTTCGACCAGCCAGCCGATGACGTCGCCGATGGTGACATCGGCCTCGTTGCCGGTGGTGACGCAGACGCCGGTGCCGACGCCGCGGTCGCGCATGGCGGCGAAGATGTGGGTGCCGTAGGCGCCGGACTGGCTGGCGATGCCGATGCGGCCGGGGATGGGCCAGCCGCCTTCGAAGGCGGCGGTGAAGGTGGGGTAGAAGTTGCTGCGGCGGTTGAACAGGCCGAGGCAGTTGGGGCCGAGCAGGCGCATGCCGGCGGCCTTGGCGATGGCGACCATGCGGGCCTGTTCGGCGGCCCCGGCCTCGTCGACCTCGGCGAAGCCGGCGGACAGGACGATGGTGTTCTTGACGCCGGCGGTGGCGAGGTCCTGCACGGCCTGGACGGCGATGTCCGCGGCGACGGCGACGATGCCGACATCGGGGATTTCGGGCAGGGATTTCACGTCGGGGTAGGCCTTGAGGCCCTGGACCTCGTCGCGCCGGGGATTCACCGGGTAGAGGCGGCCGGCGAAGGCCTGGCGCAGCATGTAGGCGATCGGGCGGCCGCCGATGCGCGTGGCGTCGGACGAGGCGCCGAGCATGGCGACCGATTGGGGGGCGAGCATGCCGGTGAGGCTGGCGAAGCGAGCCTGTGTTGCCCCGGCGTTGGTCGGCGCTTGGGTCATGCGCGTTCCGGCCTCCTATGCCCGCTCGGTGTCATGGTTGTCCGCTCCCGCCGCTGCGCGGGATCATGGCGCAGGGCGGGCGGAGCGTCGAGGGGCTAGGAGGCTTCGGGCGTCAGGATTGAGCGTCGGGCGACAGGACGATGCAGGCGCCGCGGGCGCGGGACAGCTTCTCGCAGGCCTGCATCGCCGCCTCGCGCGAGAGGCCGCCGAGGCGGGCCCGGTAGAGCGTGCCGCTGCCCTGGCGCACGGCGCCGACGGCGGGGCGGGCGCGGGCCAGCTCGGGTGCCTTGCCGCGGGCGGACTCGGCAGCGGCGCGGGCCAGGCGATCGCTGGCGAAGGCGCCGACCTGGACGGCCCATTGGCCGGTGCTGGCGGCAACGGCTTGTGGGCGGGCGGGCAGGCTGCCGGCGACGGCGGGCGCGATCAGGGAGAAGCCGCGCGAAGCGGGGGGCGGGGCCGGCGGCGAGGTCATGGCCACGACGGCCGGGCGGGCCGTCGCGCCGGGCGGCGGCAGGTTGGTGGCGGTGACCGCGGTGTCGGCGCGCGCGGCGCTGCGCGATGGGGTGGCCTGGGCAAGGGCAATCGGCGCCGGCTGGCGGCCGCGCGGGTAGCGCGGGCCCTCCGGGATGTTGTCGGGAATTTGATACATGGCGAGCACGGCCGCGTCGGATTCGCGCGCCGGACGGTGGTCGGCGATGTAGGGGGCGATCTTGGCGACGTAGCGGCGGGTTTCGGTGGGCAGGCCCCGGTTGCGGATGGCGTAGTCCTCGAAGCGACGGGGGCCGGCGTTGTAGGCGGCGAGGAAGCCGGGCGAGCCGTAGAGGTCGTACATCTCGCGGATATAGGCCGTGCCGGCCAGGATGTTGTCGTGCGGGTGGTAGGGATCTTCGCCGAGCGCGTGGCGCAGGCGGAGTTCCTCGTAGGTGCCGGGCATCACCTGCATCAGGCCCATGGCGCCGGCATGGGAGGTGGTGAGCTTGCCGGCCTGGTACATGCGGCCGCCGGATTCGACGCGCATGACCTCGCGGATCCAACGCTCCGGCACGTCGAAGCGGGCCGAGGCCTTGGAAATGTAGGGGCCCCAGGGATCCTCGGGCGGGCCGGGCGGAGTGTAGTCGCCGTTGGCGCGGGCGGCGTAGTCGGCGCTGGTGCGCGAGACATGGGTGCGCGAGCCCGAGGAGCAGGCCGCGAGCATGCCGACGGCGACAAGGCACAGGGCGACACGGACGATAGCCGGAGACAGGCTCGAGAACGTCATGCGGCACAATCTCCGACGCGGGTGCCCCAAGAAAATGGCCTGACAGGCCGGATGCATGGGGGCATCCGTTAAGGGGCAAGCACAGAAAAGCAGCGTAAGTCGTTATCCCAGATCGGCTGCCAAGGCAACCTTGTCACGGCCCTGATGCGGCCGCAAATGCCGTGCAGAAGGTGCGTCAGGCTTGGGTGTTGTGCTAGAGCCACAGGGCCGCGCCCGGGTGTTCGCCAGGGTGGCGGCCCGGGTGCCGCGCGTGGCAAGCCGTCGCAGAGGAGACCGATCGATGCGGATGTCGTCCCGTTCGCTTGCCGCCCCGCCACTGGCGATTCTTTGCCTGGCGGCAGCCCTGGGGCTGGGCGCCTGCGCGCCGCGAAACACGAACACCACCTATACCGGCGCCGATATCGGCCGCACCGCGCAGGTCAGCTACGGCGTGATCGTGTCGATGCGCCCGGTGACGGTGCAGGGCGGGCAGTCCGGCGTGGGGACGCTGGGCGGGGCCGCGGCGGGGGGTGTGGCCGGCAGCTTCATCGGCGGCGACCCGCGCATGAACATCCTGGGCGCGATCGGCGGGGCGATCATCGGCGGGCTGGCCGGCACGGCGGTGGAAGGGTCGGCGCGCACCGGCAATGCCGTGGAGTTCATCATCCGCGAGGATAGCGGGCAGACGATCTCGGTGGTGCAGACCAACGAGGAGGGTTTCCAGGCCGGCGAGCGCGTGGTGCTGACGCGCGGGGCGCGCACGCGCATTGCCCGCGTGGTCGGATAGGGGGACGGGCCGGTTGCCGGGGGGCGGCGGATCGGCTATCGCGCCGGCAATGGACGCTACCTCCACCCACCTGCAGCCCAGCGACGACGTTGTCCTCGACCTGTCCGCCAACCAGTCCTGGGCGGATCGGCATCGCGAGGCGTGGCGCGACGTGCGCGAGGGCATGGCGCAGTGGCGGCTGATCTGGACGCTGGCGTGGCTCGACATCCGGCTGCGATATCGCGGCTCGATGCTGGGGCCGTTCTGGCTGACCATATCCACCGGCGCCATGGTGCTGGCCATGGGGCTGCTCTACTCGCTGCTGTTCAAGCTGGACGTGCGCGACTACATCCCGTTCCTGGCGCTGTCGCTGGTGCTGTGGAATTTCCTCGGCAGCCTGGTGAGCGACAGCTGCGTGGCGTTCACCTCCAACGAGAGCCTGATCCGCTCCGTGCGCATGCCGTTCACGCTGTATGCGGCGCGGATCGTGGTGCGCAACATCGTGGTGCTGGCGCACAACGCGCTGGTCGTGGTGGTGGTGTACCTGCTGCTGTGGAGCTGGCCGGGCGGGGTGGCGGCGCTGGCATTGCCGGGCATGGTGCTGTGGCTGGTCAACTCCGTCGCGCTGGCGCTGCTGCTGGGCACGATCTGCACCCGGCTGCATGACATTCCGCCGATCGTGGCCAGCGTGATGCAGATGGCGTTTTTCATGAGTGCGGTGATCTGGAAGCCGAGCCAGCTGGGCGAGCACGAATGGACGCTGGCGTTCAACCCGTTCTTCAGCCTGCTGGAGGTGGTGCGCGGCCCCTTGATGGGGGTGGTGCCGAGCGACCTGATCCTGGGCAGCGCCCTGGCCTACAGCGCGGCGCTGTGGCTGGTGACATGGCTGGTGTTCGCGCGCGTGCGCGGCCGCATCGCGTTCTGGCTGTAGGCCGATGGCCGCACCCTCCCCCGCCGCACTCGATGTGCAAGGGCTTTCGATCAGCTTTCCGCTGTACCACGGCACGGCGCGCAGCCTGAAGAAGACGGTGTTCTCCACCATGACCGGGCGGATGGCCGCCGATACGCGCAAGCGGGTGGTGGTCGAGGCGCTGCGCGGCATCGACCTGAAGCTGCGCCCGGGCGACCGGCTGGCGCTGGTGGGCGGGAACGGCGCCGGCAAGACGACGCTGCTGCGCGCCATGGCCGGCATCTACGAGCCCGTCGAAGGCCGGGTGCGGGTCCAGGGCTCGCTGAACGCGCTGGTGGACCCGAACCTGGGCATGAACCCGGAGCTGACCGGGCGCGAGAACATCATGCTGCGCGGGCTGTATCTCGGCCTGAGCCCACGGGCGATCGACGGGCTGGCGGAGGATGTGGCGAATTTCGCGGAGCTGACGGATTTCCTCGACCTTCCGGTGCGGATCTATTCCTCCGGCATGATCGTGCGGCTGGGCTTCGCGCTGGCCACCGCGGTGCAGCCGCAGGTGCTGCTGATGGACGAGTGGTTCCTGGCCGGCGATGCGGGCTTCATGGAGAAGGCGCGGGTGCGGCTGGAGAACCTTGTGCGCGGGGTGGAGATCCTGGTGCTGTCCTCCCACATGGCGGACGTGGTGCTGCAGTGGTGCACGCGGGCGCTGTGGATGGAGCAGGGGCGGGTGAAGGCCGATGGGTCGCCGGCCGAGGTGCTGGAGCAGTATCTGGGCTATCCGGTCGCACTGTCCGAGACGGCGCGCCACCAGGCCGATGCGGCGAGGAGCGTGTGATGCGCGTGTTCGGCGACTGGCGCAGCCTGCCGGACTCGGCGCGCGGGGCAAGCGTGGCGCTGGGCAACTTCGACGGGGTGCATCGCGGCCATGCGCAGGTGCTGCGCGCGGCGGCGGCGGCGCGGCCGGATGCGAAGCTGGCGGTGCTGACCTTCGAGCCGCATCCGCGCGAGGTGTTCCGCCCGGACGACCCGCCCTTCCGCCTGACGCTATCGACCGAGCGGGCGGCGGCACTGGCGGCGCTCGGGGTGGATTTCGTCTATGAACTGGCGTTCGACCATCCGTTCAGCCTGATGAGCGCCGAGGCATTCGTGGCCGAGGTGGTGCATGCCGGGCTGGGCGCGCGGCACCTGGCCTGCGGGCCGGATTTCGCCTTCGGTCACCGGCGCGGCGGGGACGTGGCGTTTCTGGCGGAGCGGGCGGCGGGGCTCGGGATCGGGCTGACGGTGGTGCCGCCGCTGGCCGACGCGGAAGGCGCGCTGTCCTCCACGCGCATCCGTCGGGCGTTGCAGGACGGCTATCCGGAGCGGGCGACGGCGGCCCTCGGTCGGCCCTGGGCGATCCGCGGCGTGGTGGCGCATGGCGACAAGCGCGGCCGGACGATCGGGTTTCCAACCGCCAACGTGGCGCTCGGCCGCCACTTGGAGCCGGCGCGCGGCGTTTATGCCGTGACGGTGGCGCTGCCGGACGGGCAGGTGTGCAAGGGCGTGGCCAATATCGGCCGGCGGCCGACGGTGAACGAGGGGCCGGAGAGCCGGCTGGAAGTGAACCTGTTCGACTTCGCCGACGACCTCTATGGGCAGGAAATCGGCGTCGCGCTGCATGCCTATCTGCGTGGCGAGCAGAAATTCGCCGGGCTCGATGCACTGAAGGCGCAGATCGCGGCCGATGCGGCGCGGGCCCGCGCGTTGTTGGGAAACGATTAGAAGCAAGGCGTTCTTTTTTGAAAAAAAGAACCAAAAAACTTTTCACCATTTGCGCGGCGGTTACCCGGGGGACTCGGGTGCCAATGGATGAAAGTCTTTTTGCTTCTTTTTCTTCAGAAAAAGAAGATTCTTCCTTCCTGTCACCCCACGCGACGCCTGCCTTGCCGCGCGGCGGGCGGGGCGGCATAATCGGGGCCATGCATGGGATCGCAATCGCGCGAATTACTCGCCCGGCCTCTCGCTAGAGAGCCGGGTTCGACGCGCATCCCATTTCCCTGAGGCGGCATGCTGGCCGCGCGAGACATCATCCCATGACCGACACCCAGCCCGACACGGCCACCGGCCGCGATTACCGCAACACGGTGTTCCTGCCCACGACCGCATTCCCCATGCGCGGCGATTTGCCGAAGAAGGAGCCCGGCCTGCTCGCCCGGTGGGAGGCGATGGGGCTGTGGGACAGGCTGCGCGCGAAGTCGGCGGGCCGGGCGCCGTTCATCCTGCATGATGGCCCGCCCTATGCGAACGGCAACCTGCATATCGGCACGGCGCTGAACAAGATCCTGAAGGACGTCGTCAACCGCGCCCGGCAGATGGGCGGCTACGACGCCAACTACATCCCGGGCTGGGACTGCCACGGCCTGCCGATCGAGTGGAAGATCGAGGAACAGTACCGCGCGGCGAAGAAGGACAAGGATGCGGTGCCGGTGCTGGATTTCCGCGCCGAGTGCCGCGCCTATGCCGCGCACTGGATGGGCGTGCAGGAGCAGGAGTTCCGCCGCCTCGGCGTGCTGGGCGACTGGCCGAACCGCTATGCCACCATGGACGTGGCGAGCGAAGGCGCGATCTTCGGCGAGATCGGGCGGTTCCTGATGAACGGCGCGCTGTATCGCGGGCTGCGGCCGGTGATGTGGTCGCCGGTGGAGAAAACCGCGCTGGCCGAGGCGGAGATCGAATACCACGACCACACCAGCACGACGGTGACGGTGCGGTTTCCGGTCGTGTCGAGCCCCATCGCCGGGCTCAAGGATGCGGCGATCGCGATCTGGACCACCACGCCTTGGACAATGCCAGGCAACCGGGCGATCGCGCTGGGCGAGGAGATCGACTACGCCCTGGTGCGCATCGACAGCGTGAAGGAGGGCTCGCTGGCGGTCGCCGGGGAGCGCGTGCTGGTGGCGCTGGCGCTGCTGCCGCAGGTTTGCGCGGCGGCGGGGGTGGAGACACACCACCTGCTGCATGTCCACAAGGGTCGCGAGTTGCTGGGCACGGTCTGCGCGCATCCGATGCGCGGGCGCGGCTACGACCATGATGTGACGGTGTATTCGGCCGAGTACGTCACCACCGAGGCCGGCACGGGTTTCGTGCACATCGCGCCCGGCCATGGCGAGGAGGATTTCGAGCTCGGCCGCCAGCACGGCATCGAGGTGCCGGACACCGTGGGCGAGGACGGAACGTTCAATGCCTGGGTGCCCCATTTCGCCGGGCAGCATGTCTACAAGGTGGCCGACGCCGTCTGCGCGGCGCTGACCGAGGCGGGCGGGCTGCTGGCGCGCGGCAAGCTGGTGCATTCCTATCCGCATTCCTGGCGTTCGAAGGCGCCGCTGATCTTCCGCGCCACGCCGCAATGGTTCATCCGCATGGACGGGCCGGAAGCGATCCGCGCCAAGGCGCTGCAGGCGATCGCCGACACGGTGTTCGTGCCCGACCAGGGGCGCAACCGTATCGGCAGCATGGTGGCCAGCCGGCCCGACTGGTGCATCAGCCGCCAGCGCGCCTGGGGCGTGCCGATCGCGGTGTTCGTGGAAAGGGCGTCGGGCCAGGTGCTGCGCGACCAGGCGGTGGTGGACCGCATCGTGGCCGCCTTCAGCGCCGAGGGGGCGGATGCGTGGTATTCCTCGCCGCCGGAGCGGTTCCTGGGCGAGGGGCGCGACCCGGCCGACTACGAGCAGGTGTTCGACATCGTCGACGTGTGGTTCGAGAGCGGCTCCACCCATGCCTTCGTGCTGGAGAAGCGCGGGCTGCCATGGCCGGCGGACCTGTATCTCGAAGGCTCGGACCAGCATCGCGGCTGGTTCCATTCCTCGCTGCTGGAATCGGTCGGCACGCGCGGCGTGGCGCCGTTCAAGGCGGTGCTGACGCACGGCTTCGTCATGGACGAGCAGGGCCGCAAGATGAGCAAGTCGCTCGGCAACGTGGTCGCTCCGCAGGAGGTGAACGACCAGTACGGCGCGGACATCCTGCGGCTGTGGGTGATGTCGTCAGACACCAGCGAGGACATGCGCATCGGCAAGGAGATCCTGAAGCAGCAGACCGAGCTGTATCGCCGGCTGCGCAACACGCTGCGCTGGCTGCTCGGCTCGCTCGACGGGTTCAGCGCGGCCGAGCGCGTGGCCGAGGCGGACATGCCCGAGCTGGAGCGCTTTGTTCTGCACCGGGTGGCCGAGCTGGACGCGCTGATCCGCGGCGCGGTCGAGAGCTACGACTGGACCGGCGTCTATGCCGCCGTGCACAATTTCTGCTCGTCGGACCTCAGCGCGTTCTACTTCGACATCCGCAAGGACGCGCTGTATTGCGACCGGCCCGACAGCCTGCGCCGGCGGGCGTCGCGCACGGTGCTGGACCACCTGCATCGCTGCCTGTGCACCTGGCTCGCCCCGGTGCTGGTGTTCACCGCCGAGGAGGCGTGGACGGCGCGGTTTGGGGAGGCGGACAGCGCGCATCTGCATGATTTCCCGGCCATCCCGGCTGCATGGCGCGATGACGCCCTCGGCGCGAAGTGGGACACCATCCGCGAGTTGCGCCGCCTCGGCACCACGGAGCTGGAGGCGATGCGCGCGGAGAAGCGCATCGGCTCCTCCAACCAGGCCGTCGTGACCATGGCGCTGCCGGACGAGCAGGCCGGGCTGCTGAGTGCCGAGGCCTGGGCCGACATCCTGATCGTGGCCGGCGCCACGGTGGAGCGCGCGGCGGTGGCCGGGGCGCGGGCCACGGTGGCGGCGGGGACGAAGTGCGAGCGGTGCTGGAAGGTGCTGCCCGAGGTGGGGTCGGTGGCAGCCCACCCGTCGCTGTGCCTTCGCTGCGCCGATGCGGTGGAGTCCGGCCTGGTGTGCCGGGGGGGCTGAACATGGCCCTGCCAGCCCAGCGCCTGCGGCTGTTCGGCGCGGTGGTCGCACTCGACGTGCTGATCCTCGACCAGGTCAGCAAGTGGTGGATCCTGTATGTCTATGACCTGCCGGAGAAGGAGTCGGTGGCGCTGCTGCCGTTCCTGAACCTGACGATGGTCTGGAACCGCGGCATCACCTTCGGGCTGCTGAGCAGCGACTCCGCCCTCGGCGCGGCGGTGCTGGCGGCAGTGGCGCTGGCGGTGGTGGTGGGGCTCGCGGTGTGGCTGTGGCGGGCGGAGAACCTAGCGGTGGCGCTCGCCCTCGGTGCCGTGGCCGGCGGCGCGGTGGGCAACGTGATCGACCGGATCGCCTATGGCGCGGTGGTGGATTTCGTCCATGCCCATGCCTTCGGCTGGTCGTGGTATGTGTTCAATGTCGCCGATGCCGCGATCGTGTGCGGCGTGGGTGTCCTGTTGCTCGACTCGTTGTTGGCGGGGCGACGAACCCCGCGCCTTGATGCCGACACGTCCCCCCGCTAAGCAGGTGCCCATGCGCCAGACCCCGTTTCTCGCCACCGCCCTCGCCCTGTTGCTGCTCAGCGGCTGCGGAGGCGACGACGTGTCCCGCACCTTCGGCCTGCAGCGCGACTCACCGGACGAGTTCCAGGTGACGACGCGCGCGCCGCTGTCGATGCCGCCCGATTTCGCGCTGCGTCCGCCGCGCCCGGGCTTGGCGCGGGCGCAGGACCAGACCGGGCCGGAGGCGGCCCAGGCGGTGTTGGCGCCCCAGGCGGCGCTCAGTGCGCGCGAGGCCGGCGTGACGCCGGGGACCGCGGCACTGCTCGATGCCGCGGGGCCACGCGCCCCGGCCGATATCCGCGCCCGTGTCGAGCAGGATTCGGCACTGGAGCGCCCGTCGCGCACCCTGGTGGACCGGTTGATGTTCTGGCGCCGCAGCGGCGAGCCCGGCGGGCTTGCGGTCGACCCGCAGCGCGAATCCCAGCGGCTGCGCGAAAACGCCGCCATGGGCCAGAGCGTGACCGAGGGCGACAGCCGGATCATCCAGCCGCGCAGCCGCAGCCTGTTCGACCGGCTGTTCTGAGACCTGCCGAGGCCATTGGCCGGGAGGCCGCGACGCGCTTAAGCGCAATCGGGAATTGCGCTATGCTGGGCCATGTCCAGCGACTCGCCCCCCGATGTCCTCCCTGACACCCCGGTGACCCAGGCCTGGGCCCGCCTCGCGGCGCTCGCGGCACGCCCAGGATCCGGCGATATCCGCGCGCTGTTCGCGGCCGATCCGGGCCGGGCGCCGCGGTTCACGGCAACGCTCGATGACCTGACGCTCGACTGGTCCAAGACCGCCATCGACGACGCGGCGCGCGACGCGCTGCTGGCGCTCGCCCGCGCCGCCGGGCTGGAGACGTTCCGCGCGCGGATGTTCGCCGGGGCCACGGTGAACCCCACCGAGGGGCGGGCGGCGATGCACATGGCGCTGCGCTCGCCCGAAAGCGCCGGGCTGCGCGCCGGGGCGGAGGAGGCAAGCGCTCTTGCCGCCGCCGAGCGGGCGCGGATGCGCAGTTTCGTCGATCGCGTGCATGACGGAACGCTGCGCGGGGCGACCGGCGAGCGCTTCACCGACGTGCTGAACATCGGCATCGGCGGCTCCGACCTCGGCCCGCGCATGGTCACCGAGGCGCTGACCCTGGCCGATGGCGGGGTGATGTCGGCGCACTACCTCTCCAACGTCGACGGCCACGCCTTCGCCGGCCTGGCACGGCGGCTCGATCCGGCGCGGACGCTGGTGCTGGTGGCCTCCAAGACCTTCACCACGCAGGAGACGATGACCAACGCCGCGGCGGCGCGGGATTGGCTCGCGGGTGCGCTGGGGGAAGCGGCGGTGCCGGCGCATTTCGTGGCGCTGTCGACCAACCACAAGGCCGCCCTGTCCTTCGGCATTCAGGCCGAGCGGGTGTTCGGCTTCCGCGACTGGGTGGGCGGGCGGTATTCGCTGTGGTCGGCGGTCGGGCTGTCGATCGCGCTGGCCGCCGGGTGGGACGCGTTCCAGGCATTGCTCGACGGCGCCTGGGCGATGGACACGCATTTCCGCGATGCCTCGCTGGAGGCCAATCTGCCGGTGATCCTGGCGCTGGTCGGCATCTGGCACACCAACGCCATGGGCTATCGCGCGCAGGCGATCCTGCCCTACGACGCGCGCCTGCACCGCTTCGCCGCGCATCTTCAGCAGCTTGAAATGGAGAGCAACGGCAAGTCGGTGCGGCTGGACGGCACGGCGGCGACGCAGGCGACCTGCCCGGTGCTGTTCGGCGAGCCGGGGACGGACGCGCAGCACAGCTTCATGCAGCTGGTGCATCAGGGCACCGAGGTGGTGCCGGTCGATTTCCTGCTTGCCGCTCGGCCGGACCATAGCCGCGACGCCGCGCACCGCATCCTGGCCGCCAATGCGTTCGCCCAGGCCGAGGCGCTGCTGGCGGGCAAGTCGCGCGCGCAGGTGGAGGCGGAGATGCACGCCGCCGGCGCCGACGCGGCCAGCATCGCCGCCATCGCGCCGCATCGGGTGTTCACGGGCAACCGGCCCAGCACCATGATCCTGTTCCGCAGGCTGGACGCTTTCACGCTGGGGCGGCTGGTGGCGCTGTATGAGCACAAGGTGGCGGTGCAGGGCTGCATCTGGGGCGTGAACAGCTTCGACCAGTGGGGCGTGGAACTCGGCAAGGTGCTGGCCTCCGGCGTGCTGCGCGAATTGGAGGGCGGGGCGGCCGGCGCGCATGACGGTTCCACCGCTGCGCTGCTGGCGCGGTTCCAGGCGTTGCGCGAAGGATGAGCCTGCGGGCGGGCCGCATCCGGCTGCTGCCGGAAGCCACGGTCAACCGCATCGCCGCCGGCGAGGTGATCGAGCGGCCGGCGGCGGCGGTGCGCGAGCTGGTGGAGAACGCGCTGGATGCCGGGGCGACGCGCATTTCCGTGGCCATCGACGGCGGCGGCATCACGCGCATCGAGGTGGAGGATGACGGCATCGGCATGAGCGCCGAGGAACTGGCGCTGTGCGTGCAGCGCCACGCCACCTCCAAGCTGGCCGACGACATGCTGGTCCGGATCGACACGCTGGGCTTCCGCGGCGAGGCACTGCCCAGCATCGGGGCGGCGGCGCGGCTGGCCATCACCTCGCGGTCGAGAGAGGGCGACAGCGCCCACACCATCGCCGTCGAGGGCGGGCATGTCGGCGAGGTCGCGCCCTCGGCCGGCACTGTCGGCACGCGGGTGGTGGTGGCGGACCTGTTCTTCGCCACGCCCGCGCGGCGCAAGTTCCTGAAATCGCCGCGCGCCGAGGCGGATGCGGCCGAGGCGGCGGTGCGGCGCCTGGCGATGGCCGCGCCCCAGGTGGCGTTCCGGCTGGAGAGCGACGGGCGGGCGGTGTTCGATCTGCCGGCGCAGGACCGCGCGGCGCGGGTGGCCGCCCTGTTCGGGCCCGAGGCGGCCGGGGCGCTGATCGCCATCGACGGGCGGCGCACCGATGTCGATGGCGGGGAGATGGTCCTGACCGGCTTCATCGCCGCCCCCACCGTCACCCGCGCGACCATGGCCGCGCAGGCGCTGATAGTGAACGGCCGGCCGGTGGCGGACCCGGTTCTGCGCACCGCGGTGCGCGTGGCCTATCGCGACGTGATCGCCTTCGGGCGCCATCCGGTGGTGGCGCTGTACCTGGCGCTGGAACCGGAGGCGCTGGATGTGAACGTGCATCCGGCCAAGGCGGAGGTGCGGTTCCGCGCGCCCGAGGCGGTGCGCGGGCTGGTGATCTCCACGATCAGCCGCGCACTGGCCGCCGGGGCGGCAGGGATGGCCGCACCCGCCGTGTCGCTCAGCGGCCCAATGCGGCCGGCGATCATAGGCCGGTCGGGCCTGAACCTGACGCGGATTCCGCATACCCCCCCTGCCCCGCCCGCTCCGCCGCGTGGCGGGTTTGCCGAGGCGCGGCTGCCGATCGAGATCGGGCCGGGCGCGCGCGTGCTGCCGGCCGCGCCCGACGCGGTGCACGGGCCGTTCAATGGCGCCGCGCCGGAGTTTCCCTTGGGCGCGCCGGTGGCGCAGGTGCTGGACACCTACATCATCGCGGTCGCCGCCGATGGCGCCCTGGTGCTGGTGGACCAACACGCGGCGCATGAGCGCCTGACCCACGAGGCGCTGCGTGCGCAGCTGCTGGAAGGCGAGGTGCGGCGCCAGCCGCTGCTGCTGCCTGCCGTGGTGGACATGCCGGCCGCCGATGCCGCGCGGCTGGTGGAGCAGGCCCCGGCGCTGGATCGGCTGGGGCTCGAGATCGAGGCGTTCGGCGCCGGCGCGGTGCTGGTGCGCGCCATGCCGGCGGCGCTCGGCGCGCCCGACCCCGGCCCGCTGCTGCGCGACCTCGCCGACGAGTTCGCCGAGATGGGCGAAGGGCTGGCGCTCGCGGCCAAGCTGGATGCGGTGGTCGCCCGCCTGGCCTGCCACGGTTCCATCCGCGCCGGGCGGCGCCTGGGCGGGCCGGAGATGGACGCGCTGCTGCGCCAGATGGAGGCCACGCCCCGCGCGGCCACGTGCAGCCACGGGCGGCCGACCTACCTCAAGCTGTCCCGCGCCGAGATCGAGCGGATGTTCGGCCGCCGCTGACGCTTGAGGATTGATCTGGATCATCGCCGGCCTTGCTCCACCGCCGCATCCTTCCGCCACGATGATCGGGGGAGTGCGTCATGGATGTCCTGGCGATGACGGGGCTGCGGCTGCGCAGCCGGCTGGAACTTTTGAAGGTATGGCCGGACTTCCTGGTGTGGCTGGCGGTGTCGGTGGCCACGCTGGGGCTGGGCTGGCTGGTGGTGGCCGGACATTTCTTCCGCCTGGTGATCAACAGCGTGGAAGTGACCGGCCCCGACGGCACAAGGCTCGGCCGGCTGGTGTGCGACTACGACGTGGAAAAGGGCACCGGCGCATTGCTGCGCTGGCTGGTGATCTGCATCGTGACACTCGGGGTGGGGCTGCTGTTCTACAGCTTCTTCGCGGCGCGGGCGGCGATGAACCATACGCGGGTAGAGTGGGACTGAAGCAAGCAAGCACGTTCTTTTTTGAAAAAAAGAACCAAAAAACTTTCGTCCATTTCCCGGTGAGTCCGGATAGCCACGGCCCAATGGGAAAAGTCTTTTTGCTTCTTTTTCTTCAGAAAAACGTAGCCGTCCGGCGACGGCTGCCTTGCCTGGTTGAATCCCGGATCTGACCTTAGCGGCGCTTGTAAGAACGCCTTTAAGGACGGGAGCTGGGGTCAGCGGTGGAAATCATCACCGGGGTTGAGCGTCGCCGCCGTTGGCGACTGGACG
>CAMDGX010000107.1 GCA_945897825.1 Asaia bogorensis | reverse complement strand
CTCGGCGACCGCCTCGCCGACCCCGGCGCAGGCGCTCGGCCAGGCGCAGCGGCTGGCCAATGCCGGCAGCGGCGTGAACACACCCGCGCCCCCCGTGCTCGGCCGGCCGATCGACGATGCGGCGATGCGCGCGGAGATGGAGCGGCGCGAGCGGGAATCCTTCGACCAGGCGGCCGAGCAGATCCGCGATGCCGTGCGCAACGACCCGCTGCTGCGCGAACTCGCCGCCCAGATCGCCATCGACCAGACGCCGGAGGGCTTGCGCATCCAGTTGCTCGACGAGGAGCGCACGCCGATGTTCGCCAGCGGCTCGGCCGTGTTGCATGAACGCGCGCGCGCGCTGCTGCTGAAGATCGCCCCGGTGATCGCCGGCATGCCGGAGAGGTTGTCGATCTCGGGCCACACCGATGCCACCCCGTTCCGCGGCAGCGACCGCAGCAACTGGGAATTGTCGGCCGAGCGCGCCAACGCGACCCGCCGCCTGCTGGTCGAGAGCGGCGTGGCGGAGAACCGGCTGCGCAGCGTCACCGGCAATGCCGACCGCGACCCGCTGCTGCCGGCCGACCCGTTCGCCGCCGCCAACCGCCGCATCGCCATCATGGTGCTGCGCGAGACGAGGCCTGCGCCATGACCGCCCCCTTCCCCCGCCGGCTCGGCTAGGACCGCACCATGCTCGTCATCGGCGGCCTCGCCTTCCTGCTATTCTGCGTGTTCGGCAGCTATGTCGTCCACGGCGGCAAGTTCGGCACGATCATGACCGCGCTGCCCTTCGAGATCTGGTCGATCGGCGGGGCCGCGGTCGGTACGTTCATCATGTCCAACTCGATGCACGACGTGAAGCACACGCTGCACGGCTTCAGCAAAATCATGAAGGGCGCGGCGTTCAAGAAGGAGGACTACATCGAGCTGCTGAGCCTGCTCTATTATTTCGTGCGCCTGGCCAGCACGAAGGGGGCCATGGCGCTCGAGGCGCATATCGAGAAGCCGGAGGAAAGCCCGGCCTTCCAGAAATTCCCCAAGATCCTCAAGAACCACCACGCCTCCTCGATGGTCTGCGACTACCTGCGCATGGTCGGCATGAATGCCGACGATCCGAACCAGATCGAGGACATCATGGCGCGCGAGCTGAAGAAGACGCTCGCCGAGGAGCTGCACGGCTCCCACGCGCTGCAGAGCATCGCCGACGCGCTGCCGGCGCTGGGGATCGTCGCGGCGGTGTTGGGCGTGATCAAAACCATGTCGTCGATCAACGAGCCGCCCGCCGTGCTGGGCGGCATGATCGGCGGCGCGCTGGTCGGGACCTTCATGGGCGTGCTGATGGCCTATGGCATGGTCGGCCCCTGCGCCGCCCGGCTCAAGGGCGTGGTGGAGGAGGAGTCCAAGTTCTACGAGGTGATCCGCGCCGTTCTGGTCGCCCACCTGCATGGCAATGCGCCGCAGGTCAGCATCGAGACCGGGCGCAAGATGGCGCCGAACCAGCATATGCCGACGTTCGCGGAGCTGGAGGCCGCCGTCCAGAACCTGCAGATCGCCTGATCGCCATCGTCCCGTCGCGGGAGGCACGCAACCGTTCCGCCGGCGTGGTTGGAACAACGCCCGGGGCACGCCGTTCTCCCTGCACAGCCTTCATGAGAGCCCTTTGTGGCAGGAGAACAGCGAGAGGGAACCGTGCACAAGCCCGCTTCCGAACCCAGTATCGCCGATCTTGCGGAACAGACCGTCCGTCGCCGGGCGCCATCCTCGCCCAGGGCCAAGCAACAGGTCCGG
Source organism: Asaia bogorensis (assembly GCA_945897825.1). Lineage (GTDB taxonomy): Bacteria > Pseudomonadota > Alphaproteobacteria > Acetobacterales > Acetobacteraceae > CAMDGX01. Next base: position 14,571 of record CAMDGX010000107.1, on the reverse strand, counting down.
GAGGTTCGGCGCCTGGTCATCTCGGCCGTGCTCATCACCGGCAGTTCCCTCATCTGCCTGTGGCTGCTGTTCGCCTGATCTCGGCAACAGCCGACGCCGTGGTTGACCGCGCCAGCCCGCGCGGGGATGCTGCCGCCACGTCCGCCGAAGCAATGGGGGTGGCGGCCGGCTGAGGCCGGCCTTGTCTCCTGTCCTCGCGGGCCTGTTTTGCCCGTGGCCAGGAGAATGCCGATGGTCCTCGACCCCGACGCCCAGCGCGTGCTGGACATGATCAAGGCCGCCGGCCGGCCGCCGTTCAACACGCTGACGCCGGACGAAGCGCGCGGCTTCTTCGCTGCCGGCCGGACCATCCTGCAGCCCGACCCGGCGGAGGTGGCGGAGGTGCGCGACCTGGAGGCGCCGGGCCCGAACGGCGCGGTGAAGCTGCGCCTCTACCGCGCCATGGGTGCAACGCCCGGCGCCGCATTGCCGGTGCTGATCTACTATCACGGTGGCGGGTGGGTGCTCGGCGACCTCGATAGCCATGACCAGGCCTGCCGCGCCATCGCCAATGCGGCGGGGTGCTGCGTGATTGCCGTCGACTATCGCCTCGCACCGGAACTGAAGTTCCCAGGCGCCATCTCCGATTCGGCGGCTGCGACGCGCTGGATCCTGGACAACGCCACCGCCCTGGCGATCGACCCCGCGCGCGCGGCCGTCGGCGGCGACAGCGCCGGGGGCAACATCGCCGCCGTGATGGCGATCATGGCGCGCGACGGGTATCTGCCGCAGGTTGCCTTCCAGCTGCTGATCTACCCGGTTACGGACATGGGCATGGGGCACGAGAGCTACCAGCGCATCACCGAGGGCTACCCGCTGGTTGCCTCCACCATGAAGTGGTTCATCGACCACTACCTTGCCGCCCCCGCCGATGTGGCCGATTGGCGGGCCTCGCCGCTGCGTGCCGCGTCGCTGGCCGGCACCGCGCCGGCGATGGTGGTCACCTGCGCGCATGATCCGCTGTGCGACGAGGGCGTGGACTACGCGAAGCGGCTGGACCGCGAGGGCGTGCCCGTCACTCACCTGCACTACAACGACCAGATGCACGGGTTCCTGACCATGGGGAAGATGATCCGCGCCTCGCAGTCGCTGATCGACACGATGGCGGTGGCGCTGAAGCGCGCGTGGCAATGACCGCGCTGCGGCGGGCCTGGGGCTGAACGCCCGGCAAGGGCGAGAAACAAAGGAGGGAACGATGGCCGGAATCCTGGCTGGCAGAAGCGCGCTCGTTACCGGCGGGGCATCGGGCATCGGGCGGGCGACAGCGCTCGTCATGGCGCGCGAGGGGGCACGGGTGGCGGTCTCGGACCTGACGGAGGAGAGCGCAGCGGCGACGGTGGCGCTGATCAACCAAGCCGGCGGGCAGGCGATCGCCATCGGGGCCGACGTGGCGAAGGAGGCCGACGTGCAGGCGATGGTGGCGCGGACGGTGGCGGCATTCGGGCGGCTCGACTGCGCGTTCAACAACGCCGGCATCTCGCCGCGCAATGTCGGGCCGACGGGGCAGCGCACCCACGAGATGAGCCAGGCAAGTTTCGACGCGATGCTGGCGGTGAACCTGACCGGCGTGTTCCTGTGCATGAAGCACGCGATCGCGCAGATGCTGGCGCAGTCGCCCAAGGGCGGCAGCGTGGTCAATACCGCCTCGATCGCCGGGTTGGTGGGCCTGCCGTCGGCCAGCAACTATGTGGCCGCCAAGCATGGCGTGGTCGGGCTGACCAAGACCGCGGCGATGGAATACGCGCAGGACGGCATCCGGGTGAACTGCGTCAACCCCGGCTACATCAAGACGCCGATGACCGACCCCTCGATGGCCGAGCGCTACGACGCGCTGATGGCCAAGGTGCCGATGAACCGGCTGGGCACCGCGGACGAAATCGCCGAGGCGGTGGTGTGGATGCTGTCGGACCGGGCGAGCTTCATGACCGGTGCGAGCCATATCATCGATGGCGGGTACTACGCGGCTTAGGGAAGCAAGGCCGGGCGCTGCCCGGACCCGCCAGGGGGCCGAGCCCCCTGGACCCTCATCTCTTAAGTGATGGGGGTCTGGGGCCTCAGGCCCCAGCGGGTCCAGGGCAGAGCCCTGGCCTTAGCGGTGCCTGTCAGGCGCCGATGACGTCGCCGAAGCGTTCCCAGGTGTTGGTTTTCCAGCGCGCCAGCTGAAGCTGCTTGAGCGGGCGGAAATCGGTGGGCGTGGTGGCCGCGGTCATGCCCGGCAGCAGCAGCGGCAGCGGGACCGGCTTCACGGTGGAGGCCTGCTTCATGATGTTTTCGCGCGAGAAGTCGTCGCCGCACTGCTTCAGCACGATGTGCATCAGGGTGGCCACGCTGTAGGCGTAGACGTAGTTGGCGTCGGTTACGTCGCCGTCCGGCAGGTACTTGGCCATGAACTCGCGCCACTCCTTCATGTCGGGCGCGCTCTGGAAGTCGGGGTCGGTGGGGTCCTTCAGATACTGCGACGTTACCACGCCCTCTGCCTTCTCGGGGCCGGCGGGGGTGATGGTGGAGGCGATCGAGGCGGAGACGTTGGACATGACGTGCAGCGGCTTCCAGCCGATGTCGAACGACTTGCGGATGATCTGGGCGCTGAACTTCGGGATCGCGCCGCTGACCATCACCTCGGCGCCGCTGTCCTTCATGGTGACGACCTGGCTGTCGACGGTGGCGTCGGAGGCTTCGTAGGTCACGACCTTGACGAAGGTCTTGTCGAAGTCCTTGCCATAGACGTCCTGCAGGCCGTGCAGGTAGTCCTTGCCGAAATCGTCGTTCTGGTAGATCAGCGCGGCCTTGGCGCCGGGGCGCTGGGCCTGGATGTACTTGCCGTAAATCTGCGCCTCGGTGCGGTAGCTGGGCGCGTAGCCGATGGTCCAGGGGAAGTTTTTGTAATCGCCCCACTTGTCCGCGCTGGTGGCCAGGAACAGGTGCGGCACCTTGCGCTGGTTCACGTAGCGGTGGATGGCGGTGTTGGTGGGCGTGCCGAGCGTGTTGAACAGGAAGGCCACGCGCTCCTGCTCCACCAGCCGGCGGGCCTGCTCGACCGTCTTGGCGGGGTTGTAGCCGTCGTCGAGCGAGATGAAGTTGATCTTGCGCCCGGCCACGCCGCCCATGTCGTTCACGCGCTTGAAGAAGGCGGTGTGGGAGCGGCCGCCGACGCCGTAGGACGAGGCGTTGCCGCTGTAGGGCACGATGTGGCCGATCTTGATCTCGTCCTTGGTGACGCCCACCAGGGTGGCGGCATCGGCGGGGCGGATGATGGCGGGGGTAGCCAGCCCACCAAGGCCGAGCCCGCCCAATCCTGCAAGAATTGTCCGACGTTTCATGGCGTTGTCCTCACTCCCGGTTGTTGATCCCCCGGTCTTGGCGGGGGCTGGACGCATGTCATGCACGGCACGGCACGTTCGCGGGTTTCCGCGCCCTATCGCGCAGCGCGCAGCCGCCGCAGCTGGGCGGCCAGCACGCTGGCAATGCCGCCGGGCGCGAAGAACATGAACAGGATCAGGATGACGCCGAACACCGCCCCGGGTATCGCCTTGCTGATCTGCTCGGCAAAGTTCGGCACGAACACGATGAACAGCGCGCCATAGACGGCCCCCGAGATCGAGGAGGCGCCGCCGATCACCATTCCCACGAACAGCGTGAGCGACAGCGCGATGGTGAAGCTGTCCGGCGAGACGAACCCGACGGCGATGGCGCCCAGGGCGCCGCCCACGCCGGTGAACAGGGCGCCGACGCCGAAGGTGATGGTCTTGTAGCGCGCGAGCTCCACGCCCATCGCCTCGGCGGCCAGCGGCTGGTCGCGGATGGCCATGAGTGCCAGCCCGATGCGGCTGCGCACCAGATTGCCGGCGGCCACGAACAGGGCCACGCCGACGGCCAGGGTGAACAGGTAGATCCACTGGTCGCTGTCCAGCGGCAGGCCGAACGGGGCATCGGGCTTCATGATGACGATGCCCTGCACGCCGCCGGTCCAGTCCTCGAACAGCTTGTATTTCAGCAGCTGCGGCACCGCGACGGCGAGCGCGAAGGTGACCAGCGCAAGATAGAGGCCCCCGAGGCGCAGGGCCGGCAGGCCGAGGGCGAGGCCGACGATACCCGTGGTGACCGCGGCGACCGGCAGCGTCGCCCAGTAGGGGACGTTGAAATGCTCCATGAGGATCGCGGCGGTGTAGGCGCCGACGGCATAGAAGGCGCCCTGGCCGAGCGAGACCTGGCCGCCGTAGCCGGTGACGAGGTTCTTGCCGAGCACCGACAGGGCGTAGGCGACCACCAGGGTCAGCTGGAACAGCTGGTAGCCGGAGGAGAACATCAGCGGCACCACGGCGGCGGCCACTACGAAGGCCACCAGCATCAGGCGGGAATGGGTCTGGTTCATCGCTCTACACCCGACTCGCCAGGGATTTGCCGAACAGGCCGGTCGGCTTGACCACCAGCACCACGACGATGATCACCAGCGCGGTGGTCAGCTTCAGCTCGGTGCCCACGACATAGGCGCCGGCGAGGTTCTCGATGACGCCCATCAGGACGCCGCCGACGACCGCCCCCAGCGGGCTGGTGATGCCGCCCAGCAGGGCGCCGGCGAAGGCATAGAGCAGCACGCCGCCCATCATGTTCGGATCGAGGAACACGATCGGCGCCACCATCATCCCGGCGATCGCCCCGATGGCAGCGGCAAGGCCCCAGCCCAGCGCCAGCATCCGCGCCACCGGGATGCCGACCAGGCGGCTGGAGACCGGGTTGTAGGCCGCCCCACGCAGCGCGAGCCCGAGCTTGGTGAAGCGGAAGAACGCCCACACGATCGCCAGCACCACCAGCGTGACCGCCGTGGAACCCAGCTCGTGGCGCGAGAGCATGCCGCCGAAAATCGGCGCGCCGGAGCCGAACGGCGTCGGGAAGGGTTGCAGCGTGTAGGTGAACAGCCAACCGGCGATGTTGTTGAAGATCAGCAGCAGGCCGAGGAACACGCCGACCGAGGCAAGCACCGGCGCATTGGCCATGGGTTGCAGCAGGATCCTCTGCAGCACCATGCCCACCAGGAACGACAGCACCAGGGTCAGCAGGAACGCCCCCCAGTACGGCACCCCGGCCTGGATGAGCGACAGGGCGATGTAGGTGGAGAACATCGCCATCTCGCCCTGGGCGAAGTTGATGTTGTGGGTGGCCAGGAAAATCATGACCAACGCCAGCGAGATCGAGGCATAGATGCTGCCCGTCGCGATGCCGGAGATGACCTGGTGAAGAACGCCTTCCATTCTTGGCTTCTCCGGCGGGGCTAGGTGGAGAGAGAAGGAAGGCAAGGGTTCTTTTTTGAAAAAAAGAACCAAAAAACTCTCATCCCCTGCGCTGCGCGCGTGCTCCCGGCGCAAAGTGATGAAAGTCTTTTTGCTTCTTTTTCTTCAGAAAAAGAAGTGCTTCCTTGCCTGCCTGCACCCATGCCGCACACCCCCTAATACCCGAGATAGGCACGCCGCACGGACTCGTCGCGGCGGATATCCTCCGCCGGTCCCGACATCACGATCCGTCCGGTCTCCAGCAGGTAGGCCATGTCCGCGATCGTCAGCGCCAGGGCCGCGTTCTGCTCCACGAGCAGGATCGAGGTGCGCTCCTCGGCGATGATCTGGCGCATGATCTCGAAGATTTCCCGCACGATGAGCGGCGCCAGCCCGAAGGACGGCTCGTCGAGCAGGAGCAGCCGCGGCTTGATCATCAGGGCGCGCGCGATCGCCAGCATCTGCTGCTCGCCGCCCGAAAGCGTGCCCGCCTGTTGCCGGTAGCGGTCCTTCAGCTTCGGGAAGTAGGCGAACATCCGCTCGAGGTCGGCCTCGATCGGATCCTTGCGGGAGTAGCCGCCGAGGCGGAGGTTTTCCTCCACCGTCAGTTCCATGAAGGTGCCGCGCCCGTCCGGCACATGGCCGACGCGCATCGCCGCGATTGCCTCGGTGGGCATGTTGTTGATGCGCTTGCCGTCGAACAGCAGGTCGCCGGTGGAGCGGGCCATGCCGCAGATGGCGCGCAGGGTGGTGGTTTTCCCCGCGCCGTTGGCGCCGAGCAGCGTGGTCACGCCGCCGGTGTTGACCACGAAATCCATCCCGTGCAGCACGCGCACCTGGCCGTAGGCGGCGTGCAGCCCGCGCGCTTCCAGGATCGGTGTTTCCCCCGCGGCGTCAGCCATGCCCGGCTTCCTCGCCCTCGCCCAGGTAGGCGCGGATCACCTCGGGGTCGCGCTGCACCTGCTCGGGCGTGCCGTCGGCGATCTTGCGGCCGAACTCCAGCGCGACCACCCGGTCCGACACGCGCATCACCAGGCTCATGTGATGTTCCACCAACAGGATCGACAGGTTGAAGTGCGTCCGCAGCCGGACGATCAGGTCGCCCAGCTCGTCCACCTCGCCGTGGTTCAGGCCCGCCGCCGGCTCATCCAGCAACAGCAGCTGGGGCGAGGAGATCATCGCCCGGCCGAGTTCCACCCGCTTCTGCCAGCCGAACGGCAGCCCGGCGACCGGCAGGTCCGCCTGGGCGCGCAGGTCCAGCAGTTCGATCAGCTCCTCCGCGCGCTTCGCCGCCTCCTGCGCATCGGCGCGCGCCTGGGGCAGCCGCAGCGCATTGGCCAGGAAGCCCGAGGTGCCGCGGTAGTGGTGCCCGACCATCATGTTCTGCCGCACGGTCATCGAGCGGAACAGGGCGACGTTCTGGAAGGTCCGCCCGATGCCCAGCTGCACCATCCGGTGCCGCGGCAGGTCCTTCACGGAAGTGCCGTCGAACACGATGTCGCCGACGCTGTAGCGGTAGAAGCCGCTGATGCAATTGAACATCGTCGTCTTGCCGGAGCCGTTCGGCCCGATCAGCCCGCAGATTTCGCTGCGGTTGACGTTGAAACTGACCCCGTCCAGCGCGACGATGCCGCCGAAGCGCATCTCCACCCCGCTCACCCGCATCAGCGGACCCGCCTGCGTGGCGGCGGTGGCATGACTCATGCGGCGGCGTTCCATGCCGGCACGTCCATGCGCAGGAGCATACGACTGGCCGCAAACGAAGCGTCCACGGGCTTCCCCCAGGTGTTAGGCTTCCGCGGGTCGTCCCGTCGGTGCCGATTCGTGTTGTTCGCGGCTTGGTCCGCGTGTGAGGGAGCCTAGGGGACGCAGCCATGGGCTTACAAGCAAAGATTGCCTCCATGTCATGAGTTGGTCATCCGACCTCAATGGCACCGCCACGCTGGCGCGCAGCACGTTGTGGAACCTTGCCGGCCGCCTGCTGCCGCTGCTGGTGGCCGTCGCCGCGACGCCGTTGCTGGTCCAGTCCCTGGGCCTGGCGCGCTGGGGCATCTTCGCGCTGGCCCTCGGGCTGGTCGGCCTGTTCGGGATGTTCGACCTCGGCATCGGGCGCGCCCTGACCCGCACGGTCGCCGCGCACCTGGCCGGGGGCACCGCGCAGGAGCGGATCGCCGCGACCGTCGCCACCGGCCTCGCCCTGCTGGCGGGCCTCGGGGTTCTTGCAGGGGTGGCCGCAGCGGGTGGCGCCTGGGCCTATGCCGGGCTGCTCGACCTGCCGGCCGGGTTGCGCGCCGAGGTGCGGTGGGCGCTGGTCGCGCTGGCCGCCGCGGCCCCGCTGGTGCTGGTCAACGGAGCGCTGTGGGGGGTTCTCGCCGCCCACCAGCGCTTCGCCGGGGCCAACCTCGTGAACCTGCCGATCCTGGCGCTCTACTATCTGGGGCCGCTCGCCGCGCTGGCCGCCTGGAACCACCTTGCGGCGGCCACGATCGTGCTCGTGCTGTGCCGCGTGCCGATGACCTGGGCCTATTGGCGCCTCTGCCGCGCCGCGCTGCCGGCGCTGGCCACCGCCCGGCCGGACTGGTCGATCGCCCTGCCGCTGCTGCGCCAGGGGGGATGGATCACGGTCGCGAACCTGCTGCAGCCGCTGGCGCAGCACCTCGACCGTTTCATCATCGCCGCCCGGCTCTCCGCCGAGGCCGCGGCGCACTACGCGACGCCGTTCGACCTCGTCATCCGCATCGCGGTGCTGGCGCAGGCGGTGCTGGCCGGCGCCTTTCCCGCCATCGCCAGCGCCATGGCCGGCGGGCGGGACGAAACCGGCCGGATCGTGCGCCACAGCCTGCTGGCCATCCTCGGCCTGGTGCTGCCGCCCTGCCTCGTGTGTCTGCTGTTTGCCGACCTGCTGCTCGCGGCGTGGCTCGGTGCCGAGTTCGCCGCCGCCGCGGCCGCCCCGGCGCGCTGGCTGGCCGCCGGAATCGTGCTGTTCGCGCTCGATGGCGTGGCGGCCGCGCTGATCGACGGCGCCGGCCATGCCCGCCGCAACGCGCTGCTCGGCGTCGTGGAACTCACCCTCTACCTGCCGTGCCTGTTCCTGGCGCTCGACGCGCTGGGCATCGCCGGGGCGGCAATGGCCTGGAGCGTGCGCGGCCTCGCCGTCGCCGCCGCCCGCCTCGCGCTGGCCGCCGGCATCCATGCGCCGCTCGCGGCCGAACTGCGCGCCCTGGCCCCGGCATTCGCCGCCACCCTGGCCGCATTGGCCGCCGCCCTGGCGCTTTCGTTCGCCGAGCCGATGCTGCGCCTTGCCGCCCTGCCCCTTCTCGCCCTCGCCCCTGCGCTGTTCGCCTGGCGCCACGCCCTGACAGCCACCGAGCGCGCCGGCCTCGCCGCCCGGCTGGCCCCGCGCCGCCGTCCGCGCTAAGCCCGCGCCATGGACAACGTGCTCTGGCTCCAGGTCGTGCTGCTCGGCGTGCTCGAGGGGCTGACCGAATTCATCCCGGTCTCCTCCACCGGCCACCTGCTGCTGCTGAGCGAGCTGATCGGCTTCGACGGGCCGCCCGGCCATGTGTTCGAGGTGGCGATCCAGCTCGGCGCCATCCTGGCCGTGGTGCTGCTCTATGCGCGCAAGCTGTTCGGCGTGCTGTTCGGCCTGCCGCGCGACCCGGCGGCACGGCATTTCGCCATCGCCGTGCTGCTCGCCTTCCTGCCCGCGGCGGTGGTCGGCGCGCTGGCGCACGGGTTCATCAAGTCGGTGCTGTTCTCGCCGTGGGTCGTGGCCGTCAGCCTGATCCTGGGCGGCATCGCCATCCTGCTGATCGAGCGCGCCCGCCCGGTCGCGATCATCCACAGCGTGGAACAGCTGCCGTTCGGCCGCGCACTGGCGATCGGCGCCGTGCAATGCCTCGCCATGATCCCCGGCGTGTCGCGCTCAGGCGCCACCATCATGGGCGCGCTGCTGATGGGCGTGGACCGCCGCACCGCCGCCGAGTTCTCCTTTTTCCTCGCCATCCCGACGATGTTCGGCGCCACGGTGTTCGACCTCTACAAGAACCGCGCGCACCTCGACCTCGACGCCGGGCTGGTGATCGGGCTCGGCTTTGCCTGTGCGTTCATCGCGGCGCTGCTGGTGGTGCGGGCCGTGGTCGGATTCGTGGCGCGGCACGGCTTCGCGCCGTTCGCCTGGTACCGCATCGCGCTCGGCACCGTCGCCCTCGTGCTGCTCGCCCTGGCCTGAATGCGGCTGGGCGCCCTCGCCATTGCGCTGGGCGGCGGCGGCGTCATCGCCCTGGTCGCCTGGCACGGTGCTTCGGCGATCGGCGCGGAGGTATTGCAGGCCGCCTGGGCGATCCCGCCGATTCTGGCGATTCATGCCGTCAACCAGTGGCTCTCGGGCATCGCCTGGCGCTGGTCGGTCGGCGGCAGCACCCCGTCGCTGGCCAGCTATTTCGGCATCCGCGTGATCCGCGAGGCGGTGAACTCGCTGCTGCCGACCGCCCAGCTCGGCGGCAACCTCGTCGGCATCCGCATGCTGGCCCAGCGCGGCGTGCGCGCGATGGACGCCGCCGCCGGCACCACCATCGACGTGACGATCGAGGCGGTGACGCAGCTGGCCTTCGCGCTGATCGGCATCGCCCTGCTCGCCCACCTTGCCGGCAACACCGCCTGGGCGGCCTGGGTGCAGGGGGGCGTGGTCGCCATGGCCGCCGGCATCGCCGCCTTCATCCTGCTGCAGCTGACGCTCGGCCTGCGGCTGCTGGAGGTCCTGGCGCGGCGCACCCCCCGCTTCCCGCTCGATGCCGCGCGGCGGCTGTTCGCCGCCCTGGCCGAGCGCCGGCGCCAGCCCGGGAAGCTGGCCCGCGCCACGGCGCTCCAGTTCCTCGCCCTGATCCTCGGCATCGGCGAAACCTGGCTGGTGCTGACGGCCATGGGGCGCGAGACCAGCCTGGCCGAGGCGCTGGTGCTCGAGAGCCTGGGCCTGGCGGTGCGCGGCGCGGCCTTCATGGTGCCGGCCGGGCTCGCGGTGCAGGAGGCCGGCTTCCTGCTGCTCGGCGGGGTGCTCGGCGTGCCGCCGGACCAGGCGATTGCCCTGTCGATGGTCAAGCGGGTGCGCGAGCTCGCCTTCGGCCTGCCCGCGCTGGTGGCGTGGCAATGGGAGGAAGTGCGGCGGTTGCTGCGGAAATAGGGCAGTATCGCTTGCCGATCACTCCGCGGCCACCCGCAACAAAATTGAAATGCAACAATCCATTGTCGGCAGATATACTTCCGTTACTGAAAACCCGCATTATCGCAGTACCAAGACCGCCGGCACCGTGATCCACATCAAGGTGGGCATCGCATTCCTGCCTTACTGTTCTCCTTGTTCCACATGCCATCGCTGCCGCGCTTCCAGTCGAACCTGACCGGAAGGACCCGCGACCTGCAGCCATCCGGCAGCGTCGGACGCACCTCGCCGGAACACACCGGCGCCACACACAAGGGAGGCCAGAATGACCAGTTCCACCCCCCGCCAGCCGAACCGCCGGGGCCTGCTGTCCGCCATGGGCCTCGGCGCCGGACTGGCCGGCATCGGCGCCGCCCAGGCGGCCACGTTGCCGACGCCGCAGGCGCAGCAGCGCGCCGACGTGATCGTCATCGGCGGCGGCATGGCCGGCTGTGCCGCAGCCCTGGAGGCCACCGCGCGCGGCGCCTCGGTGATCGTGCTGGAGAAGGCGAACCGCCTCGGCGGCAACTCCATCCTCGCCGCCGGCACCTTCGCCATGCCGCTCGCCGACACGCCGGAAGCCCGCAAGGAATTCGCCGGCGAATACGAACGCATCTGCCAGGGGCGCGGCAATGCCGCCATCTTCGCGCTGATGGCCAACCACGTGCGCGAGAACATCGCCTGGCTCGAGGGCCACGGCGTCGCCTTCGTGGCGGAAACCCCGCGCCCGCCCTACCGCGTCGCGGCGCGCGAGGCGGCCCCCGGCTCCTGGCAGGGCATGCCGGTGCTGTTCGACACGCTGCGCAAGCGTATCGAGGGCGCCGGCGGGCGCTTCGCCTTCGGCATCAAGGCGCGCGAACTGGTCATGGACGCCAAGGGCGCCATCGTCGGGGTGCGCGCGGCCGGGCCGGACGGGCTGGTCGACTTTCTCGGCCGCTCGGTCGTGGTCGCCACTGGCGGCTATGCGGCCAACACCGCGGTGCTGGAAGCCTATTCCGACCCCAATGCGGGGGCGATGATGGTGCGCGGCTACCGCGGCGCCACCGGCGACGGGCATCGCATGGCGGAAGCAGCAGGGGCCGGGCTGCGCGGGATGGGCGGCATGATGGCGCTGCACATCGCAGCCGTCGACCCGGACTCCACCGCCGCCGGCCAGCCGGCCCGCGCCATTCCCTACGCGCTCAGCATCAACCGTGCCGGCAAGCGCTTCATCGACGAATCGCGCGGCTACGTGGCGCACGGCAAGGCGGTGCTGGGCCAGCCGCAGGGCGTGACCACGCTGGTGTTCGACAGCAGCATCGCCGGTGTCGACGCGGTGGCCGGCGTGGTGGCGAATTTCCGCCGGCTCGGGCTCGATGTGCACGAGGCGGACACGATCGAGGCGCTCGCCGCCAAGGTCGGCCTACCGCCGGCCGAGACGGCGCGCACGGTGGCCGCCTTCAACGACGCGGTAAAGGACGGCGCCGCCCCTTCCGCCACGCCGCCCAAGCGCACCCTGGCGCAGAAGGTGGAGAAGGCGCCCTTCCTGGCCCTCTCGCCTCTCGCCCCCGGCATCACGCTGACCTTCGGCGGCATCATGACCGACCCCACCGGGCGGGTGCTGGAGCCGGACAACCGGCCGATCCCCGGGCTGTTCGCCGCCGGCGAGGGGGCAGGCGGGGCGTTCTTCGAGGACTACATTGGCGGCGGCGCGCTCACCATGTGTCTCGTCATGGGCCGCATCGCCGGGCGCAGCGCGGCGCAATAGGAGGACACCGCATGAAACACACCATTCCCGCCCTCGCCCTGGCGGCACTGTTCACGGCCCTCGCGCCGGAATCCGCAGCGGCCCAGCCGGCAGCGATCTCCGGCGAGACCGCCTACGCCGATACCTGTGCCGCCTGCCACCGCACGCCCGCGCGGTTCATGCGCCGCTACACCGACAAGCCTGCGGCGCAGCGCCAGGCCGAGCTGGAGAAGTTCCTCACCGGGCACTACGCCCCCGATCCGGCCATCCGCGCCGCGATCATCGCCTGGCTCGAGGCCAACCACACCAGCCGCTAGAGCAGAAGCCGACCTGATAGACGGTCGGCTTCTACTCTAGGTTTCTGATAAGGAACGCAAATCTTCCGACCGGATGATTCCATCCGGTCGGATATTGCTCTAAACCGCCCGCAGCACGAAAAAAAGGACCGCCAGCGCAACCACCCCCAGCAGGAGGTGGATGCGCCGGCGCAGCCTTCGCTCGCCGCGCGGCAGGGCCTCAGTCATCGCCGACCTCACGCATAGTCGAACAACTCATACACCACCCGCTCCGGCTTCACGCCCGACGCCTCCAGGTGGCGGGCGACGGCCATCGTCATCGGCTCCGGCCCGCACATCATCGCGGTGAGCCGCCCGGGTTCCCAGCCCGCGACCAGGGCTGCGACACGCTCGCGGTCCATCAACCCCTGCGCCACGCCCTCCGGCGCGTCCTCCTCCGACAGGAACAGCGTGCGCCAACCGCGCCGCGCGGCGATCGCCGAGAGCTCGTCGCGCCGCACCAGCCGGTCCGCCCGGCGCGCGCCATGCAGGATCGCCACCGGGCGCGTGTCGCCGCGCCGGTCGAGGTCGCGCGCCAGCGACAGGATCGGCGCGATCCCCGCCCCGCCGGCGATCAGCAGCAATGGCCCATCCCCCGCGCGGTCCAGCGTGAACGCCCCGTGCGGCCCGTCGACGCGCACCGGAAGTCCCACCGGCAGCGCGCCGATCGTGCCGGTCCGGTCACCGGCCTCGCGGATGACGAAGCGCAGTCCGTCCTCGCCCGGCGCGGAGGAAAACGAGAACGGGTTGTCGTCCCACGGCGCCGCCCGCCCGAAGGCGAGCCAGGCGAACTGCCCGGCGGCAAAGCCCGGCGGCACCGGCCCCGCCAGGCGCAGCTCCCAGTAGCCCGGCCCCAGCCGCTCCACGTCCGCCACCCGCCAGCCGCCCCGCCCCAGCCGCCACAGCTTCCACGGCCAGGACCACACGACCAGCAGCAGCGCGCCCCCCAGCCCGGCCAGCCACAGGGCGGACAGCGCGCCCGCCTCGGAATGCAGCCCCACGCTGCGCGCATGCGCCACCCCCGCCGCGGCGGCGACCACCGCGCCGAGCCCGTGCAGCAGCCGCCACCGCTCGTAGCGCATCCGCCGGCGCCCCAGCGCCAGCCCGACCGTGGCCAGCAGCGCCAGCCAGGCGACGGTTCCGCTGGCCATGCGCGGGCTGGTGAACATCGCCCACAGCCGCGCCAGCCCCGCCCCCGGGTCGCGCAGCAGCAGCGGCGCCACGAAGGCGAGCGGGTGCAGCAGTACAAACAAAGCCAGCAGCAGCGCCGCGGCGCGGTGGAACCGCATCGTGACGTCGATCCCGCTGCGGTCCGACACCATGCGCCACCGCCCCGCATGCGCGAACTGCAGCAGCAGCAGCGACAGGCCCACCAGCCCGAGCGCGATGCCCGCCTCCTCGTGCCAACCGCCCGGCGCCTCGCCGGACAGCAGCGCCAGACCCAGCGGCAGCAACGCCAGCGCCACGAACAACAGGGCAGCCAAACCGCTCGGCAGGCCGCGTGCGGAAGCGCGATTCGTCATGGCGCAAGTCTGCCGCAAACACCCGCAAGCTGCCACGATGAACGGCAGATCGACGCCACGACGCGCCTGTCAGGCCAGGATGGCCGCGAGGTCCCGCACCAGGGCCGCGGACACGTCCGGCCAGCGGTTCGGCAGCGCCACCGCGGCGGCCGGCGGCACCTCGCCCGCCAATGCCACCAGCGCCCCGGCCAGCACAGCGGCCTCCGGCGCCACCAGCCGGGCCAGCGGCGAGCCGTCCAACTGCTCGGAAATCCCGCCCACCCGCGTCGCCACCACGAACCGTCGTGCCGCCAGCGCCGCCGCCGCCACCCCGCTCTGGCTCGCCTCGCGATACGGCAGCACCAGCGCGTCCGACCACGCCAGGATCGCCGCCACCTCCTCCTCCGGCACCCACCGGTTCTCCACCTGCACCCCCGGGAGCGCGCGCAACTGGTCCAGCACCGCCGATTCAGGCCCGCTGCCGACCACCCGCAACTCCATGTCC
>CAMDGX010000106.1 GCA_945897825.1 Asaia bogorensis | reverse complement strand
CAAGTCGCCATACCCCACCGGGCGGAGCCAAAGCCGCCCCGTCCGTGACGCACGGATGTCGTTCATGGTGCGGAGGAGAGGGGGGAAGGCCAGGGCTCCGCCCTGGACCCGCTGGGGCCTGGAGGCCCCAGACCCCCATCCATCCGCCTTCGGCGGGAGGGGGCGTCTCGCAGGTTCGATGGGCCTCGATGGCCAAACGGGAGGTCCAGGAACCTCAGGTTCCTGGTGGGGTCCTCCGCGGCGCGACTTCGCGTCGCGACGGGCGAAGCCCCTGGCCTTCCTACCTGTCCCACCGCGCCACGACCCGATGTCCTAGCGTTGCAGCGGGCGGTACTTGATGCGGTGGGGCTCGGTGGCATCGGCGCCAAGGCGGCGACGCTTATCGGCTTCGTAGTCCTGGAAGTTGCCTTCGAACCATTCGACGTGGCTGTCGCCTTCGAAGGCCAGGATGTGGGTGGCCAGGCGGTCGAGGAACCACCGGTCATGGCTGATGACCACGACGCAGCCGGCGAACTCTTCCAGGGCTTCCTCAAGGGCGCGCAGCGTGTCGACGTCGAGGTCGTTGGTCGGTTCGTCGAGCAGGATGACGTTGCTCTCGCTCTTGAGCATCTTAGCAAGATGGACGCGGTTGCGCTCGCCGCCCGACAGGATGCCGACCTTCTTCTGCTGGTCGCTGCCCTTGAAGTTGAAGGCGCCGACATAGGCGCGCGAGGGCACGGCGCGCTTGCCGATGTAGAGCACGTCGGTGCCGCCGCTGATTTCCTCCCACACGCTCTTGGTCGCATCGAGGCTGTCGCGCGACTGGTCGACATAGCCGAGCTTCACCGTCTCGCCGACCTTGAGCGTGCCGTCGTCAGGCGTGTCCTGGCCGGTGATCATGCGGAACAGCGTGGTCTTGCCCGCACCGTTCGGGCCGATGACGCCGACGATGCCGCCGGGCGGCAGCTTGAAGTTCAGGTCGTCGATCAGCAGCCGGTTGCCGTACGCCTTGCGCAGGTTCTCGGCCTCGATGACGATGCCGCCCAGGCGCGGGCCGGGCGGAATGACGATCTCCGCCACGCCCGAGACCATCTCCTGGCTCTTCTGCAGCATCTCCTCGTATTTCTGGATGCGCGCCTTGCTCTTGGTCTGGCGGGCACGGGCCGAGGAGCCGATCCATTCCTGCTCGGCGGCAAGGGCCCGCTGGCGCGAGCTTTCCTCCTTCTCCTCCTGCTGCAGGCGCTTGCGCTTCTGGTCCAGCCAGGAGGAGTAGTTGCCCTCGAACGGATAGCCGCGGCCGCGCTCGATCTCGAGGATCCAGTTGGTGACGTTCTCGAGGAAGTAGCGGTCATGGGTGATCACCAGCACGGTGCCGGCGAAGTCGCGCAGGGTTTTTTCCAGCCAGGCGACCGACTCGGCGTCCAGGTGGTTGGTCGGTTCGTCGAGCAGCAGCAGGTCGGGCTTCTCCAGCAGCAGGCGGCACAGCGCCACGCGCCGGCGCTCGCCGCCCGACAGGTTGGTGACCGGGCTGTCCGGCGGCGGGCAGCGCAGGGCGTCGAGCGCGATCTCGATGCGGCGGTCGAGTTCCCAGCCGTCCTCGTGGTCGATCTTTTCCTGCAGCTCGCCCTGCTCGACGAGCAGCTCGTTCATCTTGTCGTCGTCCATCGGCTCGGCGAACAGGTTCGAGATCTCGTTGAACCGGTCGAGTGCGGCGCGCAGCGGGCCGAACGCCAGCTGCACGTTTTCCGAGACGGTCTTGGTCTCGTCGAGCTTCGGCTCCTGCTCCAGGTAGCCGATGCGCACGCCCTCCGCCGCCCAGGCCTCGCCGCCGTAGTCGGTCTCGATGCCGGCCATGATCTTGAGCAGGGTGGATTTGCCGGCGCCGTTGACGCCGAGCACGCCGATCTTGACCCCGGGCAGGAAGGACAGCGTGATGCCCTTGAACACCTCGCGCCCGCCGGGGAAGGCCTTGGTGAGGTCTTTCATCACATAGACGTACTGGTAGGCGGCCATGACTGGCTCCTCGCAGGCGGGGCAGGGGAGGCGGTGTTCTAGGGGGGCGGGCGGCCGGGCGCAATCGCCGCAGGGGATGGGGCCGGCACATGGGGAGATATGGTGCGCCTGGCAGGACTTGAACCCGCGACCAAGCCGTTATGAGCGGCCCGCTCTAACCAACTGAGCTACAGGCGCCCCGGGGGCACAATTCCGCAGCCAGGGCGGCTTGGCAACCACATCTTGCCACGGCCTCCGGTTGCCTGCTTCTGTCTTCTCTGTCATATGCCGCGCCCGTATTGCGGAACATTCGCCGGCCCCTGGGCCGGTCACGGCCGGGCACGTCCAGAGCCCGCAGCAAGTTGAGGGGGATCCACCGACATGGCCTTGGCCACAATCATCGTCATCGCCTGCGGGGTGCTGGCCCTGCTGTATGGGCTGGTGGCATCGCGACAGGTGCTCGCCGCCGATGCCGGCAATGCCCGCATGCAGGAAATCGGCAACGCCATCCAGGAAGGTGCCCGCGCCTACCTGAACCGCCAGTACATGACCATCGGCGGCGTCGGCGTGGTCATCCTGGTCCTTCTTGCCCTGACGTTGGGCATGACGGTCGCGATCGGCTTCGCCATCGGCGCCATCCTGTCGGGCGTGGCCGGCTATATCGGCATGAACGTGTCGGTCCGCGCCAATGTCCGCACCGCCCAGGCCTCGCGCCAGGGCCTCGCGGCGGGCCTGGACATCGCCTTCAAGGCGGGTGCCATCACCGGCATGCTGGTGGTCGGGCTCGGCCTGCTGGGCGTTGCGATCTACTACTTCGTGCTGCGCGCCGGCATGGCCCCCGGCGCCGACATGCGCCCGGTGCTGGAGGCGCTGGTGGCGCTGTCGTTCGGCGCCTCGCTGATCTCCATCTTCGCGCGCCTCGGCGGCGGCATCTTCACCAAGGGTGCCGACGTGGGTGCCGACCTGGTGGGCAAGGTCGAGGCCGGCATCCCTGAGGACGACCCCCGCAACCCCGCCACCATCGCCGACAACGTGGGCGACAACGTGGGCGACTGCGCCGGCATGGCCGCCGACCTGTTCGAGACCTATGCCGTGACCATCGTGGCCACGATGCTGCTGGGCGCCATCTTCTTCAAGGCGGGCGCCGATGCCGACGCCATGATGCTGCTGCCGCTGCTGATCGGCGCGGTGTGCATCATCGCCTCGGTTGCGGGCACGTATTTCGTGAAGCTCGGGCCGTCGAACAACATCATGGGCGCGCTCTACAAGGGGCTGTTCGCCACCGGCGCCATCTCGGCCGCGCTGATCGCCGCGACCATCGCCGCCACCACCGGCTTCGGCGGTTCGCTGACCATGACCACCGGCACGGTCGTGACCGGCATGGGCCTGTTCATCTGCGCCCTGGTCGGCCTCGGCGTGACCGGGCTGCTGGTCTGGATCACCGAGTACTACACCGCCACCGAATACCGCCCGGTGCGCAGCATCGCGCAGTCCTCGACCACCGGCCACGGCACCAACGTGATCCAGGGCCTGGCGATCTCGATGGAATCCACCGCCCTGCCGGTGGTGGTGATCTCGATCGGCATCATCGTCGCCTACATGACCGCCGGCCTGTTCGGCATCGCGGTGGCGGCGACCACCATGCTGGCGCTGGCCGGTATGGTCGTGGCGCTCGACGCCTACGGGCCCGTCACCGACAACGCCGGTGGCATTGCCGAGATGGCCGAGCTTCCGCCCGACGTCCGCAAGGTGACCGACGCGCTCGACGCCGTGGGCAACACCACCAAGGCGGTGACCAAGGGCTATGCGATCGGTTCCGCGGGCCTCGCCTCGCTGGTGCTGTTCGCCGCTTATACCGAGGACCTGAAGCACTACTTCCCGAACGTGGTGGTGGATTTCACCCTGCAGAATCCCTGGGTGGTGATCGGCCTGTTCATCGGCGGCCTGCTGCCCTACCTGTTCGGCGCGATGGGCATGATCGCGGTCGGCCGCGCGGCCGGTTCGGTGGTGGTCGAGGTTCGCCGCCAGTTCAAGGAAATGCCGGGCATCATGCTGGGCACCCAGAAGCCCGATTATGGCCGCGCCGTGGACATGCTGACCAAGGCGGCGATCCGCGAGATGATCCTGCCGTCGCTGCTGCCGGTGGCGGCCCCGATCGTGCTGTATTTCGTGGTCCTGTGGGTTGGCGGCCAGGGCGCTGCATTCAGCGCAGTCGGCGCCATGCTGCTCGGCACCATCGTGACCGGCCTGTTCGTCGCCATCTCGATGACCTCGGGTGGTGGCGCCTGGGACAATGCGAAGAAGTACATCGAGGAAGGCAACCATGGCGGCAAGGGTTCCGACGCGCACAAGGCGGCGGTGACCGGCGACACCGTGGGTGACCCGTACAAGGATACGGCGGGCCCCGCCGTGAACCCGATGATCAAGATCACCAACATCGTGGCGCTGCTGCTGCTGGCGATCCTGGCGCACATGGCGAACTAGGGGCGAACGAGACTGGCGGGCGCCCTCCGCTTGGGAGGCGCCTGCTTCGCCTGGTGGCTCTGCGACCAGCACAACGAGAAACGGCCCCGAAGCACTGCTCCGGGGCCGTTTTTCCGTCCGGCGCCCGCCGCGGCTCAGACCAGGAAGATCGCCATCAGGGCGAGCACCACGACCGACAGCACCGTGCTGATCGTGGTGGCAGAGACGAAGCCGGCGAACATGCGCTGGCGGTCGGCGGTAAAAGCCTCCTCGGTCACCGGGGGGAGGCTCTTGGACGGTGCATGGGCCATTATCGCTCTCGATCTGCTGCGAGGTGGTGTTTCCTGGTATCTAAATCACATCGGGCCCGAATGGAACTGGCCACCGATGCGACGCGCTATTCCGCCGGGTTGCGCAGTACCGCGTCGGCCGCCGCATCGCTGCCGTCGCCCTCGATGAAGCGCCGCAGCGCCGCGGGGTAGAGCAGGTGCTCCTGCGCCAGCACGCGGGCAGCCAGCGCCTCCTCGGTGTCCCCGGACAGCACCGGCACGGCCGCCTGGGCCAGGATCGGGCCCTCGTCCATCCCTTCGGTGACGAGATGGACCGTGCAGCCATGCAGCTTCACCCCGGCCGCGAGCGCCCTGGCATGGGTGTCCACGCCGGGGAAGGCCGGCAGCAGGCTCGGGTGGATGTTCAGCATCCGCCCCGCCCAGCGCTGCACGAAGTAGGGCGTGAACAGCCGCATGTAGCCGGCCAGGCACACCAGCTCGACGCCGGCCTCGTCCAGCGCCGCGCACAGCGCCGCCTCATGCGCTGCCCGGTCGCGCCCGTAGGCCCGGCTCGGCACGGCATGCGCGGGTATCCCCGCCGCGCGCGCCCGCTCCAGCCCGCCCGCCTCTGCCCGGTTGGACAGCACCAGCGCGATCTCGGCCGGGAAGTCGTTGCCCCGCGCCGCCGCGATCAGCGACAGCATGTTCGAGCCGCGGCCGCTGATCAGGATGCCGACCTTCTTCCTCACCGTCGGCGCCTCAGCCCGGCCACCCGGCTGGCAGGTCGATGCGGATCTCCGCCTCCCCTTCCACCGCGCCTGCCTCGATCCGTCCGATGACCGAGACGCTCTCGCCCTCCGCCTCCAGCAAGGCGCGGGCGCGGTCGGGCTCGGCGGTGACGACGGCCATACCGATGCCGCAGTTGAACACCCGCAGCATCTCTTCGGCGGCGACGTTGCCGGTGCGCGCCAGCCAGCGGAACACCGGCGGCAGCGTCCACGCGCCGGCATCGACCACCGCACGGGTTCCGGCCGGCAGCACGCGCGGCAGGTTGCCCGGCAGTCCCCCGCCGGTGATGTGGGCCGCCGCCTTCAGCAACCCCGCGCGATGCAGCGCCATCAACGACTTGACATAGATTTTCGTCGGCGCCAGCAACGCGTCGCCCAGCGTGCCGCCGCCGAACGGCGAGGGCGCGGCCCAGCCGGCATTGCCCGCCTCCACGATGCGCCGCACCAGCGAGAAGCCGTTGGAATGCACGCCGCTGCTCGCCAGGCCCAGGATTGTGTCGCCCGGCGCGACGCCCTGCGGCAGCAGGTTGCCCCGCTCTGCCGCGCCCACGGAGAAGCCGGCGAGATCGTAGTCGCCGCTGCCGTACATGCCCGGCATCTCCGCCGTCTCGCCGCCGACCAGCGCGCAGCCGGCCAGCCGGCAGCCCTCGGCGATGCCGGCGATCACGCGTGCGGCGGCCTCCACCTCCAGCTTGCCGGTGGCGAAATAGTCGAGGAAGAACAGCGGCTCCGCGCCCTGCACCACCAGGTCGTTTACGCACATCGCCACGAGGTCGATGCCGACGTAATCGTGGATGCCGGTGTCGATGGCGATGCGCAGCTTGGTGCCCACCCCGTCGGTCGAGGAGACCAGCACCGGGTCGGTGTAGCCGGCGGCCTTCAGGTCGAACAGCGCGCCGAAGCCGCCCAGCCCGCCCATCACCCCCGTGCGGTGGGTGGACCGCGCCAGCGGCTTGATCCGTTCCACCAGGGCGTCGCCCGCGTCGATGTCAACGCCGGCCGCGCGATAGGTCATGCTGGTCATGCGGCTCTCCGGTCTGGATGCGGCGGAAACAACCATGCGCCGGTGCCCCGCGCAACTGATGCCGGGGCCAGCCCTGCCGTGTTTCTGGCCTCCCGCGCCGGGGCACCGCTATACTCGCCCCCATGCCAGACGGCACCAAGACCCCCCCGGCGCTGGGCTCGGCCACCTTCACCGTGGCCAACCTGGTCACGTTCCTGCGCCTCTGCGCCGTGCCGGTGGCCGTGTGGCTGGTGCTGCGCGGCCAGTTCCTTGCCGCCTTCTGGCTGTTCATCGCCGCCGGCTTGTCCGATGCGCTGGATGGCTGGCTGGCGCGCCGCAACGGCCCCACGCGGCTGGGCGCCATGATCGACCCGGTGGCCGACAAGGCGCTGCTGGTCAGCATGTTCGTGACCCTGGCCGTGGTGCATGTCTTGCCGGACTGGCTGGCCATCCTGGTGGTGTTCCGCGACGTGGTGATCGTGGGCGGCGTGCTGCTGCTGTCGGTACTCGGCCAGCCGGTGGCGATCCGCCCCTTGCCGATCTCCAAGCTGAACACGGTGGTGCAGATCGTGGTGGTCGCCGTCACGCTGCTGGCCGAGGGGCTGCACCTGGACTGGCCGGTGCTCGACGCCGCGCTGCTCGCCACCGTGTCGGCCAGCACGCTCGCCTCGCTGGGCGCCTATGTGTGGCTGATGGCGCGCGGCCGATGATCCCGCCCCGACCGCCCGACCCGCCGCCGCTGGGCGCCACCCGCGGCCAGCGCCTCGCATTGCTGGCCGGGCTGCTGGTGGCGGGCTGGCTTGCGCTGCAGCTGTTCGCCTCCATCCTGCTGCCGTTCGTCGTGGCGGCCGGGATCGCCTATTTCCTCGACCCCCTGGCCAGCCGGCTGGCGCGGCTGGGGTTGCCGCGCGGGCTTGGCGCCGTGGTGCTGCTGGCCGCCCTGCTGGTGTTCGTGCTGCTGTTCGTGCTGCTGCTCTACCCGCTGTTCCTGGCGCAGCTGGGCATGCTGATCGCGCGGTTGCCGACCTACGTGGCCCTGGCGCGCGAGGCTGCGGATTCGCTGCTGGTGAACCTCCAGGACCAGCTCGGACCGGAATTCGTGGACGAACGGCTGCGCGCGCTGGTCGCCAGCCAGACGGGCACCGTGCTGGCCTTCCTGGTGACCGCGACGACGCGGCTGATCGGCGGCGGCTTCGCGCTGTTCAACGTGCTGACGCTGCTGGTCGTGACGCCGATCGTGGCGTTCTACCTGCTGCGGGACTGGCCGCGGGTGATCGGGCAGGTCGAGTCGTGGCTGCCGCGCCGCTATGCCGCGATCCTGAGCGCCCAGGCGCGCGAGGTGGACCGGATCCTGGCGGCCTGGCTACGCGGGCAGGCGATGTGCAGCATGGCGCTGACGATCTTCTATGCCACGATGCTGTCGGCGGTCGGGCTCGACCTGGCGCTGATCGTGGGCATGATCGCCGGCGCGCTGTCGTTCATCCCCTATGTCGGCACCATCACAGGGCTGGTCGTGGGCATCGGCCTGGCGATGGCCCAGTTCCCGACATGGACCGGGGTGCTGCTGGTGCTGGCGGTCTTCGTGGCGGGCAACATCCTGGAGAACTACGTCATCTATCCCCGCTTCCTCGGCGACCGCGTGGAACTGCACGCGGTGTGGGTGCTGTTCGCGCTGTTCGCCGGTGGGGCGGCGTTCGGCTTCCTTGGCGTGCTGCTCGCGGTGCCGGTGGCGGCAACGATCGGCGTGCTCTGTCGGTTCTGGCTGCGGCGCTACCTGGAGAGCCCGCTGTACCTCGACCCCCCCCAAGGACCGCCACCCCAAGGACCGCCGGCCCAAGGACCGGCCGCATGAGCGCCGCCCTCGCCCAGATGGCGCTGCCCTTCGCCCCGGTGCGCCGCGGCGGCGCCGCACCGCTGATCGCCGCGCCCTCCAACGCCGCCGCACGCGCCTGGCTCGCGCGCACCGCCAGCTGGCCGCAAGGCCGGCTTGCGCTGTGGGGGCCGCGCGGCTGCGGCAAGTCGCGCCTGGTGGCCGAATGGGCGGGGCGGATCGACGCGACCGTCGCGCATGGGCCGGAGCTGCGCTTCGCCCCGCCCGCCGGACCGCTGGCGATCGACGACGCCCACCGCGCCCCGCAGCGCGCGCTGCTGCATGTCCTGAACGCGGCGCAGGAGGCCGGCCACCCGGTGCTGCTCGCCGCCCCTGCCGCCCCGGCGCGCTGGGATGTGGCGCTGGCGGACCTCGCCAGCCGGCTGCGCGCCATCACCGCGGTGGCAATCGAGGCGCCGGAGGATGAACTGCTTCACGCGCTCCTCGCCGGCCTGCTGGCCGAGCGGCAGCTGCGCGTTGCCGAGCCCACGCTGGCCTGGCTGCTCGCGCGCCTGCCGCGCACCCATGCCGCCATCGCCACGGCGGTCGCCCGGCTGGACCACGCCGCCCAGGTGCTCGGCACCGCCATCGCCCCCGCGCTGGCCCGCCAGGTCCTGCCCGACCTGCTCGCCGACCTGCCGGAGGAGCCGGACACCGCCCCCGCCGATGAAGATTTCGCAACACGGGGTCCGCCCGGCTCGCCGCCCGCGCAGGGTCTCCTGTAGGATGCCCGCCATGATGCGCGATCTTCCTGCGGGAGCCCCGTGATGACCGCCGATCTGGCCGTGCCGCCACCGACGCCGCATGCCGACGCGATCGCCGCCCGCCCGGACCGCTTCATCAACCGCGAGCTGTCCTGGCTGGACTTCAACCACCGCGTGCTGGAGGAGGCGGAGAACGCCCGCCACCCGCTGCTGGAACGGCTGCGCTTCGTCTCGATCAGTGCGGCCAACCTCGACGAGTTCTACTCCGTCCGCGTCGCCGGCCTGATCGGCCAGGCCAAGGCCGGCGTCACCACCCCCTCGCCCGACGGCCGCACCCCCGCCCAGCAGCTGGTGGAGGTCGAGGCGCGGGCCGAGCGGCTGATGGCCGAGCAGCTCCAGGTCTGGCACCAGCTGCGCGGCGCGCTGGCCGCGGCCGGGATCGTGCTCAGCGACCCCGCGACCCTCGCCGACGGCGAGCGGATGTGGCTCGATTCCTGGTTCATGGAGCGGGTCTTCCCTGTCCTGACCCCCCTGGCCATCGACCCGGCGCACCCCTTCCCCTTCATCCCCAACATGGGGCTGGTGATGGTGCTGCGTCTGGCGCGCGACGACGACGGCAGCTTCATGCGCGCCCTGGTGCCGCTGCCCTCGCTGATCGAGCGCTTCATCCGCCTGCCGTCCCAGGGGCCAAGCGAGGGCCCGGCGGGATCGGCGGCCCCGATCCGCTTCATCATGCTGGAGCAGCTGGTCGCCCTGTTCCTCGACCGCATCTTCCCCGGCTTCCGCGTCACCGGCGAGGGCATGTTCCGCCTCATCCGCGACACCGACGTGGAGTTCGAGGAGGAGGCGGAGGATCTCGTCCGCTCCTACGAAACCGCCCTGAAGCGCCGCCGCCGCGGCGTTGCCATCCACCTCTCGGTCAATGCCGGCATGCCCGCCGACCTGCGCCAGCTGGTGATCGACGAGCTGGATGCCGCCGCCCAGGAGGTCCATCTCCACGCGGGCATCCTGGGCCTGGCCGATGTCAGCCAGCTGATCGTCGACGACCGGCCCGACCTGCTGTTCCCGCCCTACACGCCGCGCTTCCCCGAGCGCATCCGCGACTTCGCCGGGGACTGCTTCGCGGCCATCCGCGCCAAGGACATCATCGTCCACCACCCGTTCGAGAGCTTCGACGTGGTGGTGCAGTTCCTCCGCCAGGCCGCGCAGGACCCCGCCGTGGTCGCGGTGAAGCAGACGCTCTACCGCACCAGCCGCGACAGCCCGATCGTCAAGGCGCTGATCGAGGCGGCCGAGGCCGGCAAGTCGGTCACCGCCATGGTGGAGCTGCGCGCGCGCTTCGACGAGGAGGCCAACATCCGCCTCGCCCGCACGCTGGAGGCCGCCGGCGTGCAGGTGGTCTATGGCTTCACCGAGCTGAAGACCCACGCCAAGATCAGCCTCGTGGTCCGCCGCGAGGGCCACACCATGCGCAGCTACGCGCATTTCGGCACCGGCAACTACCACCCGATCACCGCGCGCATCTACACCGACCTGTCGTTCTTCACCTGCGACGCCGACATGACGCGCGATGCCGCCCGCCTGTTCAACTACATGACCGGCTATGCCCGCCCGGAGCGGATGGACGCGCTGGCCTTCAGCCCGCTGACCACGCGCAGCGTGATCTGCGAGCTGATCGACCGCGAGATCATGTTCGCGCGCGAGGGCCGGCCGGCCACCATCTGGCTCAAGATGAACTCGCTGGTCGACGACCGCCTGATCGACAAGCTCTACGAGGCCTCGCGCGCCGGCGTGAAGATTTCCGCAGTGGTTCGCGGCATATGCTGCCTGCGGCCCGGCGTGCCCGGGCTGTCGGAGAACATCAAGGTGAAGTCGATCGTGGGCCGCTTCCTCGAACACAGCCGCATCTGTGTCTTCGGCAACGGCCATGCGCTTCCCAGCCGGCACGCGCGGGTCTACATCAGCTCCGCCGACTGGATGACGCGGAACATGGAGTGGCGCGTGGAAAGCTTCGTGCCGATCCTGAACCCCACCGTGCACGCCCAGGTGCTGGACCAGATCATGGTGGTCAACCTGCGCGACACCATGCAGTCCTGGGAGTTGGACGCCCACGGCGTGTGGCGCCGCGTCCCGGCCGGGACCGGTAAGAAACGCATCTCGGCGCATGACTACTTCATGACCAACCCCTCCCTGTCCGGGCGCGGCTCGGCGCTGCACGGCCCCGCCGTCGCCTCGCCAGGCACGCCCGCCCGCCGTGCCGACCGGCTGCTGCAGGACTGACCGTGGATTCGCTCATGCTCCCGGACGCGGCCACCCGCACGCATGACCCGCGCCGCCGCGCCGTGGTCGACCTCGGCTCCAACTCCGTCCGCCTCGTGGTGTTCGAGGGTGACACGCGCAACCCCGTGCCGATCTTCAACGAGAAGGCAGTGCTGCGCCTCGGCCGCGGCCTGCAATCCTCCGGCCGGCTGAACGACGAGGGCACCGCCCAGGCGCTCACCGTCATGAACCGCTACGCCGCCGTCGCGCGCGCCATGCACGCCGACCCGTTCGAGGTGCTGGCCACGGCGGCGGTCCGCGACGCGATCAACGGCCCCCAGTTCATCGACCTGCTGCGCGCCCGCCTGCCCGGCGTGCCGATCACCGTGCTGACCGGCGAGCAGGAGGCAAAGCTGTCCGCCGCCGGGCTGCTGTGCGGCATCCCCGACGCCCACGGCCTGCTGGCCGATATCGGCGGCGGCTCGCTCGAGCTGGTCCGCCTCGACCAGGGCCGCCACACCACCGCGCGCACCCTGCGCCTCGGCGTGATCCGCCTGGCCGAGCGCGCCGGTGGCGATCCGGTGCGCGCGCGCGCCATCGCCGAGGCCGACCTCGCCGCCGAGCCCTGGCTGCCGGAGATGGCCGGGCGCGACCTCTACGCCGTGGGCGGCGCCTGGCGCGCCCTGGCCCGCATCCACATCGCCCAGACCGGCTACCCCCTCGCCCTGCTGCACCACTACACGATCAGCCGGGAGGAGGCGCGCGACCTCGCCGGCCTCGTCGCCACGGCCAGCCGCCGCCAGCTCGAACGCCTGCCCGGCATCCCGCGCCGCCGGGTGGACGACCTGCCCTTCGCCGCCGTCGTCCTGCGCCGGGTGCTGCGCATCTCCGGGGTCCGGCGGGTGATCTTCAGCGCCAACGGCCTGCGCGAGGGCTGGTACATGGGCCTCATCCCGCCCGAGCAGCGCGCGCAAGACCCGCTGCTCGCCGCCGCCCAGGACTACGCCCGCCGCTTCTCCCGCGACACTGCCCTGCCGGCCGCGCTGCGCCGCTGGACGGACCCGCTGTTCCCCGGCGAATCCGGCGAGGCCCTGCGCCTGCGCACCGCCGCCTGCCTCATGAGCGACATCGGCAGCCGCGACCACCCGGAATACCGTGCCGAGCAGGCATTCCTGCGCATCCTGCGCCAACCCGGCATCGGGCTCGACCACCAGGCCCGCGCCTTCCTGGGCCTCGCCCTGGCCCTGCGCTACGAGGCCGAGCCAGACGCGCCCTTCCTCCGCCCCGCGCAGCAACTCCTGGCGCCGGAAACGGTGCGCCGCGCCATCGTCCTCGGCGTCGCGCTGCGGCTGGCCTACACCCTGTCGGCCGGAACCGCGCAGCTGCTGGCCGGCACCCGCCTGGCACCCGGCCAGCGGCTGACGCTGGTGCTCGCCGAAGGCAGCGGCGTCTTCGCGGGCGAAAGCGTCACACGGCGCCTGGACCGGCTGGCGCAGGTGATGGGGCTCGACGCGACGACGACCCTGGCGGCGTAAGGAAGGAAGTGTTCTTTTTGTGAACAAAAAGAACCAAAAAAACTTCATCCACTCCAAGCGTCGCCGGCCGTGCATCCCCTGCACCCGCCATTGGCAAATGGAAAAAGTTTTTTTGCTTCTTTTTGTTCACAAAAAGAAGACCTTACTTCCTAGCCTTTCCTCTCCCACCCCCGCGCCGTCTGCTGCCAGTAGCTGATTTCGTGCCCCGCCGCCTTGCTGTCCCGCCAACGCAGGCGGGCCTGGGCCACCTGCGCCTCGTCATTGCCGTCGAACAGGTCGAACACCCGCGCGTAGTCCCCGATGCGCGCGCTGTCCGCGCCGTCGACCAGGAACAGGTAGCGCGCGCCGTTGGGCGCCTCGTCCTCGGTGGTGAGCCAGATCGGCTGCAGGTCGGCGTCCCCGCTGGCCGGGGTGCCATGCGGCAGCCAGGCCGGCGCCTCGCACAGCCACAGCGCGGTATCGAGCGCCGCCAGCCGCTCCGCGCTGCCGCAGCGCACGACGGCCCGTTCCCCGGCCTCCAGCGTGCGCCCGAGCAGTTGCGGCAGCGTCTGCTCCGGGCCGGTGCGCGTCAGGTGGTAGAACCTGATTTCCGCCATGCTCACGCCGTTTCGAAGCAGGTCGCCACCAGCCGGTCCAGCAGGCGCACGCCGAACCCGCTGGGCCCGACGGCGTGCAACGGATCGGCGCCGGCCCGGTTGGCAACGCCCGCGATATCGAGATGCGCCCAAGGCACGCCGCCGGTGAACTCGCGCAGGAAGGCGGCGGCATGGCAGGCATCCGGCAGCATCCGCCCCGACAGGCAGTGCCGGATGTCCGCGATCGCCGAATCGAGGTCGCGGCGGTGGCTCTCGCCGATCGGCATGCGCCAGACCGGCTCGCCCGCCTCCCGCCCCGCCGCGACGACCTTGGCGGCCAACGCCGCGTCATTGTCGAACAGCCCGGCGTGGTGGTGGCCAAGCGCCGTGACGATGCTGCCGGTGAGCGTCGCGAGGTCGATCATCGCGCGCGGCTTGTGCTGCCGTGCCGTCCAGGCCAGCGCGTCGGCGAGGATCAGCCGGCCCTCGGCGTCAGTGTCGACCACCTCGATGGTCTTGCCGGAGAAGCTGCGCAGCACATCCCCGGGCCGGTAGCTCGCCGCCCCGGTCGCGTTCTCGGCGATTGGCAGCACGGCGATGGCCGGCGCCGGCGAGTTGCGCAGCGCCAGCGCCAGGATCGCCCCCGCGGCGGCGGCGGCCCCGGCCATGTCGCCGCGCATGTGCTCCATCCCCTCGGCCGGCTTGATGCAGATCCCGCCGGTGTCGAAGGTGATTCCCTTGCCGACGAAGGCCACCGGCGGCGCCTTGATCCGCCCCTTCCAGCGCAGCACCGCCATCAGCGGCGGATGCGCCGACCCTTGGCCGACCGCCAGCAGCGCGCCGAGCCCCTGCCGTTCCAGCTCGGCCTTGCCCAGCACCCCGATCGCGATGCCATGCCGCGCCAGCGGCTGCAGCCGGGCGGCGAATTCCTCCGGCGTCAGCTCATTGCCCGGCTCTGCCACCAGGTCGCGCGCGAACAACGCCCCGCGCACTCCGGCCGAGGCGACGCGCCAGGCCGCCTCCACCGAATCGGGCGTGTCGGTCAGCAGGTCGATGGCGGCCAGTCTGGGCGCCCCCTCCTCCGCACGCGTCCGCAGCCGCTCGAACCGCCAGGCCCGCAGGCAAGCCCCCGCGGCGAAGGCGGCGGCTTCCTGCGGCGACAGCCCATGGGCATCGAGCGCCACATGCGCCACCCCGATCAGCGCCGAGGCCGCCTGCGCCCCCGCTTGGCGCAACGCTTCCTCGCCGCTGCCACTTCCCAGCCCGACCAGCAGCATGCGCCCCTGGCCGGTCAGGATGTCGCAGCGCGTGCCGGCCGCGCCGGTGAAGCCGTCAGCCGCCGCGGCGGTGCGCAACGCCTCCGGCAGCGCCGCCGCCGCACCCACCGGCAGCGCCGTGGCCGTCGCGGCGGGGGCCGTGCGCCCGACCCGAACCTCCAGCATCGCCGCCGTCCCGCGTCAGCCCTCGAAGTTTTCCGCCACCAGCCGGTCGAGCAGCCGCACGCCGAACGCCGTCGCCCCCTTCGGCACCGTCGGCGCATCCTTGCCCGACCACACCGTCCCGGCCACGTCCATGTGGATCCACGGCTTGCCGTTGACGAAGCGCTGGATGAACTGCGCCGCGGTGATCGCCCCGCCCGGCCGCCCGCCGACGTTCTTCATGTCGGCGATGTCGCTCTTGATCTGCTTGTCGTAGGCATCGGCCAGCGGCATCCGCCACACCTTCTCGCCGGTCGCCTCGCCGGCGGCGGCCAGCTGCGCCGACAGCGCGTCGTCGTTGCTGAAGAACCCGGCATACTCATGCCCGAGTGCGACGATGATCGCCCCGGTCAGCGTCGCGAGGTCGATCATGAAGCGCGGATCGTATTTCTGCTGGCAGTACCAAAGCACGTCGGCTAGCACGAGCCGCCCCTCGGCATCGGTGTTGATCACCTCAACCGTCTGCCCGGAATAGGTCTTAACCACGTCCCCGGGCCGCTGCGCCGTGCCGGACGGCATGTTCTCCACCAGCCCGACCAGGCCAATGGCATCGACCTTCGCCTTGCGACCCGCCAGGGCCGCCATGAGCCCGATCACCGTGCCGGCGCCGCCCATGTCCCACTTCATGTCCTCCATCCCGCCGGCCGGCTTGATCGAGATGCCGCCGGTGTCGAAGGTGACACCCTTGCCGATGAACGCCAGCGGCTTGGCCGCGGCCTTGGCCTTGCCCTTGCCGGTGCCGCCGCCGGATGCGCCGTTCCAGGTCATCACCACCATGCGCGGCTCGTTGGCGCTGCCCATGGCAACCCCCATCAGCGCGCCGAAGCCGAGCTTGGTCATCTCCTTCGGCCCGAACACCTCCACCTTCAGCCCCAGCGCCTCCAGCTTGCGGCAGCGCTCGGCCATCTCGGCCGGGTTCAGCACATTGGCCGGCTCGCTGACCAGGTCGCGCGACAGGAACACGCCCTCGGCCACCGCCTTGAGGTCGGCCCAGCCGTCGCGCGCCTTGGGCACCTCGCCGGTCAGCACGGTTGCCTTGGCCAGCTTCGGCTTGTCCTCGGCCTTCTCCGTCGTGCGGTAGCGGTCGAAGCGATAGCCGCGCAGCGCGAGGCCCATCGCCACATGCGCCGCCTGCGCCCCGCTCAGCCCCACCGCCGAAACGCTCGCCGCCGCCTCGCGCGCCAGGGCGGCGGCGGCATGGCCCCCGGCATCCTCCAGGTGGCGCGCCTCGATACCCTCGACCTTGCCCAGCCCGACCGCCACCACCCGGCTCAGCCCGGCGCCCGGCGCCAGGATGGTCGTCGTCTGGCCGCGCTTGCCCTTGAACTCGGCCACCGCCAGCGCGCGGCCGACCGCGCCCCCGGTCGCCTCGTCGGCGGCGGCCAGCAGTGCCCCGGTGGGCGAACCTGCGGTCGCCCCCTCCTCCAGCAGCAGGACGAGCGCGCCGCTCTTGGGCAGCGCAGGCTTGGCGAAGGCGATGTCCAGCATGGCGAACGCTCCGGTGCGGCAATGGGTGTGCGACGGACTGTAGCAGCCGCGCGGCAATTGGCCAGACAGCGCGCAGGCTGTAAGGGTGTCCGGATGAACGATCGCGCCCTGCTCGACCTCGCCTTCGACCT
>CAMDGX010000105.1 GCA_945897825.1 Asaia bogorensis | reverse complement strand
TCGATCGTCACCTCCACGCTGATGGGCAGCGGGGAGGCGCCGCGGCGGGTGATCGGTTCGGTCAACGCCGCGGAGTTCTTCGTGGCGGTGGCGGTCAGCACCGCGTTCCTGCTGGAGCTGGGGCTGAACCACCTGGAGGAGATCCTGGGGCTGGTGATCGGCGGCGTGCTGGCGGCCCCGCTGGGGGCCTATGTCGTGCGCTGGGCGCGGCCGCGCATGCTCATGACCGTGGTGGGCGTGCTGATCTGCGCCCTGGCCGCGCTTCAGCTCGCGCAGGCGGTGGGGTGGATCTGACCGCGCTCAGCCGTGCCGGTCGAACACCACCTCGCCGCCGCGCAGCGTCATGTCGGCACGCACCAAGAGCAGCTCGGACGGCTCCAGCGCGAAGATGTCGCGCGAGAGGATGGCGATGTCGGCCAGCTGGCCGGGGACCAGGCGGCCCCGCGCCGCCTCGGCGAACTGGGTGTAGGCGCCGGCCCAGGTGAAGGCGTGCATCGCCTCGGCCAAGCTGACCGCCTGGTCGGGCCCGAGCACGGTGCCGTGGCGGGTGCTGCGCGTGACCATGGCGTGGATGTTCGGCATCGCGTCGGTTTCGGAGACCGGCGCGTCCGATCCGGCGGCGGGGTGCATGCCGGCCTCGATCCAGGCGCGCATCGGGTTGGCGGCCTCGGCGCGCGGGCGGCCGAGGTTCTGGACATACATGTCGCCGAACTCGTGCATGAAGATCATCTGCGGCACCGCCTCGACGCCGCGCGCGGCCATGCGGGCGATCTGGTCGGGGCGGACGAACTCGCAATGCTCGATGCGGTGGCGGCGGCCGGCGAGTGGATGGGAAGCGGTGTCCATCGCCTCGAAGCCGCGAAGCGTGGTCTCGATGCCGGCGTCGCCGATGGCGTGGATGGCAAGCTGCCAGCCCTGGGCGTGATACTTGGCGAGCAGGCCGTGGAACACCTCGTGCGGGAAGATGAACATACCGGTGCCCGGGGGCTCGTTGCCGTGCGGGGCGTAGGGCTGGCTCATCGCCGCGGTGCGCCCGCCGGCCGAGCCGTCCGCGAACACCTTCATGGCGCCCCAGCGGAGCATGTCGTCGCCGTCCATCGGGCGGATGCCGCGCGCCCAGACCTCGTCGGCGATGCCGTCGGGGTTGCCGGCGAGGCAGCCCCAGACCCGGACCGGCAGGCGACCGGCCGCCTGGGCCGCGTGATAGGCGTCGACCTCGCGAATGCCGGCGACCATGCCGACATTGGCGTCCATCACGGCGGTGAAGCCTTGGGAGAGCATGTGCCGCCCTGCCCGCTCGATCGCGTCGACCAGCTGCGCGTCGGTCGGCTTGGCGATGTGGGCGCGGACGAGGCGAATCGCACTTTCGTGCAGCACGCCGTTGGGGCGGCCTTCGCGCCGTTCGATGGCGCCGCCGGCGGGGTCGGGCGTGTCGTCGGTGATGCCGGCGAGGGCGAGGGCGGTGCGGCTGGCCACCGCCGCGTGGCCGCAGGTGCGCACGGCGAGTACGGGGTGGCCGGGGGCGGCGGATTCCAGCTCGTCGGCGGTCGGGTAGCGGTTCTCGCGCAGCTCGGTGTCGTCCCAGCCGCGCCCGACGATCCAGCCGCCGGGCGGGGTCGTGCGCGCGGCCTCGCGGATGCGGCCCAGCAGCAGGTCGAGCGAACTGACGTCCGGCGCACGCAGGTTCACCTGCCCCATGCCGAGGCCCATCGGCAGCAGATGCTGGTGGCTGTCGTTGAACGCCGGCACCGCCAGCCGCCCGGCCAGGTCGATGCGCGTCGTGCCGGGCCCGGCCAGCGCCGCCACGGCGTCGCGCGCCCCTGCGGCGACGACGCGGCCGGCATGGATCGCCACCGCCTCGGCAAAGCCCTCGCGCAGGCCGCGCCAGATGCGCCCGTTGGTGATCAGGATGTCGGCGTAGCTCATCGTCTCGGTCCTTGGTGGATCAGTAGCCGCGGGCGGGCTGGTAGAGGTTCGGCAGCGGCTCGCCGCGCCCGTGCGCGAGGATGGCGTTCGCGACGTAGCGGGCCCGTTCGCGCCGCGTGTCGAAGGCGGCGTTGTGCGGGGTCATGATGATGCGCTTGTGGCGCCACACCGGATGTTCCGGCGGCGGCGGCTCGGGGTCGAACACGTCGAGGAATGCGCCGTGCAGGTGGCCTGAATCCAATGCGGCAATCAGGTCGGCCAGCACCAGCTGCGGCCCGCGCCCAGCATTCACCACGCCCGCGCCCTTCGGCAGCATCGCCAGCGTTTCGGCGTTCATGATGCCTTTGGTCGCCGCGGTATCCGGCAGCATCATCACCAGCATGTCGGTGCGCGCCAGGAAGGCCGGCAGCTCCGCCATCCCCGCGAAGCTCTCCACCCCTTCGATCGACTTGCGGCTGGCCGACCAGCCCGCGACCGGGAAGCCGAACGCCCGCATCATGCCCGCCGTCGCGCTGCCGAGGTTGCCCAGGCCCAGGATGCCCGCGCGCACGTCCGGCGCGATCGGCTCCGGGTCGAACTGATCCCAGCGCTGTGCCTGCTGCCCGGCGATGTTGCGCGGGAGGTCCTTCATCAGCGCCAGCGCGCCGAGGATCGCGTATTCGCCCATGCGCCGCGCGAACCCGTCGGTGAACATGCGCACCAGCGGGATATGCACCGGCCAGGTCGGGTCGTTGACGATGTGCTCCACCCCGGCGCCGGGGCTGAAGATCGCCTTGAGGTTGACCATCCGCGCCAGCCGCCCCGGGTCGCGCCCCCACACCAGGGCGTAGTCCACGGCTGCGAGGTCGAGGTCCGGGTCGTCCCAGAGGCGCACCTGCACGTGCGGGGCAAATTCGGCGAAATGCGGCTGGTAGTCCGCCACGGCATTGGCGCCGCCGTGGCGGATGGCGATGATCGTCACGTGGTCAGGCCCTCTTGCGATGTCGGGCCGCACCCTATCCCGCCATGGCCAGGGCCGCCACCCGGAGCCGGGTGTGCAGGTGGAAGCGCAGCGTCAACAGCAGCGCGGCGCAGGTCAGCCCGACGATCAGCCCGTACCACATCCCGGCGATGCCCAGCCCGGCCTGGAAGCACAGCAGCCAGCCCGCCGGCATCCCCACGCCCCAATACGACAGTGCCGCGATGAACATCGGCACCCGCGTGTCCTTCAGCCCGCGCAAGGCGCCCATCGCCGCGACCTGCACCCCGTCCGACAGCTGGAACAGCGCGGCAAGCAACAGCAGCGACGCGGCGCCGGCGATCAGCGCGGGGTCGGAGGTGTAGAGCGAAGCGATCTGCACCGGCACCAGCAGCATCAGCACGGCCGGCACCGACTGCGTCACCAGCGCCGCCGAGATGCCGACCATCCCGGCCCGGCGCATGCCCGCCACGTCGCCGCGGCCGATCGCGTTGCCGACCCGCACCGTCACCGCCATCGACAGGCCGAGCGGGATCATGAAGCTGAGCCCGGCGACGTTCAGCGCGATCTGGTGGCTGCCGGCCGCGACCTCGCCGAAGCTGGCGATCACCAGCGCCGCACCGGCGAACACCCCGGCCTCCAGCATGACGCTCACCGCGATCGGCACGCCCACGCGCAGCAGCGCCAGGATCGCCCGCCCGCGCGGCGCGATGCCGCCCAGCCCCCAGCCGAGGTCGCGCGTGACCGGGCTGAAGCGCACGAAGCCGAGATAGGCCAGCGCCGCCACCCACATCGCCACCAGGTTCGCATAGGCGCAGCCCATCGCGCCCATCGCCGGGAAGCCGAGCCGCCCATACATCATCGCCCAGCCGAGCGGCGCCAGCACCGCCAGCGCCAGCACGCCGAACCCCAGGCTGACGCGCGGGCGCGAGACGCCGTCGGTCAGCCCTCGGCAGGCGCAGAACAGCGCCAGCGCCGGGGCGTTGAAGCTCAGCACGCGCATGAACGCCACCGTCTCGGCGGCAAGGTCGGCGTCGATGCCGATCAGCCCGATCACCAGCGGCGCGCCCCACCACGCCGCTTGCTGCATCACCACGCCAAGCCCGAGCGCCAGCCACACCGCCTGGCGGAACAACCCGACCACCTCGCCGCGCCGCCCGGCGCCGTCGAGCTGCGCCACGCCCGGGGTCAGCGCCATCATCACGCCGAAGATGCCCATCATCGCCACGCCCCAGGCATTGGTGCCGATGGCGACGATGGCCAGCGCCCGCGCGCCGAGATGGCCCGCGAGCAGGACGTCGACCATGTGCTGGGCGAACAGGGCCACCTGGCCCGCGATCAGCGGCAGGGCCAGGACAAGGGTCTCGCGCAGGTCCCGGATCAGGACGCCGCGCTGGAGCAGAAGGGAGAACATGAACATCCGGGCCGGGCGGCCCGCCTTGCGTCAAGGGAAACAGCATGGCCCCCGCAGGAGCCGGTGGATCAGCCGCCGGGCGCGAACAGCCGCGCGGCGCTGGGTGCGTCGGTGCGGCAGGACGTGGCACTCATGCGGAGATCCCTCCCTCGGTCAGGGCGCGCACCTTGGCGAAGCGGCCCGGCGGAGGCAAGCGTCGCATGGCTGCTGGTAGCCCGGCGCGGGGGTGGAGGAAGGCAGGCAAGATTCTTCTTTTTCTGAAGAAAAAGAAGCAAAAAGACTTTTCATCCATTTGCGCCGCTGCCGGGAGGTCTGGCGCCCCGCCCATGGACAGAAAGTTTTTTGGTTCTTTTTTTCAAAAAAGAACCGCTTATCTCGTCCCTTCGAGAAACCCTTCGACAATCCGGTTGAACGCCGCCGCCCGCTCGAAGTAACCCGAATGCCCGGCATCGGGGATGTGCACCACCTGCGCCCCCGGCACCACGGCGGCGATGCCGTCGGCCGCGAAGGGCGGCATCACCACGTCCTCGTCGTTCGGAACGAACAGGATCGGGCAGGCCACGCGCTGCAGGTCCTCCGGCGGGCGGACGCGGCTTTCCATCAGCCGCCGGCGCAGCGCCTCCTTGTCCCAGTGCGCGTTCATGCCGTCGATCTGGCGATACAGCAGGTGCAGCGCCGGCTGCTCGGCGGCCATCCGCGCGCCGCAGGCCGGATGCATCCCGGCTTCCCACAGCTTCGGCACCAGCATCTCGCCGAACGCCGACCACTCCGCCAGCATTCCTCGCTCCGGCTCGCGCATCCGGCGCGGGTCGATCGGCCCGGTGGTGGCGGCCAGCACGATCGCCTTCAGCGCCGGCGGCCGGCGCAGCGCATACTCGATCGCCGTCCAGCCGCCCATCGACTGGCCCACGACGCGGAAATCTGGCAGGTCGAGATGGCTGACCAATGCCGCGAGATCATCGGCATAGTCGGCCGGGTTCGGCCCGCCCTCGATCGCGGTCGAGGGCGCGAAGCCGCGATGCGCGAAGGTCACGCAGGTCCAGCGCGGCGCGAAATGCGCCACCTGCTGCCACCAGCTCATGTGGTTGCCGCCCAGCCCATGCGCGAACACGATCGCCGGGCCGCTGCCCATGACCTCGTAGTACAGCGTCGACCCGGGCCGGGCGAGCGTGCCGGTGCGGCGGGGCGGAATGGCGGGAAGGTCCATCGGAACAGGCTCCAGGTCAGCGGAAGCGGGAGGGCGAATACGGCGCGGGGTCGATCACGGGAGGTTTGCCGGAAACGAGGTCGGCGACGAGCTGCCCGGTCGTGGCCCCCGCCGCCAGCCCGATATGCCCGTGGCCATAGGCATGCACCACGTCGGCGCAACCGGAGGCGGGGCCGATCACCGGCAGGCTGTCGGGCGTCGAAGGGCGGTGTCCCATCCACACCTTGACGCGGTCGGCCGGCAGGTCGCGCGGCAGCTCGGGCCAGGTCGCCAGCGCATAGTCGCGCAGCACCTCGGCGCGCTTCCAGTTCGGCGCCGCCTCCAGCCCCGCGATCTCCACCTGGCCGGCGATGCGCAGGCCCTGCGGCGTGCGCACGTTGGACATCTTGCCGTCCGACGGGATCATCGGCGTGCGCGGTCCGGTTTCGGCGCCCAGGATCAGCGCGTGGTAGCCGCGCTCGGTCTCCAGCGGGACCTCGTCGCCGGCCTGCGCCGCCAGCGTCTTCGACCAGGCGCCTGCAGCGATCACCGCAGCGTCGCAAATGATCGGCCCGTCGCTGGTCAGCACGGCGCGCAGCTGCCCGTCCTCGATCTCCAGCCCTTCCGCCTTCTCGCGGAGCAGCGTGCCGCCGCGCGCCACCACCAGCTCCACCAGGGCGGCCACATAGGCGCCCGGGTCGATGCAGTGCCCGCCCTCGTGCACATGCACCGCGAACGTGTAGCGCCGGTCCAGCGCCGGCTCGCGCTGGCGCAGCTCGTCGGCATTCAGCTCCGTCCATTCGATCCCCTGCTCGCGCCGGATCGCCCAGCTTTGCGCCTCCGCCTCGAACGCCGCCCGGTCGGGATACGGATACAGCAGCCCGCCGCGGCGGATCAGGTGGCCCACCCCCGCCTCCTCCGCCAGCGCCAGGTGCTTCTCCGGGCAGCCCACCACCAGTGCCCGCATCGCCGGCGCCGTCGCGCGCACCTTCGCCCAGCTCGACCCGGCGCGCAGGAACCGCCACAGCCACGGCAGCGCGCGCGGGAAATACGACCACCGCACCGCCAGCGGCCCCAGCGGATCGGCCAGCCACCCCGGCACCTTCCGCCACAGCCCGGGCCCGGACATCGGGATCACCGAGCTCGGGCTCAGCCAGCAGCCATTGCCGTAGCTGGCCGACTGCTCGCCCCCCGGCGCCCCCGGCTCCACGATCGTGACGTCATGCCCGTCGCGCTGCAGTTCCACCGCGCTGACGGCCCCCACGATCCCGGCCCCGATCACCACCACATGCATCGACTTCGCCGCCGGGGACTTCCCGGCGCTCCCTGCGCGTCGCACGATAGCGGGGCCACGGGCGCAGGAAAGCCCGAACGTTCCAAACGGAGGAAACCGATGATCTACGAACTGCGCATCTACCGCACCATGCCCGGCCGCCTGCCCGCGCTGCTCTCGCGCTTCCAGAACCACACGCTGAAGCTGTGGGAGAAGCACGGCATCCGCCAGGCCGGCTTCTGGACCACGCTGGTCGGCGAATCGAACAACGACCTCACCTACCTGCTCGCCTGGGAATCGCTGGCCGAGCGCGAGCAGAAGTGGACCGCCTTCGCCACCGACCCCGACTGGCTGCGCATCCGCGCCGAGACCGAGGCCGACGGCCCGATCAACTGGAACGTCGAGAACTCGTTCCTCTCGCCCACCGCCTTCTCCTCCGTGAAGTAGCTGCTTCTCGTCCTCCTCGGCGCGGCGGCGGCGGGCTTCGTCCAGGGGCTCAGCGGCTTCGCCTTCGGGATGGTGGCGCTGGCCTTCTGGGCCTGGACGCTGCCGCCCGACAGCGCGGGGCCGCTGGTCGTCGCCTGCTCGCTGGTCGGACAGGCGCTGAACGGGCGCACGACGTGGCGCGGCCTGCGCATGCCGGCCGCCTGGCCGTTCATTGCCGGCGGCGCGCTGGGCGTGCCGGCCGGCGCCTGGCTGCTGCCGCAGATCGACGCGCCGCTGTTCCGCCTCGGCTTCGGCCTGTTCCTGGTCACCTGGTGCCCGGTGATGCTGGCCGTCCCGCGCCTGCCGCGCATCACCTTCGGGGGCCGCGGCGCCGATGCGCTGGCCGGCTGGATGGGTGGCGTGCTGGGCGGCATCGGCGGCCTGTCCGGCCCGATCCCGACCCTGTGGGTGACGCTGCGCGGCTGGGACAAGGCACGCCAGCGCGCGCTGTTCCAGGCCTTCAACACCTGCATGCACATTCTCGCGCTGTCCGCCTTCGCCTTGGCGGGCCTGGTCGGACAGCGCGAGCTGGAGCTGTTCGCCGTCGCCGTGCCGGCCATGCTGCTGCCGCTCTGGGCCGGCACGCGCCTGTATGCCCGCCTCGGCGAGCACGATTATCGCAGGATCGTGATCGCCCTGCTGCTGCTCGCGGGTTTGATACTGATTGTAAACGGGATATCGAAACCGAGCTGAAACGCGCGCCTGTCCATTAGCGGATGTCACAAACGGATACCGTCGTGCCGCCTCAACCGCGCCCCCGTCTTGCCGTCCTGATCGACGCCGAAAACATCCCGGCCCGCATCGCCGACGAACTGTTCGCCGCCATCGCCGAACGCGGCGAGCCGATCGTGCGCCGCATCTACGGCGACTTCTCCGATCCGCGCCTGTCGGGCTGGCACCGCGCGCTCGCCCGCCACGCGCTGACCGCCCACCAGCAATTCACCGTCGCCTCAGGCAAGAACGCCGCCGACATCGCCCTGGTGATCGACGCGATGGACCTGCTGCACGGCGGCACGGTCGAGGGCTTCTGCCTCGTCTCCGGCGACGGCGACTTCACCCGCCTCGCCACCCGCATCCGCGAACACGGGCTCGACGTGTTCGGCTTCGGCCGCCCGAAGGCGGCGGAAAGCTTCCGCGAGGCCTGCCGCAGCTTCGTGGTGCTCGACATCCCCACCGCGCCCAGCCTGCCGACGCCCGCCGCGCCCAACCTGCCGACGCCCACCGCCAAGGAGCCGGCGCACGACCCCGCCCCCTTGCGCCAGGCCGCCACGCAACTCCTGCGCCGCGCCATCCAGAAGGTCCCGCACCAGAACGGCTGGCGCCACCTCTCCCCGCTCGGCAAGGCGCTGCGCGACATCAGCCCGAACTTCGACCCGAAGCACTACGGCCACGCCAAGCTGGTCAACCTCGTCGCCGACACCGGCGCCTTCGAGATGACCAAGGCCTCGGGCAGCGTGATGGTCCGGCCCCGCCCGGGCCTGGAAAACTAGCCCTTCTTCTTCGTCTCGTCGCCCGACGCCAGCAGCGAGACATGCGCCGAGACCACGTGCCACCCATCCGGGAAGCGCACCATGATCTTGGTCTCGCGCCCGATCGCCCCGGTGTTCACCCTCTCGTACACCAGGTGCGTGCAGGCGAAATCCCGCCCGAAGCTGGTGATCTCCACCCGCTTCTGCACCCGCGGCGCATACTTCGCCACGGTCGCGCGAAACGCCCGGATCGCGTCGTGCCCGAAGCCAATCTCGGTGATTCCGAACCGCACCGTGCGCGGGTCCGCCCAGAAGATCTCGTCCAGCACCGGCGTGTCGTTTGCCATCAGCGCCGCCTCGTAGCGGTCGAAGGTCGCGCGGGCCTCGGCGATCACGGCGGGGTCGTTGACTTGCATGCGGGCGGCTCCGGTTGAGGGTTGCGAGAACCCAGCCTAGCTTCCCCCTCCAAACCCGCAATGCGAGTCCCGCCCATGAAGCTCTATCGCCTCCACCAGCCCGGCATCGACGCGCTCGCCCTGACCGAGGAGGACGCCCCGCGCCCAGGCCCCGGCCAGGCCCTGGTGCGCGTGCATGCCACCAGCCTGAACTTCCGCGACCTCATGACCGTCTCCGGCCGCTACGCCCGCGGCGCCCCGCAGCCCGGCCTGGTGCCGCTGTCCGACGGCGCCGGCGAGGTGATCGAGGTCGGCCCCGGCGTCACCCGCGTGGCCGCCGGGGACCGCGTCGCCGGCATCTTCATGCAGCGCTGGATCGCAGGGCGCATCACCCCCGAAGCCAGCGCCTCCGCCCTCGGCGGCGCCGTCCACGGCATGATGGCCGAATACGTGGCGCTCGAAGCCGAGGGCCTGGTCCACATCCCGCCCCACCTCACCTACGAGGAAGCCGCCACCCTGCCCTGCGCGGCCGTGACGGCCTGGCACGCCCTGGCCGAACACGCCCGCACCCGCGCCGGCGAAACCGTCCTGGTCCAGGGCACCGGCGGCGTGTCGATCTTCGCGCTGCAATTCGCCCGCCTGTTCGGCGCCCGCGTGATCGCCACGTCCTCGTCGGACGACAAGCTGACGCGCGCCCTGGCCCTCGGCGCCAGCGACGGCATCAACTACCGCACCGCCCCGGAATGGCAGGACGCCGCCGTTTCCCTCACCGGCGGCGCCGGCGTCGACGAGGTCGTGGAAGTCGGCGGCGCCGGCACCTTCGCCCGCTCGCTCGCCGCCGTGCGCCTCGGCGGCTCGATCAGCCTGATCGGGGTGCTGACCGGGGCGGCCGAGGTGAACCCGACCGGCATCATGCGCAAGTCCTTGTCGGTGCGCGGCATCTACGTGGGCTCGCGCGAGATGTTCGAGGACATGAACCGCGCCATCGCCGCCCACCGCCTGCGCCCGGTGATCGACCGCGTGTTCCCCTTCGCCGACGCCAAGGCGGCGTTCCGGCACATGGAAGGGGCGTCGCATTTCGGCAAGATCGTGCTCAGGCACGGGTAAGGAAGCGGTTCTTTTTTGAAAAAAAGAACCAAAAAACTTTCGACACATTGCACCGAGGCTGACCAATCAGCCCCGGTGCAATGGATGAAAAGTCTTTTTGCTTCTTTTTCTTCAGAAAAAGAAGAGTCTTGCTTCAACCAGCCTAGAGCGCCGCGTCGATCCACTGCTTCAGCGCGCTCTTGGGCCGCGCGCCGACCAGGGTGTTCACCGGCTTGCCGTCCTTGAACAGCATCAGCGTCGGGATGCCGCGCACCGCGTAGGTGTTCGGCGTCATCGGGTTGTCGTCGATGTTCACCTTGGCGATGGTCAGCTTGCCCTTGTATTCCGCGCCGAGTTCCTCGAGCGCCGGCCCGATCGCCTTGCAGGGCCCGCACCACTCCGCCCAGAAATCGACCAGCACGACGCCCTCGGCACCAAGCACGTCGGTGGCGAAGCTTTCGTCGGTGACCGGCTTGGTGTTCTCGCTCATCTCGGGTGCCTTTCTAGCTCGGGTATCGGTCGAATTGGGGCGCCGTGCCCCGCATATCAACCCATCGCGGCGGCCGGAGCATGCCGGTCCAGCAGCGAGTCGGGAAGCGGCATCACGCGCGGCCCGGCGGTCCACACGAGCACGCAGGCCACAGTCCGGCCCGGATGGATCGCCCGCAGCACCGCGCGATAGGCCGCCATCTGCCGCAGATAGGTCGCCGGCACGGCTTCGGCCGTCGCGGGAGCCTGTCGGTTGGTCTTGTAGTCCGCCACCAGCACCCGGTCCGGCAACACCACCAGCCGGTCCACCAGCCCGCCGACCACCCGCCCGGCCACCACCCCGGTCAGCGGCACCTCCGCCCGCCCGCCGGGGCCGAACAACGGCGCGAGCTCCGGATGCACCAGGATTGCCAGCACCTCGCGCGCCAGCGCCGCCGCGCCCGCGCCGTCGAGCCCGGTGCCCGGCCGCGACAGGAACCGCCGCGCCGCCGCCTCCCGCCCGGCCGGCGGCAAGTCCGGCAGGTGCTGCAACAGCGCATGGGCCAACTGCCCGCGCCGAAACCGCGCCCCCGCCGCATCGCGCGCCGCCAAGGGCGAGTCCGAGGCCGGCACCGGGCCCAGCCCCACCCCCTCCGGCCGACTCGGCGCCAGCGGCGTCGGCAACGCCGGCTCGACCGGCACCGGAAGCGGCTGCCACGCCGGCGCCTGTCCGGCCCAGCCCGGCAACGCCGGCGGCGCCGCGGCGGCATCGCGCGGGGCGGCGACATCCGGCGCCACCAGCTGCGCGCTCTCCATCCGCATCGCCTCGCCCGTCCAGGGCATCCCCTCGAACGGCACCGCCGGGACCGCCAGCCGCGCGAACCCCTGCTCCACCAGCCGGTACCAGCACGTGTCCGACGGCGCCCGCCGCCCCGCCAGGCCGCACACCACCAGCCGATCCTCGGCGCGCGTGAGCGCCACGTAGAGCAGCCGGTTCTGCTCCTCCATCTCGCGCGCCCGCCGATCCAGCCGCAACGCCTCGGCGGCCCGGCAGCGTAGCTCCCGCCGCGGCGACCACACCGGCAGGTCGTCCGCCCAGCACACCGTGCCGTCGTCGGGCGGCAGGCCGGTGGTGTCCGGCAGGATGACCAGCGGCGCCTGCAACCCCTTGGCGCCATGCACCGTCATCAGCCGCACCGCCCCCTGCCCGCCATGCGACGCGCCCTCGGCCTCG
Organism: Asaia bogorensis; assembly: GCA_945897825.1. GTDB lineage: Bacteria > Pseudomonadota > Alphaproteobacteria > Acetobacterales > Acetobacteraceae > CAMDGX01. The sequence goes on along the minus strand of CAMDGX010000105.1, from coordinate 4,923 downwards.
CGCTTCACCTCCGCACCTGATTGCCGCAGCCAGTGCACGAAGCCCTGCAAGGAGGGCGGATGGTTGCGCGCATAGGACAGCGCCGCGTTCAGCAACTCGTCGACCGGCTCAGCCGCCTCCGGCCCCAGCCGCGCGAACAGTCGCGCCCGCCCGCCCAGCCGCCCCAGCGCCTCGCCCAGCAGCGCATGCGGCGTGGCGTAGTCGACGCGCGACAGCAGGGTGGCGATCATCTCCCGCGCCGCCGCCCATTCCGCCCGCTCCTCCGCCCGGTCGCGCAAGGCGGACCACAGGCTGCCGCGCCGCCCGGCCGCCAGCGCCATCAGGCTGTCGTCGGCCAACCCGCCCAGCGGGCTCGTCAGCACGCAGGCCAGCGCCAAATCGTCCTCCGGCAGCAGCAGCGTGTCGCACAGCGCCAGCAGGTCGGCCACCGCCGGCTGCTCGGTGAGCACCAGCCGATCGAGCCCCGCCACCGGCACGCCGCGCGCCTTCAGCGCCCGCACCAGCGCCCGGGCAAACGCATTGCGCCGTCGCACCAGCACCAGCACATCGCCGGGCACCAGGGGTCGCCCCTTGCTCTCCAGCATCACGCCCCCGCCGGTCTGCAAGGCGATCCACCCCGCCAGCCCGTCGGCCAGGCGCTGCATGGCGCTCACGCTGCCCTGGTTGCGCTCCGGCACCGACCACGGCACCACCTCGGCCGGCTCCGGCGCCGGCACCAGCGGCCACAGCTCGACGGCGCCCGCATGCCCCGCCCGGTCCGCGACATGGCGCAGCGTGCCCGGCGTCGCCACCCCATCGGCCGCCGGCGGCTGGGCGAACACCGCATCGACCAGCTGCAACACCGGCGTGGTGGACCGGAACGACACCTCCAGCGGCACGTCGCGCCAATGCTGCCCGGCGGCGGCCACGCGACGGCGCAGGATGCCGCGCCAGGTCTCGAAGGCACGCGGATCGGCGCCCTGGAAGGAATAGATCGACTGCTTGCGGTCGCCGACGGCAAACACCGTGCGCGGCAGCGCCGGCGTCGCCCCCTCCCGCGCCACGCCCTCGCCGGCGAAGAATTCCTCGCTCAGCCTTCCGGCGATCTCCCACTGCTCGGGCGCGGTGTCCTGCACCTCGTCCAGCAGCAGGTGGTCGATGCCGCCGTCGAGCTTGTACAGCACCCAGGCCGCGCCGGGATCGACCAGCAGGCGCGAGCTGGCGCGGATCAGGTCGCCATAGTCGAGCATGCCCGTCTGCTGCTTGCGCGCCGCATAGGCCTCGGCCACCGGCCCCGCGAGCCCCGCCAGGGCCGCCGACAATGCCGCCACCTGCCAAGCCCGCGCGGCATCGTCCAGCGCCACAATGCGCACCTGCTCCGCCTCCAGCGCCTCGAGAACGCCAGGGTTGTCGACAAGGAACTTGCCGCGGACCAGCCCCTCGCGCGAGCGTGGCTGGCCATCCTCCTTCAGCAGCAACCTGCGCCATTCCGCGCCACTCTCAGCACGTGTCGCGGCATCGAGCCCGAGCCAACCCGCCACTCCCTCGCCGAGCTTGGGCGCCATCGTGCCGCCCGCAGCACACAGGGTGCGAGCGGCGGCGGACAGCGCGCGGGCGTCGCACTCGTTGGCGAGTGCCTTCGCCACCTCGTCCGGCTCGCGCGCGCCGAGCAGATGCCGCAGCCGCGCCTCCAGCGCCTCGGCTCCGCCCGCCAGCGCCGCCTCCAGCCGGTCGGGATGTTCGCGCAGCTTCTCCAGCAGCTTGCCCAGCCCGTCGAGCGTCGTCACCAGCCCGGCCAGTTGCCGCAGCGCCGCGCGGCGTTCCTCGGCGAAGGCACCGGACAGCATCGCCTCGCGCGCCTCGGACAGCGCGACCGCCGCGTCGGGGTCGTCCATCAGCCGGAAATGCGGCGACAGCTCGGCCTCCAGCGGGAAGCGGCGCAGCAGCGACTGGCAGAAGGCGTGGATCGTGCCGATGCGCATGCCGCCCGGCAGGTCCAGCACCGTGGCGAACAGCGCGCGGGCGCGGGCGCGCATCGCCGGGCCGGGCGGCACCTCCAGCGCGCGCAGCTCCGCGTCGAGGCCGTCGTCGCCAAGCGTCACCCAGCCGCCCAGGCGGCGCTGAAGGCGCACGGCCATCTCGGCGGCGGCGGCCTTGGTGAAGGTGAGGCACTGGATGCGCGCGGGGTTGGCCCCCGCGCTCTCCGCCGTGCCCAGCATCAGCCGCAGCAGCCGGTCGGTCAGCAGCTTGGTCTTGCCCGAGCCGGCGGAGGCGGCGACGAAGGCCGAGACGGCGGGGTCGGCGGCGATGCGCTGGGAGCGATTGGCCTCCTCGCGGGCGGAGCTGCTCATTCCTCCTCGCCCTCCCCGGCCAAGTCCCATTCGGCGACGCGCGCCAGCTGGGCGTAGTCGGCGAAGCGCGGCACCCGCCCGGCATGGGGCTGCGAGAGGTAGGCGCGGTCCGGGTCGTCGAACGCCACCACCAGGTCGCGCAGCCGCGCGCGGGCATGGGCCACCGCATCGGCGATCTCCGCCGCATCACCCTTGAACAGCTTGCGCACCTCGCCGGGCCGATAGCCGCCGGTGAGGTGCCAGTAGGCCAGCTCGACCGCCGTGCCTGAAATCTCGGGGAAGGCGCCATCCTCGGCCATCGCCGCCTCCAGCAGCAACTGCGCCGCGAAGCCGGCCTCCACGTCGGTCTGGCTCGGCGGCGCGCCGGTCTTGTAGTCGAGGATGGCCAGCCTGCCATCGGCGCGGCGCTCGATGCGGTCGGCGCGGCCGGTCAGCAGGAAGCCTCCGGGCACGGCGAGTTGCCAGCTGCCCTTCACCTCGGTGGCGAGATGGGCCACGGGATGCAGGCTGCGGCGGTCGCGCTCGATCTCGCAGACCCACTCCGCGATGCGCCACAGCCGCGGCCGCCACCATTCCAGCAGGGCGGGCCGCAGCTTCGCCTCGGCGAGCGCGAAATCCATCGCCTCGCGCAGTTTCGCCTCCGCACCGGCGGGCCAGCGCGGGCCATTTGCATCGAGGAAACGGTGCAGGCCGGCATGGACGACGGTGCCGTAGTCGGCCGCGTCGGTGCCCTGTTCCAGCGGGTCGAGCGGGCGCAGGCGCAGGATGTGCTTGGCGTAGATGGCATAGGGATCGGTGAGCCAGGTGGCGATCTCGGTCACCGACAGGCGGCGCGGCCGCAGCGCCACCGGCGGTCGCGGGGCGGGCGGGGAGAGGCGCTGCACCGTTTCCGGCTGGTCCAGCCGCGCCGCCCAGGTGGCGGCCGGGTGGAGCGGCAGCCGGGTCCCCTGCCCCGCCAGCGCCGCATCCAGCCGCACCAGCCAGCGGGCGGGCACCGCGGGGGCGCCATCCAGCCGGCGCGGACAAGACAGCACGGCGACCGGAGCGGCGCAGGCATTGGCCATGAAGTCGTGCGCGGCGATGCCGACCGCCTCCTCGGCACTCGGCAGCCCGGCGCGGGCGCGCATCGGGCGGCTGAGCCAGGGGCCGGGGTCGGTGGCCGGCGGCCAGACGCCCTCCACCAGGCCGCCGAGCACGACGACGTCCACACTTTGCAGCTGCGCTTCGAGCAGGCCCCAGATGAACACCCGCGGATGCTCGCCGGCCTGAGCCCCTTGCCGGCCACGCAGCACGCGGCGGGTGCGGACCATGGCGCCCTCCAGCAGCGCATCGAGCAGACCGGGCAGCACCGATGGCGGCTGGTCGGGCAGCAGCGACAGGTGCGGCAATGCGGCGGCCAGGGCGGTCGCGAGCGCCTCGCCTTCCTCCTGCGCCCAGAGGATCGCCGGGCCGGGGCGCTCGTCGGTGGCGGCCAGGGCCTCGGCGGCCTCGACCAGGGCGGCGAGCATGGTGTCAGGGCTGCTGGCCAGGTTGGCCAGGCGCAGCAGCGGTTCCAGGCAGCGCGCCAGCCGGTCGAGCAGGTCGGTGAGCGGGGCGCGGGTGGCTTGCGGCAGGTCGTCCAGCGCCATGCGCAGGCCGGTCAGGCCGCCGGGGGGGCGGGGGCCGCGCAGGCAGGCGCGTTCGAGCGCGCGGGCGGCGGCGCGGCAGTCGGCGGGGGCGAGGCCGGCGGCGGCGAAGGGGTGTTTCAGCAGGGACAGCAGGGTGACCGGGCCGAGATCGTCGGCGACGGTGGCGGCGAGCAGGCGCAGGAACACCGCGGGCGGGGCGTGGGCGAGCGGCTCGCCGGCGGAGTCGTCGGCCAGCACGCCCCAGCGCTGCAGCTCCGCCGAGACGCGGCCGGCGAGTGCGCGGTCGGGCGTCACCAGGGCGGCGCGGCGGCTGGGGTGTTCCAGCGCGTCGCGCAGGATCATGGCGATCGCGACTGCTTCCTCCTGCTGGTCGGCGGGTTCCAGGCGGAACAGGCCGTGCAGCGCATCGGGGGGCAGGCCGCCGGCGCGCCATTGGCCCAGCGCCATGGCCGGCAGCAGGGCGCGGGAGAGCAGGGCGACGCGGGCATCGGGGCCGGTGGGGGTGCAGTCCCACAGGGCCACGTCGCCGCGCCGGGCGCCGAGGCCGGCGAGGAGGTTGCGCATGCCGGCCTGGGGGTGGGTGTCGTCCAGCGCCTCCCACACCGCATCGTCCATCGTGAGGTCGAGGCCAGGCAGGACGACGTGGCCGTGCGGCAGGTTCGCCACGGCCCGCAGCAGGCGGAAGGAGGCGGGGATGCCGCCCTGCATGCCGACGGTCCAGACCGGGTGGTCGGGCGGGTTGGCGGTCCAGGCTTCCGCCTGGGCCGAGAGCAGGGCGGCCTGGCGGGCGGCGGGGTTCATCAAGCCCTGTTCCTCGAGCCAGGCCGGCCAGGCGCGGGTGACGATCTCCAGGAAGTCGAGTGTCACCTGCCAGTGGGCGGCGTGTTCGGCTTCGGCGGCGCGGGCGAGGGCTTCGGGCAGGTCGAGCTCGGCGCGCTCGGCCTGGTCCATTAGCAAAGCGAGCT
>CAMDGX010000104.1 GCA_945897825.1 Asaia bogorensis | reverse complement strand
ACACCCACCACCGGCACCATCGCGTTCCAGGGGCGCCCCGGGGCCTATTCCGACCTGGCCTGCCGCCACGCCTATCCGGCCTGGACCACCCTGCCCTGCGAATCCTTCCAGGCGGCGATGGAGGCGGTGCGGACCGGGGCGGCGGACCTGGCGATGATGCCGACCGAGAACACCCTCGCCGGGCGGGTGCCGGACATGCACATCCTGCTGCCGGAATCCGGACTGTTCGTGATCGGCGAGACGTTCCAGCGCGTGGAGCACTGCCTGCTGGCGCCGAAGGGGGCGACGATCGCCGGACTGAAGCGGGCCCATTCGCATGCGGTGGCGCTGGGGCAGGTGCGCAACATCCTCAAGGAGCTGAACCTCCAGGCGGTGATCGAAGCCGACACCGCCGGGTCCGCGGAGCAGGTGGCCGGCTGGAACAACCCCGAGGATTGCGCCATCGCCTCCGAACTGGCCGCCGAGCTGTTCGGGCTGGAGGTGTTGCGCCGCAACGTCGAGGACGCCTCGCACAACACCACTCGGTTCTACGTGATGGCGCGCGCGCCGCGCACGGTGAGTGCGGCGACGCCCGACCTGATGACGACGTTCGTGTTCAGGGTGAGGAACGTGCCGGCGGCGCTGTACAAGGCGCTGGGCGGCTTCGCGACCAACGGCGTGAACATGACGAAGCTGGAAAGCTACATGGTCGGCGGCAGCTTCGCGGCCACGCAGTTCCTGTGCGACGTGGAAGGCCACCCGGAACAACCGGCACTGCGCCGGGCGCTGGAAGAGCTGCAGTTCTTCTCGCGCGAGACCCGGATCCTGGGCGTGTATCCGGCGGCCGACTTCCGCAAGGCACAGGGCGCGGCGGATTGAGAACGGGTACTGATCCAAGAAAGCCAAGGCAAGGCCAGGGCTCTGCCCTGGACCCGCAAAGGGCCGGCGGCCCTTTGATCCCCATCACTTTCTAAAGGCATAAGGTCCAGGGGCTTGGCCCCTGGCGGGTCTGGGCAGAGCCCAGGCTTGGCTTCCCCTAGCAGTCGAACTCAACGGGGCGTGGTCGGATGATGTGGCCTGTAGCGGAGTGGGACGGGTTCGTGGCGCGGTGGCGCGCGGCCTGTGCGGGGGATGCGGTGCTGGCGGCGTTCGCCGGGCCGTGGGCGGTGGATTTCGCCATTCGGTGCGACGCGCACGAGGCGCGGTTCGGCTTTCGCGACGGGCGGATCGGCGCCGCGGGTGCGCCGGCCTTCACGTTCAGCGCGCCGGGTTCGGTGTGGGCGAAGTTCCTGGAACCGGTGCCGCCGCGCCACCACCATGTGATCCTGGCGATGCTGGCGCGGGTGCCGGAGGCGAAGCTGGAGGGCGACGCGCTGGCCTTCGCGCAGACATGCCACGTGGTGCGGCGCGTGCTGGAGGTGGGCAAGTGGCTGACGCTGGGCCACGCGCTGCCGGTGCCGGACAGTTTGCGGCCAGGCGTGGCGACGCCGGTGCCGCGCATGGCGGGCGGGTATGTGCCGGTGGCGATCGGCGGCGTTCGCCACGACGTGTTCCATGAATGGGCCGGAGAGGGGCAGGACGTGCTGTGCCTGCACACCGCCGGCAGCGACGGGCGGCAGTTCCACCGGCTGATGGCCGACGAGCGCATCACCCGCACGCACCGCCTGGTGCCGTTCGACCTGCCGTGGCACGGGCGCAGCATGCCGCCCGCCGGCGCGCTGCCGGGAAGCTGGCGGATGACCACCGATCGCTACGTGGAAACCATCATGGGTTTCGTGGCCGCCGCCGGGCTGCAGCGGCCGATCGTGCTCGGCGCGTCGCTGTCGGGCGAGATCTGCCTGGAGCTGGCCTATCGGCACCCGGAGGCGTTCCGCGCCATCATCGCCTGCGAGGCGACGGACAACATCCAGGGCCGGCAAACGCCCTGGTCGTTCCATCCGCAGGTGAACCAGGCACTGTTCGTGCCGGAATGGATCCATGGGCTGATGGCGCCGCAATCGCCCGCCGAGTGCGCCGCCGAGGTGCTGTGGCACTACGCGCAGGGCGGGCCGGGCGTGTTCCGCGGCGACATCCACTTCTACTCGGGCGAGTGGGACGGGCGCGAGCGCGTCGGGCGGATCGACACGTCGAAATGCCCGCTGTTCATGCTGACCGGCGAGTACGACTATTCCTGCACCATGGAGATGAGTGCCGCCACGGCGGCCAAGATCCCCGGCGCGCGGTTCGTGCCGATGCACGGGATCGGGCATTTCCCGTTCGCGGAAAACCCGGCGCTGTTCGCCGACTACCTGCTGCCGGTGCTGGACGAGGTGGCGGGGCGCAACGGCTGAGCGCGCCCCGGCCCCCCGTGCCGGCGCCCCCTGTCAGCCCGCGGCGGTGCGGCGGCGGAACCCGGCCAGGGCCAGCGTGCCCAGGCCCAGCAACGCCAGCGAGGCCGGCTCGGGCGTGGACTGGTAGATCACGTTGTCCAGGAACATGCCATCGCCGGTCACCGCCGTGTCGATGGTGGCATAGGCGATGACGTTGAGGCCCAGATCGAGGCCAACGAAGCCGGTGGGAAAGGCAAAGCCCAGACCGAGCGGCAACGTCGTCCAGCCGATCGTCGTGCTGTCGAGCAGCGTATCGCCGGCATCGTAGAGCCGCAGCGTGACGTCCGACCTGTTCGAGATGAAGTCGACGCCCACGGCGGAGACGGCACCGGCGAAGCTGAAGCGGATTGCCGCGCCACTGCCGTTGTCGCGGTAGGCGAGGTTGGAGAGCAAGCCAAACGGGGCACCGACAAAGGTGGTGGCGCCGTTGCTGACGGTGAGCACGCCGTCCGTCGGCGTCGTGCTGCCGTTCGCCGCCATATCGAAATCATAGGTGATCTCGCCGGGACCGAAATCGGCACGGGCGATGGGCGCGGCCTGGGCGGGCGCCACGGCGGAACCGAGGCCCAGGAGCACGGCCGCGGCCGCGGCGAGCTTGAAAATCGACAAAGGCAACTCCTTGAAACAGCAACGGGCGCCGCACTGGCGGCGCCCGGTCACGAATGAACCTGTGTTCGTTAGGCTCAGTTGGGTGTGCATGCAACCGCATGCAGGCCGGGACCGGCCGCCGGCGCTGGCCAAGACGGCGCTTTGGCGCCACTCTCGGTGGCATCACCGGGGGAGAGCGCGCCAATGGCAACCATGGTCAATACCGTCACCGGGCCGATCCCGGTCGCGGCCCTCGGGCGCACGCTGATGCACGAGCACCTGTTCATCGCGTTCGGGGGGGCGGAGTTCGACCCGCTGGCGGTGTTCGACCGGGCGGCGTTCATCGCCGAGGCCGTCCGCCGGCTGGTTGAGCTGCGCGAGGCGCATGGGGTGCGCAGCTTCGTCGATCCGTGCCCGATCGAGCTCGGGCGCGACCCGGCGATGATGAAGGAGATCAGCGAGAAATCCGGCGTCCACGTGGTGTGCACCACCGGGTTCTATTTCGAGGAGATGGGCCTGCCGCCCTATTGGCGGGCGCGGACCATCGAGGAGATCGCGGAGCTGTACATCCGCGAGATCACGCACGGGATCGGCGATACCGGCATCAAGGCGGGCGCGATCAAGGTGGCAACCGGCGCGCCCGTCATCACCGAGCTGGAGAAGAAGTTCCTCGCCGCCGCGTGCCTCGCGCAGAAGGCCACCGGCGTGCCGATCATCACCCACACGCAGGACGGCGTGGGCGCGCCGGAGCAGCAGAAGCTGTTCGCCGATGGCGGCGTCGGCGCGCATCGCTGCCTGATCGGGCATTGCTGCGGCAACGCGGACCCGGCCTATCACCGGCGCGTGGTGGATGGCGGCAGCTATATCGGCTTCGACCGCATCGGCATCCTGCGGCTGATGCCCGACGAGGTCAGGGCGGACAACCTGGCGAAGCTGGTGAAGGATGGCTTCGCCAAGCAGGTGATGATGAGCCAGGACCGGCATTGCGGCTGGCTGGGCAAGTATCAGCGCCAGGTCTCGCCCCAGGAGCAGGCCGAGATGGACCGGCTGCGCCCGCTCGGCAAATGGCCGCCGCCGTACAGCTACATGTTCACCGATTTCATCCCCATGCTGCATGCCCGCGGCGTGAACCAGGGCGACATCGCGCTGATGCTCGATGAGAACCCGCGCCGGTTCTTCGCAGGCGAGGCGATTCCCGCAGCTTAAGCCTGCTGTACGGTCGGGCCGGCGCGCCTTTCGCTGCCCCGAAGGGGTCAGGCAGCGAATGGCGCGACGGGGGCCCGTACGTACAACACCGTACGGTACCGCTGCGCCATTCCGGACCGGCCCGGGGGCCGCCCGAAAAGGCGCGGCGATACGCTAAGGGATCGCCCACCGGGAAGGGATCGCCCACCGGGAAGGGATCGCCCACCGGGGCTGGCTTCCAGATAACATGTTTTCGATGAATTGTCAATATATCAAACTAAACGTGTGTTATCAATGACTTGAAGCGACCCGATTCTCCCGCCCATCTGCACGACGAGGGCCAACCTGAATGGCGCGGCATTGGCGCAATGGCGCGTTCGTTTGGCGAGCGCAAAGGCTGTGACCGAGGTGCAGGGGCTCGGCCCCTGCCGGGTCCGGGCAGCGCCCGGCCTTCCTTCCCTTCGCACCCGCAGCAAAAACCGCCTTCGCAGGTGCAGCAAACCCTGCCAACCTGCCGGCCATGAGTTTCCCCACGTGGCTACCCTTCGTCCTCGGCCTGCTGACCGCCGTCGGGCCGCTCGCCACCGACATGTATCTGCCGGCGTTCGATGCGATCGAGCAGGGGTTCGGCTCGCCGCAGGGCACGGCGCAGCTCACCCTGTCGGCCTGGTTCGCCGGGCTGTGCGTGGGGCAGATGACGCAGGGCACGCTGTCGGACCGGTTCGGCCGTCGGCGGCCGCTGATCGTCGGCACGGTGCTGTTTTCCATCGCCTGCGCCGGGTGCGCGCTGGCCACCGACATCACCACCCTGTCGGCGTTCCGCTTCGCCTCCGCGTTCGGGGGGGCGGCGGGCATGGTGATCCCGCGCGCCGTGGTGCGCGACATGGCGGAGGGCCACGCGGCGGCGCGCATCATGAGCAAGCTGATGCTGGTGATGGGCGCGGGGCCGATCCTGGCGCCGTCGCTCGGCGGGTTGCTCCTGGAGGTCGGGAGCTGGCGGCTGATCTTCTGGGTGTGCGGCGCCTATGGCCTGTTCTGCGCACTGATCGCCTGGAAGGTGCTGCCGGAGACGCTGCCGCCGAACGCGCGGGTGAAGCTGGGGCCCGGCGCGCTGGTGTCGCGCTACGCCCATGTCATGACGGAGCGCGGCTTCATCACCCATGCGCTGATGGGCGGCTTCGCGATGTTCGGCATGTTCTCCTATCTCGCCGGCTCGCCGCAGGTGTTCGTGCAGCAATTCGGGCTGCCGCCGCAGTTCTACGGCGCGCTGTTCGGCGTGTGCGCGGCGGGGTTCATCGCGGCCAGCCAGCTGAACCCGATGCTGGTGCTGCGCTACGGGGCGGACCGGGTGGTGACGGTTTCGACCCGGGTGTTCCTGCTGGCCACCGCCGCCATGCTGGGCTTCGCGCTGGCCGGCGGCTGGGGCGGATGGTTCCCGCTCGCCGCCTGCGCGTTCTTCTCCATGTCCAGCCAGGGCTTCACCACGCCGAACGCCGTGGTCGGCGCACTGCAACGCCATGCGGCGCACGCCGGCAGCGCCTCGGCGCTGATGGGCACGATGCAGTTCGCGCTTGGCGCGGTCGCCGCGGCCCTGGTCGGCGCGCTGAGCGATGGCACCGCGCGGCCGATGGGGGCGCTGATGCTGCTGGGCGCCATCGGCAGCAATGTCGCCGCGACGTTGCGCCCCCGGCGGCCCTAGGCGACAATCGGCGCATCTTTCCGGCCCAAGGACGCGCATGACCCCGATCATCGGCATTCCCGCCTGTTCCCGCGACGTGGCGGGCCACCCGAACCACGCCACCCCCTCGCGCTACGGCGACGCCGTCATCGGCGGCTCGGGCGGAATGCCGGTGCTGCTGCCGCCCGTGGGCGACGGGCTGCTGCCGATCCTGGACCGGCTGGACGGGCTGCTGCTCTCGGGCTCGCCGAGCAACGTCGCCCCCGCCTGCTACGGTGTCGACGCGGACGCGACGCCCGACATGCACGACATGCCGCGCGATGCCACCACGCTGCCGCTCATCCGCGCCGCCCTAGCCCGAGGCCTGCCGGTGCTGGCGATCTGCCGCGGCATCCAGGAACTGAACGTCGCCCTCGGCGGCACCCTGCACCAGGAGGTGCACAAGGTTCCGGGCCGCTTCGACCATCGCGCCGGCAGCGGCACGCATGACGAGCGCTACAGCCCCCGGCACGACATCGCGCTGAGCGGCCAGGTGGCGCGCATGCTCGGCCGCACCGCCACCCAGGTGAACTCGCTGCACGGCCAGGCGATCGACCGCCTCGCGCCGGGCCTGGTGGTGGAAGCAACCGCGCCGGACGGCACGATCGAGGCGGTGCGCGTGGCGACCGCCCCCGGCTGGGCGTTCGGCGTGCAGTGGCATCCGGAATGGCGCTTCGCCGAGAACGCCGACAGCATGGCGCTGTTCGCCGCCTTCGGAGACGCCTGCCGCGCCTTCGCCACCAGCATCCGAAAGGCCGCCTGACATGGACCTCCAGCTCTCCGGCAAGCGCGCGCTGATCACCGGCGGCTCCAAGGGCATCGGGCGGGCGACCGCCGAGGTGCTGGCCGAGGAGGGGATGGACCTGCTGCTGGTCTCCCGCTCCGCGGACGTGCTCAAGGCCACCGCCGACGCCATCCGCGCCACGCGCCAGGTGCAGGTCGAAACCATCGCCGCCGATCTCTCCCTGGAATCCGAGGTGCGGCGCGTGGCCGAGGCCGCGGGCGAGGTGGACGTTCTGGTGAACAACGCCGGCGCCATTCCCCCAGGCACGCTGCTGTCGGTGGACAACGACACCTGGCGCAAGGCCTGGGATCTCAAGGTGTTCGGCTTCATCTCGCTGTGCAGGATGGTCTATCCGCAGATGGCCGCGCGCAAGTCGGGCGTGATCGTCAACGTGATCGGCGCGGCCGGCGAGAAGTTCCCGCCCGGCTACATCGCGGGTGCCGCGGGCAACGCCAGCCTGATGGCGTTCACCCGCGCGCTGGGCCACGCCAGCCAGAAGGACGGCATCCGCGTGGTCGGCATCAACCCCGGTTCCACCGAAACCGAACGCCAGACCATGCTGCTGCGCCACCGTGCGCAAACCGAACTGGGCGACGCCGATCGCTATCCGGAGCTGCTGGCCAACAACCCGTTCGGCCGCATCGCGACGGCGCACGAGATCGGCTACGCGGTCGCGTTCCTGGCCAGCCCGCGCAGCGGGTACACGACCGGGACGATTTTGACGATCGATGGGGGAGCTTAAGCAAGTAAGGCTGGGCTCCGCCCAGACCCGCCAGGGGCCGAGCCCCTGGACCTCATAATTGGGGATCCAAGGGCCGCCGGCCCTTGGTGGGTCCAGGGCAAAGCCCTGGCCTTGCCTTAGGCCAACACCCGCCCCGCAACCGCATCCAACTTTGCCATGAGCCCAGGGTCGCGCTTGTCGGGTGCGGTGATGATGGCGTGGTCCAGCGCCCTGTCGCACCCGGCCGGGCAGGCATCCCGCGATGCGCCCAGGGCGGGCACCAGTTCCCTCACCAGGTCGCGCGCCTTCTCGGCGTTGCCCAGCAGCACCTTCACCACGGCCTCGACGGTGACGTGGTCGTGGTCGGGGTGCCAGCAGTCGTAGTCGGTCACCATGGCGATGGTGGCGTAGCAAAGCTCCGCCTCGCGGGCGAGCTTGGCTTCGGGCATGTTGGTCATGCCGATGACGGAGCAGCCCCAGGAGCGGTAGAGCTCGCTTTCCGCCTTGGTGGAGAATTGCGGCCCTTCCATCACCAGGTAGGTGCCGCCGCGCGTCACGGGCAGGCCGATGCGCCGGGCGGCGGCTTCGGCGGCGTCGCCGATGCGCGGGCAGACCGGGTGGGCGACCGAGACGTGCGCCACGCAGCCGGCGCCAAAGAAGCTCTTCTCGCGCGCGAAGCTGCGGTCGATGAACTGGTCGACGATCACGAAATGGCCCGGCGGCAGCTCCGCCTTGAGGCTGCCGACGGCGGAGAGGGACAGCACGTCGGTGCAGCCCATGCGCTTCAGCGCGTCGATGTTGGCGCGGTAGTTCAGGTGGCTGGGCGAGAGCGGGTGCCCTCGGCCGTGGCGCGGCAGGAACACGCAGCGCGTGTCGCCGAGCCAGCCTTCCAGCAGCTCGTCCGACGGGTCGCCCCAGGGGGTCTCGACCTTGCGCCAGGCTTTGCGCTCCAGCCCCTCGATGTCATAGAGGCCGGAGCCGCCGATGATGCCGATGACGGGCGAGATCTGGGTCATGGGCGCCTCCTCGGAGCGACGGATACGAAACCGCCGCGCCCGGGCGGGGGCGCGGCGGCATTCAGGCCAGCGGGACGGCGGTCAGTGCACGTCGGCCCAGACCTTGCGCTTCACCGCATAGGTGATGCCGGTCATGAACAGCAGGAACAGGATCACCTTCACGCCCATGCGCTTGCGCGCTTCCATGTGCGGCTCGGCGGTGTAGGTCAGGAAGGTGGTCACGTCGCGGGCCATCTGCTCGACGGAGGCGCGGGTGCCGTCGGCGTAGATCACCTTGCCGTCGCTCAGCGGCGGCGGCATGGCGATCTGGTGGCCGGCGAAATACTTGTTGTAGTACATGCCGTCGCCCACCGTGACGCCGGCCGGCGGATCGGCATAGCCGACCAGCAGGGCATAGAGCTGGTCCGCCCCGCCGGGCCGGGCCTTCACCATCACCGACAGGTCGGGCGGATAGGCGCCGTTGAACGCGGCCCGGGCGGCGAGCTCGTTCGCGTAGGGGGCGCGGAAGCGGTCCGACGGCCGGCCGGCCCGCTCGGTGGGCTGCCCGTCGTCGCCGATCGCCGGCACCTGCACGGTCGCCGCGATCGCCTCGATCTGCGCGGCATCGAGGCCGATGCCCTCGAGGTTGCGGTAGTACACATGCTTCAGCCCGTGGCAGGCGGCGCAGGATTCGCTGTAGACTTGGAAGCCGCGCTGCGCCGAGGCGCGGTCGAAGGTGCCGAACGGGCCGTTGAAGCTCCAGTTCTGCGCGGGGAACGCGATGTCCCCCCCGGCGGCCATCGCGGTCGCGGGGACCGAGACGGCCAGCAGCGCTGCGGCTGCGATGTTGCGAAGGAAGCCCATCACGCCTTCTCCATCGGCTTGGCGGTGGCACCGCCCGGCAAGGGTCCACCCCCGCCCCCCAGCACGGCCCGGCTGATGCTCTCGGGCAACGGCAACGGCCGCTCGAACTTGCCCAGCACCGGCAGGATGACCAGGAAGTGCAGGAAGTAGTAGGCGGTGCCGATGCGCGAGATCACCACCCACACGCCCTCGGCCGGCTTGGCGCCGCACACGCCGAGCACCACGCAGGTGAAGGCCAGCACCCAGAACAGGATGCGGTAGATCGGGCGGAAGCGCGCGCTGCGCACCGGCGAGGTGTCCAGCCACGGCAGCACCGCCAGCACGCCGATCGAGGCGAACATCAGCAGCACGCCGCCAAGCTTGTCCGGCACCGAGCGCAGGATGGCGTAGAACGGCAGGAAGTACCATTCCGGCACGATGTGCGCGGGCGTCACCAGCGGGTTGGCGGGGATGTAGTTGTCGGAGTGGCCGAGGTAGTTCGGCGCGAAGAACACCAGCAGCGCGAACACGATGAGGTAGACGCAGATGCCGACGCTGTCCTTGATCGTGTAGTACGGATGGAACGGCAGCGTGTCGGCCGGGCCCTTCACCTCGATGCCCAGCGGGTTGTTCGAGCCGGTGATGTGCAGCGCCGCGATGTGCAGGAACACCACGCCCACCAGCACGAAGGGCAGCAGGTAGTGCAGGCTGAAGAAGCGGTTCAGGGTGGGGTTGTCCACCGAGAAGCCGCCCCACAGCCAGGTGACGATGTGCTCGCCGACCAGCGGGAAGGCCGAGAACAGGTTGGTGATGACCGTGGCACCCCAGTACGACATCTGGCCCCAGGGCAGCACGTAACCCATGAAGGCGGTGGCCATCATCAGCAGCATAATGACCACGCCGAGGATCCACAGCAGCTCGCGCGGCGTCTTGTAGGAGCCGTAGTAGAGCCCGCGGAACATGTGGATATAGACCACGATGAAGAACATCGAGGCGCCGTTGGCGTGCACGTAGCGCAGCAGCCAGCCCGAGTTCACGTCGCGCATGATGCGCTCGACGGAGTCGAAGGCCATGGTCGCGTGCGGCGTGTAGTTCATCGCCAGGAAGATGCCGGTGGCGATCATGATGACCAGGTTGATCATCGCGAGCGCGCCGAAGTTCCAGAAGTAGTTGAAATTGCGCGGAGTGGGGAAAACCCCGTACTCCTTCTGGATCATCGTGAAGACGGGAAGCCGCGAGTCGATCCAGCGGATCACCGGGTTCTCGAACTCGCTCTTGTGCAGGCCGGCCATGGGAATGTGCTCCGAAGGCTGCGATCGCGGGAGGCGGCGATCAGCCGATCTTGATCTTGGTATCGCCCTCGAAGGCGTAAGGGGGCACGGCGAGGTTTGCCGGCGCGGGCCCCTGGCGGATGCGTCCGGAGGTGTCGTAGTGGCTGCCGTGGCAGGGGCAGAACCAGCCGCCATACTCGCCGCGCACCTCGGTGCTGCGGTTGCCGATCGGCACGCAGCCCAGGTGAGTGCAGATGCCGACCACGATCAGCCACTCGTCCTTGCCGGACTTCACCCGCGTTGCATCCGCCGCCGGGTCGGGCAGGCCCGCCTTGTCGTCGGCGCGGGCGCGGGTGATCTCCTCGGGCGTGCGGTGGCGCACGAACACCGGCTTGCCGCGCCACATCACCGTGATCGCCTGGCCCGCGACGACGGGGGCGAGGTCGACGGTGGTGGAGGACAGCGCCAGCACGTCGGCGGCCGGGTTCATGCTGTTGACCAGCGGCCAGACGATCGCGCCCACGCCCACCGCGGCGCCGGCACCGGCCACCAGCTTCAGGAAGTCGCGCTTCGTGACCTCGGCCCCGCCCGCGTGCGGGGCTGCGTGGGGGGCGGCGGTGCTATCAGCCATACGTGACCTCGAGTGATCTGCCCCCGCGAAGGGGCGTTCTTGCACCTGACCCGCAGAGCGGCTGGGCCTTCGCCCGCACGGATCGTCGTCAGCTCCCGCCCGGCCGGAACAGGCCCCGGCCGCGGCAATGCCGGCCGACGGGCCCGCGCAAGCAGGGCAGTCGAATGTCGATTAATCCCACATGCGCGTGCGGGCAAGGGCCGCCGGTGCGCGATGCGGACAATTTGCGCCCCGAGGGCCGATATGGCGCCGGATGCGGCCTGCGCAACACGCCCAGACCGGGCTATCCTGGCCCCACGAGGAGCCCCGCATGACCGACACACCCCCACCGCACGCCGCCCGCAAGGACGAGGCCCGCCTCTGGTTCGAGGCGCTGCGTGATCGCCTGTGCGCCGCCTTCGAGGCCATCGAGGACGAGGCCGCCGGCCTCGCGCAGTACGGCCCGGCCCCTCCGGGCCGCTTCGAGCGCACCGCCTGGACCCGCCCGACCACGGATGGCGCGCCCGGCGGCGGCGGTGTCATGAGCGTCATGCGCGGGCGGGTGTTCGAGAAGGTGGGGGTCAACGTCTCGACCGTGATGGGCGAGTTCAGCCCGGATTTCCGCGCCCAGATCCCCGGCGCGGCCGAGGACCCGCGCTTCTGGGCCAGCGGCGTCAGCCTCGTGGCGCACATGGCCAGCCCGCGTGTGCCGGCCGCCCATTTCAACACGCGCATGATCGTGACCACCAAGGGCTGGTTCGGCGGCGGCGGCGACCTCACGCCCATGAAGCTCGACGCGCCCGAGGCCGTGGCGGATGCGGCGCTGTTCCACGCCACGTTCAAGGAGGCCTGCGACCGCCACGACCCGGCCTACTACCCGAAGTTCAAGGAATGGTGCGACCGCTACTTCTTCCTGCCGCACCGCAACGAGGCGCGCGGCGCCGGCGGCATCTTCTACGACCAGCACTTCTCCGGCGACGTCGCGGCCGACCTCGCCTTCACCCGCGATGTAGGGCTGGCGTTCCTCGATGCCTATCCGGCGATCATCCGCCGTCGCGTCGCCGAGCCTTGGACGGCGGAGGAACGCCAACACCAGCTGGTCCGCCGCGGCCGCTACGTGGAGTTCAACCTGATCCACGACCGCGGCACGCTGTTCGGGCTGAAGACCGGCGGCAATGTCGAGGCCATTCTCATGAGCCTGCCGCCGGCCGTCGCCTGGCCGTAATCTATCGGAACGCCGCGCCGGAGGGGCAGCCGAGCGCGCGGAACACCATCGCGGCCGGGCAGAACCCGGTGAACGCCGCCTGGAACATGTTCAGGCCGGCGAAGGCGGTCAGCAGGAAGAACCAGGGGCTCACCCACCAGCCGAGCGCCAGGCTGGCCAGGATGACGATGCCGGCGAAGGCAAACACGGCGCGGTCGATGGACATGGCAGGACTCCCGAAACGGTTGATACAGGAAGATGCCGGACCGTCGACGGTGGCCCGCCGGCGCCCTGGCCCGCCGCCCTGCCCGGCCATATGGTGGCTAGGTGGGTCAAGCATGGATTGACTACATATACGAAATTGCGTAATTACGCAATTATGAATATGAACGCTTCCTCGATGGCCGACGCCGCCGACGGCGCCAGCGACCTGCTCAAGTCCCTGGCCCACCCCACACGGCTGCTGATCCTCTGCCGCCTGATGGAGGCGGAATGCTCGGTCGGCGAGCTGGTTGGCTTCCTCGGCATCCGCGATTCCACCGCCTCGCAGCACCTCGCCCTGCTGCGCAAGGACGGCTTGGTGCGCGCGCGCCGCGAGGGCCAGACCATCCGCTACGCCATCGCCAGCACCCAGGCCCGCGCCGTGCTGGAAACCCTGGCGCTGCACTACTGCGTCCCCGCGCCGCAGCGGGCGGCCGGCTGATGCCCCACGCAGACAACCCAGCGGCCCCCCGCACCGGAAAAGGATCGGCCATGCGATACGTGCTGCAACTGGCCCTGGCCATCATGGCATCCGCCGCGCCCGCCCTGGCCGCGGACCTGACCGTCTCGCGCGCCGAGCTGGCCGACGAAAAGGCGGTGTTCGCCACGGTCGAGAGCCTCGACGTCGTCCCCGCCCGCGCGCGCATCGGCGGCACGGTCGGGCTGCTGGCGGTCAAGGCCGGCGACACGGTCGCACCCGGCCAGGTGCTCGCCGTGGTCGCCGACGACAAGCTGCTGCTGCAGATCGCCACCATCGACGCGCAGATCGCCGGCCTGCGCTCCAGCCTCGCCCAGGCGCAATCCGACCTGGTGCGCGCCGAAACCCTGTTCCGCCAGGGCTCCGGCGCCCGCGTCGCGATGGACCAGGCGCGCACCGCCGTGGAGGTCGCCACCGCCGCCCTGCGCACACGGGCGGCCGAACGCGCGGTGATCGACCAGCAGATCGCCGAGGGCCAGGTGCTCGCCCCGGTCGGCGGCCGGGTGCTGTCGGTGCCCGTCACCAACGGCACCGTCGCCCTGCCCGGCGACGCGCTGGCCAGCATCGCCGCTCAGGACTACGTGCTGCGCCTGCGCGTGCCGGAGCGCCACGCCGGCTTCATCCGCCCCGGCGACCGCATCCGCCTCGATACCGAGGGCCGCCGCAGCCGCGACGCGCCCGCCTTCGGCACCGTCAGCCGCGTCTATCCACGCATCGAGGAAGGCCGCGTCGTCGCCGACGCCACGATCGATGGGCTCGACGCCTATTTCGTCGGCGAGCGCGTCACTGTCTGGATCGCCGCCGGCACCCGCCCCGGCATCGTCATCCCCGCCGCCATGATCCGCGTCCGCTACGGGCTCGACTACGCCCTGGTGCGGCGCGGCGCGCAGGTGGTGGAAAGCCCCATCCAGCGCGGCCGCCCCCACCCGACGCCCGCCATGCCCGACGGCATCGAGATCCTCTCGGGCCTCGCCGCCGGCGACGTGCTGGTGCAGCCGTGAGCGCCCCCAATCTCGGCCTGTCCGGCCGGCTGACCGCCGCGACCATCCGCTCCCCGCTCACGCCCCTGTTCCTCATCAGCGCCCTGATCGCCGGCCTGATCGCGCTGTGGGTGATCCCGCGCGAGGAGGAGCCGCAGATCAGCGTGCCGATGGTCGACATCCTGATCGCCGCCGACGGGCTGCGCGCCGCCGATGCCGTGGAGCTGGTCACCAAGCCGCTGGAGACCATCGTCAAGGCGATCCCCGAAGTCGAGCACGTCTACAGCCAGACGCAGGACGACCGCGTGATGGTGACGGCCCGCTTCAAGGTCGGCACCAGCGAGGACGACGCGGTGCTGCGCGTGCACGACCGCATCCGCGCCAACATCCAGCGCATCCCGCCCGGCATCCCGGAGCCGCTGGTGGTCGGCCGCGGCATCAACGACGTCGCCGCCGTGGTGCTCACCCTGTCGCCCACACCGGAAGCCGCCCCCGCCTGGACCGACCGGCGGCTGTACGAGCTGGCCGGCAAGCTGCAGGTGGAACTCACCAAGGTGGCGGATATCGGCACCAGCTACATCGTCGGCACCAGCCCCGAGCAGATCCGCGTCGAGCCCGATCCGGAGAAGCTGGCGCGCTACGGCGTCACGCTGCAACAGCTGGTGGGCAAGGTGGCGCAGGCCAACCGCTCCTTCGTCTCCGGCACGGTGCGCGACGGCGCGGCCAGCCGGGTGGTGACGGCTGGGCAAACCCTGGCCGGCGTGCCCGATATCGGCCTGCTGCTGATCGCCACCCGCGACGGCCGCCCGGTCTATGTGCGCGATGTCGCCGAGGTGCGCATCGGCGCGGCGGCGGAGGAGGCGCGGGTCTGGCACCTTACGTCGGGCCCCGACGGGCTGCACCGCGTTCCGGCCGCCAGCCTGGCGCTGGCCAAGCGCGCCGGCGCCAACGCGGTCGTGGTTTCCAGCGCCATCCTGGTACGTGTCGCGGCGCTGAAGGACAACCTGATCCCGCCCGGCGTGGAGGTAGCGGTCACCCGCGACTACGGTGCCACGGCCAGCGAGAAGGCCGACGAGCTGCTGTTCCACCTGGGCCTGGCCACCATCTCGATCGTGGCGCTCATCGCGCTGACCATCGGCTGGCGCGAGGCGGTGGTGACGGCGGTGGTGATCCCGACGACCATCCTGCTCACCATGCTCGCCGCCCAGCTGATGGGCTACACCATCAACCGCGTCAGCCTGTTCGCGTTGATCTTCTCCATCGGCATCCTGGTCGACGACGCCATCGTGGTGGTGGAGAACATCGCGCGCCACTGGGGCATGGGCGACCAGCGCCCGCGCATGACGGCAGCAATCGACGCGGTGGCGGAGGTGGGCAACCCGACCATCGTGGCCACGCTGACGGTGGTCGCCGCCCTGCTGCCGATGCTGTTCGTCTCCGGGCTGATGGGGCCGTACATGGCGCCGATCCCGGCCAACGCCTCGGCGGCGATGCTGTTCTCCTTCGTGGTGGCGATGATGGTCGCCCCCTGGCTGATGCTGAAACTGGCGCCGAAATCCGGCGGGGCCGGCCACGCCCACCACGACGAAGGCTGGATGGGCCGCGCCTATCGCCGCGTCGCCGCCCCGGTCCTGGCCAGCCGGGCGCGCGCCTGGGCGCTGCTGCTGGCCGTCGGCATCGCCACGCTGGCGGTGTGCGTGGCGTTCTACACCCGCGACGTGACGGTGAAGCTGCTGCCGTTCGACAACAAGTCCGAACTCCAGGTGGTGCTGAACCTGCCCGAGGGCGCCACGCTGGAGGATACCGAGCGCCACCTGTTCGCCGCCGCCGCCATCGCCGGCGCGCTGCCGGAGACCGTCTCGATCCAGGCCCATGCCGGCACCGCCGCCCCGTTCAACTTCAACGGCCTGGTGCGCCACAGCTATCTGCGCCGCGCGCCGGAACTGGGCGACCTGCAGATCAACCTCTCGCCGAAGGACGCGCGCAGCCGCAGCAGCCACGAGGTGGCGCTCGACCTGCGCCGCCGCCTCGCCGCCCTCGCCTTGCCCGCGGGCACCACGCTCCAGGTCGTCGAGGTGCCGCCCGGCCCGCCGGTGCTCGCCACCCTGCTGGCCGAGATCTACGGCCCCGACGTCGCCACCCGCCGCGCGGTCGCGGAGGAGATGAAGAAGCTGTTCCGCACCATCCCCTACGTGGTCGATGTCGGCGACAGCTACGGCCACCCGCGCCCACGGCTGCGCCTGTCGATCGACCAGGAGCAGGTGGAGTATTTCGGCGTCGAGCAATCCGACGTGTACGACACCATCCGCGCCCTGTTCGCCCAGCAGCGCGTCGGCACCTCCCATCGCGGCGAGGAGCGCAGCCCGATCGACATCGTCATCGGCCTGCCGAAATCCGACCTCGCCTGGAACGAGCGCCTCGCCGCCACCCCGGTCGCCGCCAACACCCAGCCCGGCAGCCGCACCGTCGTCGAGCTCGGCCAGGTGGTGCGCGCCACGCGCGAGGAAGGCTCGCCCGCCCTGTTCCGCCGCGACGGCCTGTTCGCCGACCTCGTCACCGCCGAACTCGCGGGCCGGTTCGAGGCGCCGATCTACGGCATCCTGGACATCAACCGCGCCATCGAGGCCCATGACTGGGGCAGCCTGCCGCGCCCCGCCATCAGCTGGCGTGGCCAGCCCGCCGACGAATCCCGCCCCACCCTGCTGTGGGACGGCGAGTGGGAGATCACCTACGTCACCTTCCGCGACATGGGCGCGGCGTTCGGCGTGGCGATACTGGCGATCTACATCCTGGTGGTCGGCCAGTTCCGCAGCTTCCTGGTGCCGCTGGTGATCCTGACGCCGATCCCGCTGACGCTGATCGGCATCGTGGTCGGCCACTGGCTGCTGGGTGCTGCCTTCACCGCCACCTCGATGATCGGCTTCATCGCGCTGGCCGGCATCATCGTGCGCAACTCGATCCTGCTGGTGGACTTCATCCGCCACGGCGCCCGCCCCGGCGCCACGCTGCGCGACACCCTGCTCGACGCCGGCGCCATCCGCTTCAAGCCGATCCTGCTGACCGCGCTGGCGGCGATGATCGGGGCGGCGACCATCCTGACCGACCCGATCTTCCAGGGGCTGGCCATCTCCCTGCTGTTCGGATTGGCCTCGTCGACGCTGCTCACGGTGCTGGTGATCCCGGCGATCTACGTGGTGATGCGCGATGCCGGGCGCGTCGTGGTGGCAGAAGCTTAGGGAAGGCTGGGCTCCGCCCAGAC
>CAMDGX010000103.1 GCA_945897825.1 Asaia bogorensis | reverse complement strand
TGGCTGTCCAACCGCGTCTTCGCCACCTACGACGACATCGTCGCCCACTGCTGCGACGCATGGAACAAGCTCATCGATCAGCCGTGGACAATCATCTCAATCGGAATGCGCGATTGGGCTCATCGGTACTGAGCCGTGGGAGTTGGTATAAGCGGTTCTTTTTTGAAAAAAAGAACCAAAAAACTTTTATCCATTTGCCCGGGGGCTTGCTGGCCAACCACGGCTCAAATGGATGAAAAGTCTTTTTGCTTCTTTTTCTTCAGAAAAAGAAGGCCTTGCTTAATTCAACGTCATCCCCGCATCGACAATGAAGTTCTGCCCGGTCAGCCCGCTCGCCTCATCGGACGCCAGGAACAGCGCCATGCGCGCCACGTGGCTGCCGTCGAGCGGGATCTTCAGCGCCTGGTTCTCGATGATCTGCCGGTCGATCTCCGGCGAGCGCCACAGGGCGGCCTGGCGCTCCGTGTTGATCGCGCCGGGCAGGATGCAGTTCACCCGGATGCCGTCCTCGCCCAGTTCGCGCGCCAGAGTGCGGGTCATGCCGTTGATGGCGGCCTTGGCGGCGGTGTAGCCGACCATGCCGCCGCGGGCGCGCATCCAGGAGATGCTGCCCATCATGATGATCGCGCCGGCCCGCCGCGCCTTCATCTGCGGCAGCACCGCCTGGGTGGCGAAGAACTGGTGGTCGAGGTTCAGCGCCAGGGTGCGGCGCCAGTATTCCGGCTCCACCTCCCCCAGCGTGTGGCGGTCGTCACGCGCGGCGTTGTTCACCAGCACGTCCACGTCGCCGGCCTCCGCCACGGCGGCGCGCAGGGCGGCGATGTCGGTCAGGTCGCAGGCAATGAAGCGCGCGGCCGGCACCTCGGCCACCAGACGCGCCGCCGCCGCCGCGTCGATGTCCAGGAAGGTGACGCGCGCGCCCTGGCCCGCGAACTCGCGCACCATGTGTGCCCCGATGCCGGAGGCGCCGCCGGTGACCAGGACGGCGCGGCCGGACAGGCTGGCGTAGCGGGCGGTGGACGTGCTCATGCGGGCTCCAGGATGTAGCGGACGCTGCCGGACAGGGCCTCGCCCGGGCGCAGGATCGCCATGCCGTGCTCGGTTGTTCCGTCGATCCGGTTGATGCCGTCGGTCATGTTGCTGACCGGCTCGAAGGCGAAGAAGTCGCGGCCCTCCGGCGTGTAGAGGATGGCATGGTGGAAGATGCGGTCCGCGGCGATCGACAGCGCCAGGCGGTGCGACGGCCAGACGATGCGCGCCAGGCCGCCCCAGCCGGCGAAGCAGTGGTCGAGCGTGACGTCGCCGACCGCCCGCCCATGCCGATGGTACCATTCCGGCGGCACGTCGATGCGCGCGGTCGGGATGCGCGCCGCGTCCTGCTGCCAGACGTGATGCGCGGCGAAATGCAGGGTGGTGCCGGGCGGGCGCGGGAAGAACGGATGGGTGCCGAGCGCCAGCGGGGCCGGGTGCTCTTCGGTGTTGCGCACCAGCAGGTCGTGGCGCAGCCCGCCCTCCGTCAGCACCAGGCGCTGCTCGGCGGCGAAGGCGAAGGGCCACAGCGCGCCGCCGGGGAAATCCAGGCGCAGGGTGGCGTGCGCAGGGCCGGACTCGGCGACCTCCCACGGCAACTGCCATCCGGCGCCGTGGATGTACTGACCATTGAGCAGGTCGGGCAGGGCGTGCGTCAGCCCTGCGAAGGAGAAGCGGTTGCCCGCCACCCGGTTCGAGAGCGGCACCAGCGGATAGCTTGCCAGCCCGCGCGGGTTGTCTTCCTCCAGCGCGCCCTGCTGCACCGGGCGCATCACCGGGATGTCGCCCAGGTGCCAGTCGGCGATCGAGCCGCCGATCGCCGGCGCCAGCCGCAGCCGCGCCCGCCCGGCCGCCAGCGTCAGCAACCCGGTCACCCCGGCTGCAGCTTGATCACCACCGACGCCGCCGCGTCGACGGCCTCGCGCGAATACAGCAGCGGCACGTAGTCCTCGCCCGCCCACTGCGTCGCCAGCGCGCCGTAATGCGGGCTGCGCGGATCGCCGGACTGGCCCGGCGCGTTCACCGTCACCGACGCGTCCCAGTTGCCGACATCGAGCACCATGCGGAACGACGAGCCGGAGGTGACGCGGAAATCCGACGGCCGGTAGCCGGCATTCATCACCGCCGAGCCCGAGCCCGCCTTCGGCAGCGGCCCCACGTCGGGGAAGCCGGGCCGCACGGTCGAGAGCGGATGCACGAACTTGCCGTGATGCAGCGCGCCCCAGGCCCAGTTGGCCATGTTGTCGCCCATCCGCGCCCGCGCATCGGCGAAGGCGGTGGACAGCGTGCGCAACAGCAGCGCGTCGCGGTCGCCCAGGCGCGGGTCCGACGTTTCCACCATCCGCAGCAGGTATTCGTGGTCGCCCGGCGCCATCAGCGGCCGCACCGCGGGGTCGGTCACCAGCAGGTCGAGGATCGCGGGCTTCAGGTGCTTGGTCCACCACAGCTCGAACAGCGCGCCGGCGCCGCTGTCGCGCGTCAGCATTCCGTCCCAGCCACCGAGCAACGCCAGCGCGCCGGCCAGGTCGCCGACACCCGCGAGATGCGCGATCACCTTCTTCATCCGCAGCCCGGGCATCGACATGCTGTCGGTCTGCAGCTTCATCGACTGCTCGACCGTATGCTTGTCCTGCGCGCCCAGCACCTGGTGGATGCGGTCGGTGCGCGAGTGCTCCGACCATTCGAAGCCGAGGCGCTTCTCGTTGAAGTCGTAGCCGGCCGGCACGTTCATCTCGTTGGCGGTGGCGAAGAACCCCTTGGCCGGGTTGATCTCGCGCGGCAGGTCGGTCGGCGCCACGAACCCGTCCCACTCGAACCGCCCGTCGCCCGGGACCGGCAGCAGCCCGTCGAAGTTGCGCCGATACGGCACCATGCCCGAGGACATCCAGGCGATGTTGCCCGAGACATCGGCATAGACGTGGTTGATGGTCGGAGCCCGCCACTGCGACACGGCGGCCTCGTACTCCGCCACCGTCTTGGCCTGCATGCAGGCGAGCGACGTGTAGTAGGCCGCCGTGCCGGGCTCGCTCCACACCGAGCGGATGGCATAGGCGCGGTTGTTCCTGGCGTCGCGCTTCACCACCGGGCCATGGCGGGTGAACTTCAGCACCACCTCCTGGTCGGTGGCGCTGCGCACGCGCACCGTCTCGCGGATCGTCGTCATCCGCTCCCAGCCGTCGCCGAACCTGTACTCATCGGGGTTGTCGGGATTTGTTTCGTAAACGTATAGGTCGGCCTGGTCCATCGGGAAGATGGTCAGCGCCCAGCCCATCACCTCGTTGTGCCCGAACGACACGCCGGGGGTCGCCGGCTCGCCGGAGCCGATCACATCGAGCCCCGGCCCGGTCAGGTGGACGATGTAGCGCAGCGACGGCAACTGGTGCGCCCGGTGCGGATCGCTGCCCAGGATCGCCCGGCCCGTCGCGGTGCGCGACGGCGCCACCACCCAGTTGTTGGACCCGTCCATGTAGACGTTGCCCTGGTCGTTGACCTTGGTCCACTTCCAGGCATCGGCCAGCGTCGCGGTCAGCCGCGCCGGCGGCATGTCCAGCGCCGCGGTGCCGAGGCGGAAATCATCCAGCACGTCGGCCGGGATCGAGCCAAGGTCGAGCCCTTCCGGCTCCACCGGCTTCCACTCGGGCTCCAGCATCATGCGCGCCTCGTCCGTCGCCATCCCGGCACTGGCAGCAACCCGCGCGCGGGCAACCTCGGAAAGCACGTTGCGCACCAGCGCGTGGCTGCGGATGCGCACCACGTCCTCCGCCGCCCACTTCTCCGGGCGCGTGCCCATCGCCGCGAACTCTGGCGGGCGCAGCGCATGGTCGCGGTCCGACAGCTCGATATAGGCGTTGATCCCGGCGGCAAACGCCTCGGTGATCGACCGCGCCTCGGGCGTGCCATATGAGCCCCACTCGGCGTCCATGTCGCCGCGATACAGGAACAGCCGCGCGGCGCGGTCCTGTGCGAGGAACCCCGGCCCGAAATCGGCGGCCAGGCGCCCGAGCCCGCGCTTGCGCCAGATGTCGAGCTGCCACAGCCGGTCGCGCGCCGCGTTGAAGCCCTGCACGAAGAAGATGTCGCGCCGCGTGGTGGCGCGCACATGCGGGATGCCCCACTTGTCCACCACGATCTCGGCCGGCGCCTCCAGCCCGGGCACGACATGCTCCACCGTCACGGCGGCCTGCTCCGAATCCATTTCGTTCTCCCCTCGCTTGGTCTTGAGGGTTCCACGGGGTGCGCGAGTGGGCAAGGCTGGGTGCTCCTGGAGCAAAGGGTTCAGGCGAAGGCAAGCAAGAGCCTTCTTTTTCTGAAGAAAAAGAAGCAAAAACACTTTTGTCCGTTAGGCCCGGGTCGTGTCGCGCGCCGAGCCCAATGGTTGAAAAGTTTTTTGGTTCTTTTTTTCAAAAAAGAACATGCTTGCCTTACATCGGATCCAGCGGCCAGATCGGCCGCCTGACGTTCTTGTATCCCTCGGGATTGGCCAGGATCGCCGAACCCAGCCCGCCGCCGTCGATGGTGATGATCTCGCGCGCGATCGGGGTGGTGCAGGCGCGGAAGTGGTGCTTGGACTTCACCGCGATCGTCGCCCTCGTCGTCGGGTCGACGCCGAGCGAGGTGAGCTGCGCGAGGTCGGTCAACTGGCCGTTGTTGCTGATGATGCAGATGTCGATGCCGCCGACGCGCAACAGCGCCGACAGCCCCTTGTCCCGCCACACGCCGCCGCCCATCGGCCCGAACGCGCGGAACTTCCCGGAACTCAGCGTCGCGACCTCGCCGGTCAGCGTCAAAGGCCCGCCGCCGAAGCGCGCATCGTGCTTGCCGCCGAGCGTGACCGTGCCGGTGTTTCCAATGCCGATCGCCGCACAGGCCTGCGCCGCCGCGGGATCGTAGATCGCGTAGAAACAGGCATTCTGCAGGTCGGCGGCGATCATCGCGCGCAGCACGTCGGTCGTGTCGCCGTAATGCCCGCTGCCGGGATTGTCGGTCACGTCGGACATCACCAGCGGCGCCGACGCCCCGTCCTGGCCTTTTGCGGCATGCGCCACCGCATCGGCGATCGACCAGTCGGTGATGCCCACGTAGGCGCGCTGCTCCCACGCATAATCCATGAACGACTCGGCGATCTTCTGCCCTGCCGCCGCGTTGGCATCCATCGTCACCGTCACCGACGGCCCGATGTCGCGGATGTCCGCGGCCGTGAAGCCGGAACACACGCTCACCACCAGCGCCTCGCCCGCGGCCTCGGCGGCGATGCCGCGGTCGATCAGCACGCGCATTGGCCCTTCCTGCGTCCGCCCGCCATCGAGCCCGCGCAGCATCGGCCGCTTGGCGATCACGGTGACCGGCCTGATCTCGCCGTTCATCGCGCGCTGCAGCAATTCGCCGCCCTTCAGCGCCATCTCGTAGTGGTCGATATGCGGATAGGTGCGCACGGCGATCAGCGCATTGGCGTTGTCGGCCATCGCCTGGGTGATGTTGCCGTGCAGGTCGAGCGTCACCACGATCGGCACGTCCGGCCCCAGCTTCGCGCGCAGCCGCCGCAGCAACTCGCCCTCCGCGTCCTCATGGCTCTGCGCCACCATCGCGCCGTGCAGGTGCAGCAACACCCCGTCCACCCCGTCGGCGGCATCGAGGAACATGTCGCACACCTGGTCGAACAGCCCGTCATCCACGTAGCCGGATGGATTGGCGCTGGCACAGATCGGATGGGCCAGCACCCAGCCAAATTTGTCGGCCATCTCGAAACTGCCGCCCAGCGCCGTGCGGGTGCCGCGCCGCGCGCCGGGAATCGCATTGCCGGTGATCCAGGTCCCGCGGCGAAAATTCTCGATCGTCGTCGGCACCTTGCTGAAGGTGTTGGTCTCGTGGGCGAACTCGCCCGTCAGCACCTTGAACGCCATGCCCGTCTCCTCTGCGTGGGGGCAAGCTAGCCCGGTTGCACGCCCTCGGCCAGCCATGCCGCCAGCGCCGCTTCGCCTTCGGGCGCCAGGGCATAGAGCCCCGCCCGTGGGCGCACGAACCAGCCATACACATTGCGGTACAGGATCTTGCCCGCATCCGGCGCCACCTCGCGCAGCTCCTTCGGCCGCCGCGGCCCCGCGCGCAGCGCCGCCGCGAGGCCCAGGGCCGCCTGGCGATACGCGGTCATGATCGTCCGCCCCCGCCCGCCGCCTGGCGTCGGGTCGCCCTGCCGCCGCGCGAACTCGCCCATCAGCCGGGACCGCTTGCGCGCCGCCAGCCGCGGCTTGTAAGGCCCGGGCTCGGCCAGCACCGCCACCGTCCCGGTCGAGACCGTCACCGCCATCAGCCCCACGCCGAGCAGCCGGCACAGCCGATGCGCCCGCCGATCCTGGTCCCGCCCCCGCCGCGTCGCCGGCACCGCCAGCCACACCTCGTCGGCCATCGCCATGCGGTCCACCGCCTGCAGCAGCAATTCCATCGACAGGCCCAGCTTCAGCTCCGTCACCACCAGCAGGTCCGGCTCCCCCACCCGCACCGCCACCACGTCGCAGCCGCGCACCTCGCCCTTCACCGCGAAGCCGCGCGCCTCCAGGAACGCCTTGACCGGGGCGTAGAGCGCCGTCTCCATCTCAGGCCCGGGTGGTCAGCCACCCCAGCAGGTTGCGCCACAGCGGCACGAACCCCGCCCAGTCGATCGCCTCCTGCGGCAGCCAGTGCGGCCCCATGTCGGTCGTCCAGGCCATCGTCCGCCCCGCGCCATGGTGGCCGACCACCAGCAGCGGATGCGCCCCATCCTCGTTCGGCGCATGCGCCAGCACCGTCGCCTCCGGCCTGGCCACCACCTCGTTCAGCCCCAGCATCACCGGCCAGTCCGGATCCACGCCCGCCAGCAACGGATGGCCCGGCGCACTCACCGTCGCGCGGAACCCCTCCGGCACCTCGATCCGGTCGTCCCACGGATGGATGGACACCGGCAGCACCGCCTCCACCGCCGTGCCGCGATAGCGCGCGCCGCCCTGCCAACCCTGGAAACTGTAGTAGCCGCCGATCATCGCCAGCCCGCCGCCGCCGGCGACATATTCGCGCAGCAGCTTCAGCCGGTTGGGGAAGGTGCGCGAATGGATCGCCACGTCGGGATGCAGCAGCAGCGTGTTGCTGCCGATGTCGCTCAGCATCACCGCGTCGTACTCCGCCAGCCCTGCCAGTGTCGCCGGAAAATCCGTCGCCGCCACATGGCTCGGCATGTGCACGATATCGAACGCCTCGCCCTGCATCGCCTTCAGGAACGGCCCGCACCCCGTGGCATAGGTCGCCGCCGGGAACAGGTCGTAGCCCTTGATGTGCGTCGTCGCGCTGACCCAGCTTTCGCCCGCCAGCAGGATCCTCTTGCGTGCCATCGAATCGCCTCCCCGGGTGGTGCCGCGAGGGTAACGCCGCTAGCGTCCGCGCAACAGCGACAGGATGTTCCGATGGCCGTCTCCCGCGCCAGGCCGCACGCCATCGAGGCGATCTTCGGCCGCCGCAAGGCGGTGATCGGCGTCATCCACCTGCGCGCCCTCCCCGGCGCCCCGGACTACGACGGCGCGAGCATGGACAGCCTCGTCGCCCACGCCCTGTCCGAGGCCGCGCGCTACCGCCAGGGCGGCGTCGACGGCCTAATCGTCGAGAACCACGGCGACATCCCCTTCGCCAAGCCCGACGACCTCGGCCCCGAAACCGCCGCCTGCATGGCCGTGATCACCCAGGCCGTGCGCACCGCAACCGGCCTGCCGACCGGCGTGAACGTCCTGGCCAACGGCGCCGTCCAGGCCCTCGCCGTCGCGAAAGCCGCCGGCGCCGCCTTCATCCGCGTGAACCAATGGGCCAACGCCTACGTCGCCAACGAGGGCTTCATGGAGGGCCGCGCCGCCGCAGCCGCCCGCTACCGTGCCTGGCTCCACGCGCGCGAGGTGAAGATCTTCGCCGACGTCCACGTGAAGCACGGCGCCCACGCCATCACCGCCGACCGCACCATCCAGGAACTCGCCCGGGACGTGGAGTTCTTCGACGCCGACGTCGCCATCGCCACCGGCCAGCGCACCGGCGACTCCGCCACCCAGGAGGAGCTGCGCACCATCGCCGCCGGCACGTCGCTGCCCGTCGCCGTCGGCAGCGGCGTGAACCCCGACAACGTCGGCGACATCCTCGCCATCGCCGACGCCGTCATCGTCGCCAGCTACCTCAAGCGCGACGGCGTCTGGTGGAACGAGGTCGACCCCGACCGCCTCGCCACCTTCATGGCCTCCGTCAAGAAAGCCCGATGAGCCGCATCTTCGTATTGGGCAACGCCTCGCTCGACACCACCCTGCGCGTCCCCCGCCTGCCCGCCCCCGGCGAAACGCTGATGGCCACCGGCCTCCTGCGCTCCCCCGGCGGCAAGGGCCTCAACCAGGCCGTCATTGCCGCCCGCGCCGGCGCCGAGGTCCACTTCATGGCCCCCCTCGGCACCGAACCAGAAACCGCCCTGATCCGCGACACGCTCGCCCGCGAACCGATCGCCAAAACCCATTTCGTGGACGTCGGAGCACCGACCGACCTCTCCAGCCTCATGGTCGCCCCCGACGGCGAGAACTGCATCGTCAGCACCGGCGCCTGCTGCGACGCGCTGGGCGAGGACGCGGCAATCCGCTTCGTCTCCGCCATGCGCACCGACGACATCCTGCTGATGCAGGGCAACCTGCGCGAACCCGTCACGCGCGCCGCCATGCTCGCCGCCCGCGCGCTCGGCGCCCGCATCATGCTGAACACCGCGCCGATCCGCTGGGACTACACCGCGGTGGCCGTGCTGGCCGACCTCGTCGTCGCCAACCGCCTCGAAGCCCACGCCATCACCGGCCACGCGAACCCCCGCGAAGCCGCCGCCACCCTCGCACCCGCCATCGTGACCCTCGGCGCCGAAGGCTGCCTCCTCGCCACCCCGCAGCCCCGCCACTTCCCCGCCGAACCCGTCCACGCCGTGGACACCACCGGTGCCGGAGACGTGTTCTGCGGCGCCCTCGCCGCCGCCTGGGCCAAGGGCGCGACGCTCCCGGATGCCGTCACCTACGCCCAGCGCGCGGCTGCGATCAGCGTGGGGCGGGAAGGGTGCTTCGGGTCGTTTCCGACAGGGCAGGAAATGAAGCAAGACGTTCTTTTTTGAAAAAAAGAACCAAAAAACTTTTCATCCATTTGCACCCTGTCCCAACAGCAATCCACAGTGCAAATGGATAAAAGTCTTTTTGCTTCTTTTTCTTCAGAAAAAGAAGGCCTTCCTACCTGATCGCCATCCCCACCCCATCCCGCCGTCGATCCCCCGCCGCGCTTACCTGCCCCTCGTCGAGGATCACGCACTGCGTCGCCCCGTCCATGCGCCGCACATGCGGCCAGTGCCCCCGCGCCGCCAGCGCCCGCGCGTGGTGTTCCAGCTCCGGCTCGATCTCGGTGATGCCGTTGGTGTTGAGCCCGTGCGGCGCGTCCAGGATCGCCTGCGGATCGCGCATCCCGCCGGCCAGCCGCAGCAGCGCGTTGGCGACGTAGCCGATGATGCGGAACCCGCCCCCGGCCCCCAGCGCCGCGACCGGCCGCCCATCCGCCCCCAGCACGATCACCGGCGCGATCGTCGTGCGCGCCCGCTTGAGCGGCTCCAGCGCGTTGGGATCGCGCCATTCCCGCCCGCTGCGCCCGCGCAGCACCGGCTCGGCGGCGAAGTTGGTCATCACGTTGTTCAGCCAGAACCCGCCCGCGGCGATGCGGCTGCCGAAATTCTGGTTGATCGTCGTCGTCATCGACACCACCTGGCCGCGCGCATCGGCGACGGAGAGATGGCTGGTCATGCTCCCGCCCAGTTCCCGCCCGCGTCCGGCCGGAAACCGGTCCCGCCGCCGCACCGGATCGATCAGCCCGGCGCGCGAGGCCAGGTAGTCGGGGTCGAGCAACTGCGCCACATCGGCCGGCGCGAAATCCGGGTCGGCATAGGGCCAGCGATCCATGATCGCCAGCCGCCCCGCCTCGGCCAGTAGATGCACCGCATCTTCCGACGGCAGGTCCCGCAACGACGCTAAGCCATGATGCCGAACGAACGCCACGATCTGCGCCGCGGCCAGCGCGCCATAGGCCGGCAGCGGTCCGCCCAGCACCGTCATGCCGCCCAGGTCGAACCGCAGCGGCGGCCGCTCGACCGGCCGGTAGGAGCCGAGATCGGCCAGGGTCAGCGATCCCGCGAACGGGTCGTCGGCAACGGCGTGAACAATCGCCTCCGCCAGGGGCCCCTCGTGCAACGCCGCCGCCCCGCCGGCCGCGATTGCCACCAGGCTTTCCGTCAGCGCCGGATTGCGCCGCACCGTCCCGGCCGGCAGGGCGATTCCGTCGGCGCAGTAGTGCTCGCGAGCGAAGCGCGTGTCGCGCACCGCCGGATTCTCGGCCAGCGCCCGCGTCAGGTAGGGCGACAGCGGCGCCCCCTCGCTCGCCAGCTCGATCGCCGGCGCGAACAGATCGGACCACGGCAGCCGCCCGAACCGCCGATGCGCGTGCTCCAGCGCCATCAGCGCCCCGGGCACCCCCACCGTCCGCCCACCATACATCGCCCGCTCCGTCGGCACCGTCCGCCCGTCGAAGTCAGTCGCCAGCCGCGCCGTAACCCGCGCCGGCGCCCGCGCCAGCCCGTCCAGGCACAGCGCCTGCGCGCCGTCATGCACCAGGATCACCGCCCCGCCGCCGATGCCTGATGCATTCGGCTCCACCACCGTCAACGCTGCCTGGATCGCCACCGCCGCATCCACCGCCGATCCGCCCGCGCGCAGCATCAACAACCCGGCCCTGGCCGCCAGCGGATGCGCCGCGGCGACGGCTGCCCGGCCGATGGCAGGGGACCGGCGCTGCGGGTCGGTGGCGATCCAGGGCTCGAGGTCCCGGCCCAAGGCGGTGGCGAAGCTGGTCATGCGTCCTGTGTGGGGCAGGGGCACCGTCGCCGCAACTCCCCTGTGCGACCTTGGCGGGTGGCGCGGGGGGCGATGCCATGGCAGGCTTCGGTTATCGGATCGAGGGAGGCACACATGGCCCAAAGCTGGCGCGAGCGCGCGACCACCGTGTTCCATTGCGAGAAGCAGCCGGCGGTCGGCAGCCGCGGCATGGTGGTCAGCAACCATCCGCTCGCCTCCGCGGCCGGGGCCGAGATGATCGCCGCCGGCGGCAACGCCATCGACGCCACCGTGGCCACCCTGTTCGCGCTAACCGTGGTGGAGCCGATGATGGTCGGCATCGTCGGCGGCGGCACGCTGCATGTCCGCACCGCCGACGGCACCAACCGCGTCATCGACGCGATGAGCACCGTGCCGCTCGCCGGCCGGCCCGACATGTTCAAGCCGGTGCCGAACGGGGCGCCGGAGAACTACGAGACCACCGACCGCGCCAATGTCGTCGGCGTGAACAGCATCTGCGCCCCCGGCGCGCTGCTCGGCTGGGTTGAGATCCTGAACCGCTGGGGCACGATGAGCCTCGATGAAGTGATGCAGCCGGCGATCAAGCACGCCAGCCGCGGCTTCCGCGCCACCCCCTACCTGCATGAATGCATCACCGCCGCAGCCCCCGACCTCGCGCTGCAGAAGGAGATCGCGGCGATGCTGCTTCCGGGCGGTTCGCCGCTGAAGGCCGGCGAGCGCCTGGTGCAGGGCGACTACGCCGAGACGCTGCGCCTGATCGCCAAGGACGGCGTCGCGGCACTGCATGGCGGGCCGATCGGCGATGCCGTCGCCGCCTATGTGCAGAAGATGGGCGGGGCGCTCGGCCGCGAGGACCTCACCAGCTACCGCACGAAGGAGCGGGAGCCGATCCGCACCAACTATCGCGGCTGGGAGCTGATCATGCCGCCGCCGCCGGCCGCGTCCGGCGTTCACATCACCCAGATGCTGAACATCATGGAAGCCTACGACGTGCGCGGCATGGGCTTCGGCTCGCCGGAGCTGGTGCACCTGATGGCCGAGGCGCTCAAGATCGCGTTTGCCGACCGCGCCGAGGCCTCGGGCGACCCGGACTTCGTCGACGTGCCGGTGGCGAAGCTGACCAGCCGCGACTATGCCGACGAGCGCCGCGCGCGGATCAACATGGAGCGGACCCAGACCTGGGGGCCGGGCATTCGCCAGGGTGAGGGCAAGAACACCACGCACATGACCGCCGCCGACCGCGACGGCAATGTCTGCGCCGTGACCTCCACCATCAACAACACCTTCGGCGCCCGCATCGTCATCCCCGGCACCGGAATCATCCCGAACAACTACATGCACACCTTCGACCCGCGCCCGGGCAAGGCGTTGTCGATCGTGCCGGGCAAGCGGGTCACCACCTCGATGTCGCCGAGCATGGCGCTGCTGGAGGGCAAGCTGAAATTCGCCCTCGGGCTGCCCGGCGGCAAGCGGATCTTCCCCAGCGTGTGGCAGGCGATGATGAACATCATCGACCACGGCATGTCGCTGCAGGAGGCCGTCGAGGCGCCGCGCCAGTGGAGCGAGGGGCCGACGCTCGAGATGGAGAACACCTATCCGGAGTCGATCTACGGCCAGATGCGCGCCAAGGGGCACCGGGTGGAGGTTCTGCCGCATGTCGCCGGCGGCATGAACGGCATCGCTTTCGCCGATGACGGCACCATGACCGGGGCCGCCTGCTGGCGGGCGGACGGGCATCCAGTCGGCATCTCCGGCGGGTTGTCGCGCCGCGGTGCGCGGTTCTGGCCCGACAA
This sequence comes from Asaia bogorensis, assembly GCA_945897825.1. Classification (GTDB taxonomy): domain Bacteria; phylum Pseudomonadota; class Alphaproteobacteria; order Acetobacterales; family Acetobacteraceae; genus CAMDGX01. The sequence continues at coordinate 4,925 of CAMDGX010000103.1, read as the reverse complement.
GCCGCGCGAATAGCTATTTCGTGCCGTAGATCCGGTCCCCGGCGTCGCCGAGGCCGGGGCGGATGTAGCCGTGGTCGTCCAGGCCACGGTCGATGCAGCCGGTGAAGACCGGCACGTCCGGGTGCTGCGCATGGAAGGTGGCGATGCCTTCCGGCGCGGCGATCAGGCAGGCGAAGCGGATATGGGTCGCACCGGCCTGCTTGATGCGGGCGACGGCGGCGGCGGCGGAGTTGCCGGTGGCCAGCATCGGGTCCACGACGATGACCAGGCGCTGGGCGATGTCGTCCGGCAGCTTGAGGTAGTATTCGACCGGGCGCAGGGTTTTCGGATCGCGGTAGAGGCCGACATGGCCGACGCGGGCGTTGGGCACGATGTCCAGCATGCCCTCCAGGATGCCGTTGCCGGCGCGGAGGATGCTGACCAGGCACAGCTTCTTGCCGGCGATCTGGGGCGCGTTCATGCGCTCCAGCGGGGTTTCGATCTCGATGGTTTCCAGCGGCAGGTCGCGGGTGAGCTCATAGGCCATCAGCAGGGCGATCTCTCCGGCGATGCGGCGGAAGCCGAGGGTGGAGGTGGTCCGGTCGCGCAGCAGGGTCAGCTTGTGCTGCACCAGCGGGTGGTCGCACACGGTTACGGTTCTCATCGGCCTGGCTCCTGGGTCGGGGGCGAGCATAGCGGATTGGACGCGGTCGGCGCATTGCGGCATCGTGGGCGAAAGATGCGCGGGAGGACGGGATGGACGCGATTCAGGCCCAGGACAACCGGCTGCTATCGGCCGACGAGATCGTGCAGTATCGGCGCGACGGGTGGGTGCTGCTGAAGGGGCTGCTGGGGCCGGGGTCGATCGAGGCCTGCAAGTCGGCCCTTTCGGACCTGGCGACGGGGCGGATGGAGCGGCGGGAAACCTCGCTGATGTTCGAGACCGGGTTCGAGGATGCGGCGCGGACGCCGGAGCGGTGCGAGCTGTTCATTCGCAAATACATGGACTTCACCGGCGATGCGCCGGCGCTGCGGGCGGCGGCGAACAGCCGGCGGCTGCACCTGGTGCTGGACCAGCTGCTGGGGCAGGGGCGGATCCTGTTCCAGGAGATGGCGCTGGTGAAGCCGCCGCGGATCGGCAGCGAGAAGCCGTGGCACCAGGATGCGTCGTATTTCCGGCTGACCGATCCCTCGCTGATCGTGGGCGTTTGGATCGCCTTGGATGCGGCGTTGCCGATGAACGGGTGCATGGAGCTGGTGCCGGGGACCCACCTGGAAGGGGGGGTGCCGCATGTGCATGAGAACGATTTCAACCGGTGCCGGATCGTGCCGGGCAGGCTGCGGGCGGCGGAGCGGGTGCCGATCAGCATGGAACCGGGCGACGCGCTGGTGTTCCACTCGCTGCTGCATCACTACACCGCGCCCAACACGTCGGATATGCGGCGGCGGGCGATCCAGTTCCACTACCACCAGATCGGCGCGGTCTGGGGCGACGTGGAAACGCACCGGGCGCATTTCCATGACGATGACGGCGAATACGCCGGCTGCACGGTGCCGCATGGCGAGGCGGCCAATACCAACTACCATTATCGCGAGGGGCTGCCGCGGGAGATCGTGCCGGTGGATACGAGCAGTTAGAACTGAGGCGGACGCGCGAAGGCAGGGTTAAGAAAGTGCGGGGCTCTGCCCCGCGCCCCGCCAGGGGCCGAGCCCCTGGACCTCTATATTTTAGGAAACCTTCTTCTCCTTGGTCTGGGTGGGGCGGAGATGTTAATTGTTCATTGCTATATCGAGACGAAATAGACGTGGGGATGCCTTGGATCAGGCGCGGCTCAATTTTGGTGGGAGGCGGAGGAAGGGCATCGGGCGGGGGTGGCGCTGGGGGTAGATGGGCCGGCATGGCGGCAGCGGGGGACGTGGTGGTTTCGGCGCGGGTTGGGGGCGTGGGCGGGCCGGCCGCGCCGGGCGTTGGAGGGGCGGCGGCAGGGGGATGCCGAGCATGCGGCAGAGGGGGCGCAGGGTTCGGGCGATGCCGGGGGCGTGGGTGATGGCGGCGGCCAGGGTGGCCTGGGTTTCGGGGTCGCGCAGCAGGGATTCGAGCTGGCTGCGATAGGCGGCAGCCTGGTGTCCGAGGGTGGCGACGAGCCAGGCGTGGCGACGGGGAAGGTGAGTCGGGCGCGGGCCGCCGGGGCGGGGGGTGTGGCTGGGCGCGCGGCGGCGGGGGAGGCGGCCGGCGGCGATGGCCAGGAGGAGGTTGACCAGGCGCTCGTGGGCACGGGCGAGGCGGGTGCGCAGCGGGCGGGCGAAGAGGCCGAAGCGGGTGATGCGGCGGTCGACGAGGGCCCAGAGGGCGGCGAGGATCGGATCGAGGCGCGCGGCGAGGCCGGCCGCCTTGCGGCGGCGGTCGGCATCGTCCGGGGTGGTGCTCGGTCGCTGATCCATGCGAGCGATATAACTGTTAGTTAGTTCGGCTGCAACGGCTTTCCCCAGTTTCTTCATTAACTCTTTGTCATGGGGCCCGGGGCGACGCCCCGGCGGGGTTGAGGGGCGGAGCCCCTCGCCTTTCTTCCTGTTGCCTGTCGCCTCCCATGCCGGACTGGGGTATGGAGACACGTGGCATGACGTTTGGGGAGTTCGTCGCATGTTGGCGCGTCGCCTGTTGTGTTCGGCGGTTTTCGCGGTTTCGGTATTGGCCGGGGTCCAGGCGCAGGCGCGCGACCTGATGGTGGTCGGCTTTGGCGGCGGGTTCCAGGACAACGCGCGCAAGCACCTGTTCCAGGGCTATGCCAAGGCGGCGGGCGTTCCGGTCAAGGACGACGTGTACAACGGCGAGATGGCCCGGATCGCGGCCATGGTGAAGGCGCGCGACGTGACCTGGGACGTGGTGATGGTCGAGGCGCCGGAGCTGGTGCGGGGCTGCGAGGACGGGACGTTCGAGAAGCTCGACTGGAACGTGATCGACCGGCGCAAGTTCGTCTCCGGCGGGACGCTGGCCTGCGGCGCCGGCGCAGTCGGCTGGGGGGTGACGCTGTTCTACGACCAGAAGCGCATTCCGAACGGGCCGAAGAGCTATGCCGAGCTGTGGGACACGGCGAAGTTCCCGGGCAAGCGGAGTTTCCGGTTCACGCCGAAGACGACGCTCGAGATCGCGCTGATGGCCGACGGGGTGCCGTTCCAGGACGTGTACAAGGTTCTGGCGACGCGGGCGGGGCAGGACCGGGCGTTCGCGGCGCTGGACCGGATCAAGGGCGACATCGTGTGGTGGCGTTCGGGCGCGCAGCCGTTGCAGTTCGTGGCCTCGGGCGAGGTGGCCTATGCGGTGGGCTTCGTGGGGCGGACGGCGCGGGCGGCGGGCGAGGGGGCGGCCTATCCGCTGCTTTGGCCGACGCTGCTGTATTCGTTCGACTACTGGGCGGTGGTGAAGGGCTCGCCGCACACCGCCGAGGCGATGAAGATGATCAACTACATGACCGAGCCGGCGCCGCTGCTGGCGCTGGCGCAGGACTGGGCGGTGTCGCCGGCCACCAAGGCGGTGGCGGACGATCCCGGCGTGCGGGCGCGGAACCCCGGCATGGTGAGCAACCATGTGGAGGAGGGGCTGTCGATCAACACCGAGTTCTGGGTGGAGTTCGGCGAGGATTTGGAGAAGCGGTTCGCGGCCTGGGCGGCGCGGTAGGTCTTTCAGGCTACAGTATGAAATGAAGTGTTCAGGCAAGTGGCGGGGCTCTGCCCCGCACCCCGCCAGGGGCCGAGCCCCTGGACCTCATGATCTTGCATATGGATGGGGTTCCAAGGGCCCCCGGCCCTTGGTGGGTCCAGGGCTAAGCCCTGGCCTTGCCTGTTATGACTGACTTTTCTTGCTGACCCGTCCCCGTTTGTTCGCCGGTGCCCTGGTGGCGCCGGCGGTGGTTCTGGTGGTGCTGGCGCTTGTGGTGCCGCTGCTGCTGGCGTTCGCGACCGCGGTGCGCGATCCGGAGATGCGCGAGGCGATGCCGCTGACGGCCGAGTTGTTGCGCGAGTGGGACGGGCGCGGGGTTCCGGACGAGGCGGTGTTCGCGGCGGCGGCGCGGGAGTTGCGGGCGGCGGAGGGGGCGCAGGCGCTGGGGGCGCTGTCGCGGCGGTTGAATTTCGAGCGGTCGGGCATGCGCGGGATGCTGCTGCGCACAGCGCGGGCGGAGATGGCCGCACCCTATTCGATGGCGATGCCGGCGCTGGACGCGCGGTGGGGCGAGCCTTCCACCTGGGCGATGCTGCGGCGGGCGTCGCTGGGGGTGACGCCGCTGTATCTGTTGCGGGCGGTGGACCTGGATGTGGCGGCGGATGGCAGCGTGGTGGCACAGCCGGACGGGGATGCGGTGTTCCTGCGGCTGTTCGGGCGGACGATGGCGATCGCCTTGCAGGTGACGGCGGTGACGCTGCTGGTGGCGTATCCGGCGGCGTATACGATCGCGCGGCTGTCGCCGGGGTGGGCGCGGCTGGCGACGGTTCTGGTGCTGGTGCCGTTCTGGGTTTCGATTTTGGTGCGGACGACGGCCTGGTTCATCCTGTTGCAGCGGGAGGGGCCGGTGAACGCGGCGCTGCTGGCGCTGGGGGTGGTGGACGCGCCGCTGCAGCTGATCTTCACGCGGTTCGCCGTGGTGCTGGCGATGGTGCATGTTCTGCTGCCGTTCGCGATTTTGCCGATGGTGGGGGTGATGAAGCGGATCGACCCGCGGCTGGGGCGGGCGGCGGCGAGCCTGGGGGCAACGAAGTGGCAGCATTTCCGGCGGGTGTATCTGCCGCTGAGCCTGCCGGGCGTGGGGGCGGGCGGGCTGATCGTGTTCATGCTGGCGGTGGGGTTCTACATCACGCCGGCGCTGGTAGGGGGGCAGTCCGACCAGATGGTGAGCGCGGTCATCGCGGATTACACGACATCGACGCTGAACTGGGGGATGGCGGGGGCGCTG
>CAMDGX010000102.1 GCA_945897825.1 Asaia bogorensis | reverse complement strand
TCCCCCAGGGCACCATGGCCGAACGCATCCGCGCGGCCGGGGCCGGAGTCGGCGCCTTCTTCACCCCCACCGGCGTCGGCACCAAGATGGCCGAGGGCAAGGAAGTCCGCGAAATCAACGGCCGCAAGATGGTGATGGAATACGCCCTGCCCGGCGACATCGCCCTCGTCGAAGCCTGGGAAGCCGACCGCTGGGGCAACCTCACCTTCAAGCTCTCCGGCCGCAACTTCAACCCGGTCATGGCCACCGCCGCCAAAACCACCATCGTGCAAACCCAGCACATCGTCGAACTCGGCGCCATCGACCCGCAGCACGTCATGTGCCCCGGCCTCTATGTCGACCGCGTCATCCACATTCCGTACGGCGATCCGCCGTTCTAACCCCTACCCACAGGAGACACCGCACATGGATGCGAAGCCTCAAGCCAAGGGCTGGGACCGCCTGCAGATGGCCGAGCGCGCCGCCCAGGACATCCCCGAGGGCTGGTACGTCAACCTCGGCATCGGCATGCCCACCGGCATCGCCGACTACGTGCCGCTCGACCGCGAAGTGGTCTTCCACTCCGAGAACGGCGTCCTCGGCATGGGCCCCAAGCCCCCCGAGGACCAGCGCGACCCCTGGCTGATCAACGCCGGCAAGCAGCACGTCACCCTGCGCAAGGGCGGCAGCTTCGTCCACCACGCCGACAGCTTCGCCATGATCCGCGGCGGCCACCTCGACCTCTGCGTCCTCGGCGCCTTCGAAGTGGCCGACAACGGCGACATCGCCAACTGGGCCACCTCCGAGAACGACGCCGCCCCCGCGGTCGGCGGCGCCATGGACCTCGCGGCGGGTGCGAAGCGTCTCTGGGTCATCATGGACCACACCACCAAGTCCGGCGGCAAGAAGCTGGTCAAGAAGTGCACCTACCCGCTGACCGCGCTGGGCGCCGTCAAGCGCGTCATCACCAACCTCGGCGTCTTCGATGTCACCGAGCGCGGCTTCATGGTCGTGGAACTGGCCCCGGGCGTCACGCTCGAACAGGTCCGCGCACAGTCCGAAGCAGAGATCCATACGCCAAGCTAAGCAAGAAGTTCTTTTTTGAAAAAAAGAACCAAAAAACTTTCCTTCCCTTTGCGCCGAGCCAGACATCCAAGGCTCGGCGCAAATGGATAAAAGTCTTTTTGCTTCTTTTTCTTCAGAAAAAGAAGATTCTTCCTGTCCTGTCTGAAAGCACCAATATGAGCGCCGCCACCGACGATCGCGCCGAATCCGTCCGCCTGATCCGCGAGAGTGCCGCGGGCTTGGCCCCCCGCACCGGCGATTTCCGCCGCATCCGCACGCTGCGCTTCAACGACCCCGGCTTCGACCGTGCCGTCTGGAAGCAGATGTGCGAAATGGGCTGGCCCGGCCTGCGCCTCCCCGAGGATGCCGGCGGCTCCGCCCTCGGCATGGCCGAATACTGCGCCATCGCCGAGGAAATGGGCGCGGCCCTCGCCCCCGAACCGCTCATCCAAGTCGCCATGGCCGCCCGGGTCCTGGCCGGCACGCCGCACATCAGCGCCATCCTCTCCGGCGAACGCATCGTCATCCCCGCCTGGCAGGAACGCGCCAACACGCTGGACACCCAAGGCGACACCACCGTCGCCGGCGGAAAAGCCAACGGCCGCAAGCTCTTCATCCCCCAGGCCGCCGGCGCGGACGCCTTCCTCGTCTCCGGCCGCGACGGCCTCGCCCTCGTGGAACGCGACGCACCCGGCGTCGACCTCACCCTCGAACGCACCCAGGACGGCGGCAATTTCGGCACCCTCTCCCTGACCAACGCCCCCTGCACCCCGGTGGAAGGCGACATCCAGGCCGCGCTGGAGGAAGCCGCCCTGGCCACCGCCGCCTATCTCCTCGGCAGCATGGACCGCGTCTTCACCATGACCGTCGACTACCTCAAAACCCGTGTCCAGTTCGGCAAGCCGATCGGGAGCTTCCAGGCCCTGCAGCACCGCGCCGCCGACCTCAAGATCCAGGTCTCCCTCTCCCGCGCCAGCGTCGAATCCGTCGCAGCCGCGCTCGACAACGGCCTGTCCGGCCCCGCCCGCCTCGCCGCCATCTCCCGCGCCAAGGCCCGCGCGTCAGAGTCCGGCATGCTCGTCTGTCGCCAGGCCATCCAGCTCCACGGCGGCATCGGCTACACCGACGAAGCCGACCCCGGCCTCTTCCTCCGCAAAGCTATGGTGCTGTCCAACCTCTACGGCTCCGCCACCCTCCACCGCACCCGCTTCGCCACCCTCGCGGTGGACACCGACGAAGGGTAAGGCCAGGGGCTTTGCCCCTGGACCCCACCAGGGGGCCGAGCCCCCTGGACCCTCATGATCTTGGTCCGCCTTCGGCGGGAGGGGCCAAGCAAGCCCCTCCCGCCGAAGGCGGATTAAAGGTGACGGGGTCTGGGGCCCCCGGCCCCAGCGGGTCCAGGGCAGAGCCCTGGCCTTAATCTTTCTTCGGAGCACCCATGCCCATTCTCGATGCCACCCGCGAAGGCGCCACCCTCGTCCTGACCATGAACGAGCCCGCCCGCCGCAACGCCCTCTCCATGGCCATGCGCGCCTTGTTCATTGAGGAGCTTGAGCGCGCCGAGCGCGATCCCGCCATCCGCGCCATCGTCGTCACCGGCGCCGGCGGCCAGTTCTGCTCCGGCGGCGACATCACCGGCATGGACACCGCGGATTTCGGCGGCGGCCGCGAGCGTTTCCGCATCACCCACACCATGGTGAAAGCCATCATCGACTCCGGCAAGCCCTTCGTCGCCGCCGTCGAAGGTTGGGCCGCCGGCGCCGGCGTCGGCCTGGCCATCGCCTGCGACACCGTCATCGCCGCCGAGACCGCCCGCTTCATCACCCCCTTCGTCAAGGTCGGCCTCGCCCCGGATTTCGCCCTCATGCACACCCTCCCGCGCCGCATCGGCGAGGGCCGCGCCCGCAACATGTTCCTCTCCGCCGAACCCATCGACGCCGCCGAGGCCCACCGCATCGGCCTGGCCGACCACCTCGCCCCTACCGGCACCGCGCTCGAAAAGGCCCTCGAACGCGCCGCCAAATTCGCCGAAGGCGCCCCGCTCGCCATCGCCATGACGCGCAGCATCCTCGCCCGCGGCCTGTCCGACGCCCTGGAATGGGAACGCACCGCCCAGGCCGCCCTCTTCGCCACCGCCGACCACGCCGAGGGCAAGGCCGCCTTCGCCGCCAAGCGCCCCCCCGCCTTCAAGGGAGCCTAGACCCATGACCGCCGTCACCCCCCACGCCCCCGAAGACCTCAACGCCCTCTCCGACGAGGCCTTCCGCGCCCACATCCGCGCCTGGATCGAGGCCAACTACCCGCCCGAACTCCGCAACCCGCCCAAGCGCTTGCACTGGTCCGAAAACCAGGTCTGGTATTTCAAGCTCGCCGAAAAAGGCTGGCTCTGCCCCTCCTGGCCCCGCGAACACGGCGGCATGGGCCTATCCGCCGGCAAGCAGATCATCATGGTCGAGGAATACGAACGCCACGGCGTCGCCCGCACCAACGACCACGGCATCCTCATGGTCGGCCCCCTCCTGATCGCCCACGGCACCCAGGACCAGCGCGACTTCTTCCTCCCCAAGATCCTCGCCGGCGAACACATCTGGTGCCAGGGCTACAGCGAACCCAACGCCGGCTCCGACCTCGCCTCCCTCCGCACCGAAGCCGTCCCCGACGGCGACGACTGGATCATCAACGGCTCGAAAATCTGGACCACCCTGGCCAACGACGCCAACTGGATCTTCCTCCTCGTCCGCACCGACAAATCCGCCAAGAAACAGGAAGGCATCACCTTCCTCCTCGTCCCCATGGACACGCCCGGCATCACCGTCCGCCCGATCTGGACCATCGACCTGCACGACGAGTTCTGCGAGGTCTTCTTCGACAACGTCCGCGTCCCCCAGAAATGGACCGTCGGCCAGGTCAACCAAGGCTGGACCATGGCCAAAGCCCTCCTCGGCCACGAACGCATCTACCTCGGCTCCGCCAAACTCTCCCAATACGCGCTCGACCGCCTCAAAACCCTCGCCGACCGCATGGGCATTGCCGAAGACCCCGACTTCATCGACCGCTACACCCGCCTGAAACTAGAAATCGCCGACCTCAAATCCCTCCACGCCACCTACGTCGACATCGTCCGCCGCGGCGAGGAACTCGGCCCCGACGTCTCGATGCTCAAGGTCATCCAGACCGAACTCTTCCAGAAAATCACCGACACCATGCTCGAAGTCGCCGGCGAAAACGCCGCCCTCCTGGACCCCATGGAAGGCAACCGCGAACTCAACCCCTCCGGCCTCTTCCTCCAGGCCCGCCCATCCACCATCTACGGCGGCAGCAACGAAATCCAACGCAACATCCTCGCCAAGAACGTCCTGCGCCTCCCAGGCTAAGCAAGGCCAGGGCGCCGCCCTGGACCCGCTGGGGCCTGAGGCCCCAGACCCCCATCCCCAAAGGCACACGGCAACGCTCCGACCTCCCTCAACATCCTGAGCATCGTGAAGGGCTCATGCTATGGCCGCAGCTTAGATTGGATGTCCAAAAAGCGGAAATTCCGGAAATTCCGGAATTGACGCATTGCCGGTAGCCTGCGATGGTGGCGCCCGTGATGCCAATGGGGTGCCGCATGGACCGATCACGGTCGCCGATCCTGCTTCCGTTCATCGTCATCGGGGCAATCGTCCTGGGCTTTCTCGGGGCGAGGACAGTCTTGAGTTCTCTTCAGGCAATGACGTTGTTACTCGAAGGTTGTGATTTCGCCGCGGAAATTTCGTTCTTGTTCGCAGTGTTGCACTGCACTATCCGATTGCCGTCGATCGTGCAGGACTCGCTATTCTGGCACGGCGCTCAGGTCGCAGCGATCGTGATAGGATCTGGGCTAGCTTTCTGCGCCATATTTTCAGCGCTTAGGCGGCGGTAACTCTAGTGGCGCGAAATGTCGCAATTCTCGTCGATTTCTACTAGAATCATCGTCTGGCCGGAACCGTGAGTGAGCTGAAAATTACTGCTTCGCATCCGCCATATGATCGCGCCGGGGGCATCAATTCGGACGCAACGTTCGCGCAACTCCTAGCATGGCACCTTCGCCGTGGGACGTATCCTGGCGAGACGCTTACTGATCCACCTCGCGCGCGTTGGAAATTCTTGAAATTTGCTGATGCTCTTGGCGTTTCAGATCGAACTGTCCGCAATTGGTTGAGTGAAAGTGCCATTCCGCATGACATAGATGGTATCGAGAATGTCATTTTTAACCGGCAGAACCCGCAACACATCGAATGGCTTCAGGACCTCCGTAAAGCCCATTCGCGCGTTACGGAATCGCATCAACCAATCCAGAGTGGTGCTTCAAACATCACCATCCGCGTCCCCCGCCACTTCCTCGGCCGCGACGACGCCCTCGCCACCATCCACGCCGCCCTCCAGCGCTACGAAGGCCGCGTCGCCATCACCGCCCTGCACGGCATGCGCGGCGTCGGCAAAACCGTCCTCGCCGCAACGTACGCTGAGCGCCACCGAGCCGACTACCGCGCCACCTGGTGGCTGCCTGCCGCAACGCCCGAAACCCTGCGGGCCAGCCTTGCAGCCCTCGGCACCCGCCTCTCCTGGCTCTCGCCCGACATGAAGGAGGAGGAAGCCGTCGCCACCACCCTCGCCCGCCTGCGCGACGACGGCGAAGGTATCCTCCTCATCTACGACAACGCCATCGACGCCCAATCCCTCGCCCCCTATCTCCCCCAGGGCGACGCCGCCCACATCATCATCACCTCTAACAGCCCCGCCTGGGGCGACCTCGCCGAACCCGTCGAAATCCGCCTCTGGCTCCCCGACACCGGCGCCGACTTCCTCATCGCCCGCACCGGCCGCACCACCGAACACGCAGCGGCAATTGCCCTCTCCGAAACCCTCGGGGGCCTCCCCCTCGCCCACGAAATGGCCGCCGCCTTCTGCGAACAGACCGGCACCACCCTCGCCGCCTACGCCGCCCTCTACGCCGCCACCCCCCTCGACCTGCTCGACGACACCCCCCGCGCCCCCGGCGCCTACCACGACGGCACCACTGTCGCCCGCGCCTTCACCCTCGCCATCGAACAGGCGACCGCCCGCCACCCGGCCGCCGCCCCCCTCCTCGCCCACGCCGCCCTGCTCGCCCCCGAACCCATCCCCGTCTTCCTCTTCGCCGAAGGCCGCGATCATTTCGGCGAACCCCTCGCCACCGCCCTCGCCGGCCTCGGCCTGGAAAACGCCCTCGCCGCCCTCCGCGCCTTCGCCCTCATCGACCGCGAACCCATCCCCGACGAGCGAGACCCCACCCTCGCCACCGATTCCATCCGCCTCCACCGCCTCGTCCGCCACGTCGCCGCCACCATTCTGCAAGCGGATGCCGCCGCCCACGCCCGTGGCACGCTGCTGTCCGCCCTCGTCGCCGTCTATCCCGAGGGCGTCTTCGATACCCCTGCCGCTTGGCCCCGCGCCCGCCGGCTCGACGCACTTGCCTTGGCGCTCCTGGCCGAGGTCGACACGTCGTTGCCCAGTGCGGCTACCACCACAGCCGCTCTCTTGAACGAACTCGCCGCCTATCGCCATGGCGTCCAGGCTGCCTATTCCACTGCCCGTCAGCTTTACGAGCGCGCATTGGCGATCCGTGAGCAGACACTCGGCCCCAACCATCCACAAATTGCGAACAGCCTCAACAACCTCTCCGCACTGGTCCAGGCCCAGGGCGACCTTGCCGCCGCCCGTCCGCTGTTCGAGCGTGCCTTGGCGATCCGGGAGCAGGCGCTCGGCCCTGACCATCCCAACATGGCAAATAGTCTCAACAACCTCGCCCAAGTGCTGCAAGCACAGGGCGATCTGCTCTCCGCTCGTCCGTTGGTGGAGCGCGCGCTGGCGATCCGGAGACAGGCGCTTGGCCCCGACCATCCTGACACAGCCATCAGCCTCAATAACCTCGGAGGTCTCCTGCAAGCACAGGGCGACCTGTTCGCCGCCCGTCCGCTGTTCGAGCACGCCCTGGCGATCCGTGAGCGGGTGCTTGGTGCAGACCATCCCGCCACGGCAACCAGCCTCACTAACCTCGCTCATCTGCTTCACGCCCAGGGCGACCTGCCCGCCGCCCGACCGCTCTATGACCGCGCCTTGGCGATCCGGGAACGGGTGTTCGGCCCTGACCATCCCGATACGGCCACCAACCTCAACAACCTCGCCGGTCTGCTGATAGCCCAAGGCGACCTGTCTGCCGCCCGTCAGCTGTTCGAGCGCGCTCTGGCGATCCTCGAAAATGCCCTCGGCCCCGCCCACCCCTATACCCTCGCGGTCGCCGGAAACACCGCCCTCCTCTACACCGCCCTCAACCGCCCCACCGAAGCCGCCGCCCTCCGCCAGCGCTACAACCTTCCCCCACCCCCCACCAAAGAATCCTGAAAAATTTCCTTGGCGCGATCCGCCCATCGCGCTAGGAATATCGTCATGAACCCGTCCTCCCTGGCCCCGTTGCCGCCCGAGCTGCACACCGCGGCCAGCACACTTGCGTCCAAATTGCGCCTGATCCTCACCGGCCTCGAAGCCCTGCTCTCCCTCCGCCTCCTCCGCGGCCCCGGCCGGGCCCTCTACATCCGCCCCCTCGCCAACCTCATCGGCCGCACGCTCGACCGCTTCACCCGCCTGATGGATCGCCTCGCCGCCGGCCGTCCCCTCCCGGCGCCGCGCCCCCGCGCGCCCCGTCCCGCCCCCAATCCCCCCGCCCCGCGCCCCCTGCGCCTCCCCCGCCGCCCCGGCTGGCTCATCGCCGCCATCGTCAACCAGGCCGCCAACTACCACTCCCAGCTCGAAACCCTCCTCGCCACCCCCGAGGCCCAGGCCATCCTCGCCGCCCACCCGGCCGCCCTGCGCACCCTCGCCCCCATCCGCCGGCTGCTCCACATCGAGCCCTACACCCCGGAAATCCCCCGGCGCCTCCTCCCCCGCCCCCAATCGGCCCCCTGGCTCCCCCCGCCCGGCCCCCCGCGCACCCGCGCGCCGCGCCCGAGGCCCCCCTTCGCCTGGCTCCGCCTCCCCCCACCAAAAATCGCCACCCCCGCCTGAAAGCCGACGCACGCCCATAATATTACGAATACAAAACGAAATCTCCGGAAAAGCAAAGGGAGCCTCGCGGCCCCCTCTGCCCAGCCCGACGGAAAAGCCCCGCCTCAGTTCTTGGTCTTGTCGACCAGCTTGTTCTTGGCGATCCACGGCATCATCGCCCGCAGCTCCTCGCCCACCTTCTCGATCGGGTGCTCGGCCGCCCGGCGGCGCATCGCGCGGAAATTCGCCTGGTTCACCTTGTTCTCCAGCATCCAGTCGCGCGCGAACCGCCCGCTCTGGATATCCGCCAGAACCCGCTTCATCTCCGCCTTGGTCTCGTCCGTCACGATGCGCGGCCCGGTCACATACTCGCCGTATTCCGCGGTGTTGGAGATCGAGTAGTTCATGTTCGCGATGCCGCCCTCGTAGATCAGGTCCACGATCAGCTTCACCTCGTGCAAACACTCGAAATACGCCATCTCCGGCGCATACCCGGCCTCGACCAGCGTCTCGTACCCAGCCCGGATCAGCTCGACCAAGCCGCCGCACAGCACCACCTGCTCGCCGAACAGGTCGGTCTCGCACTCTTCCTTGAACGTCGTCTCGATGATCCCCGCGCGCCCGCCGCCAATGGCCGAGGCATAGGACAGCCCCACATCCATCGCCGTGCCGGAGGGATTCTGCGAAATCGCGATCAGGCAGGGCACGCCGCCGCCGCGCTGGTATTCGCTGCGCACCGTATGCCCCGGGCCCTTCGGCGCGATCATCAGCACATCGATGTCCGCGCGCGGGTCCAGCAAGTTGAAGTGCACGTTCAGCCCATGCGCGAACGCCATCGCCGTGCCCGGCCGCATGTTGGCATGCAGGCTGTCGCGATACAGGTCGCCCTGGCCCTCGTCCGGCGTCAGCACCATCACGAAATCAGCCCACTTCGCCGCCTCGGCCGGCGACATCACCTTCAGCCCCGCCGCCTCGGCCTTGGCCACGCCCGCCGAACCCGGCCGCAGCGCCACCACCAGCTGCGTGCAGCCGCTGTCCTTGAGGTTGTTGGCATGGGCATGGCCCTGGCTGCCATAGCCGACGATCGCGACCTTCTTCGATTTGATCAGGTTCACGTCGGCGTCGCGGTCGTAGTACACGCGCATGGGCGTTCTCTCCTCGATGGTATCCGTTATGGCCGGCAGGCCTTAGATCGTCGCGGTCCCGCGCGCAATGGCAGCCACCCCGGTGGCCGCACGCGCTCAGATGGTTGCTGTCCCCCGCGCAATGGCGGCCACCCCGGTGCGGGACACTTCCGCCAGCCCCAGCCCGCGCATCAGCTCGATGAAGGCATCCAGCTTCTCGGTATTGCCCGTCATCTCGAACACGAAGCTCTCCAGCGTGGCGTCGATCACCCGCGCGCGGAACGAGTCCGCCAGCCGCAGCGCCTCCACCCGATCCGCCCCGGTGCAAACCACCTTGATCAGCGCCAGCTCGCGCGCCACGTGCGGTCCGTCCTTGGAAAGATCGGCCACCCGATGCACCTGCACCAGCCGGTCCAGCTGCGCCTTGATCTGCTCGATCACCATGTCGGTGCCCGAGGTGACGATGTTGATCCTGCTGACATTGCGCACCGGATCGACGGCGGCGACCGTCAGGCTGTCGATGTTGTAGCCGCGGCCGGTGAACAGCCCGATCACCCGCGCCAGGATGCCGGCCTCGTTCTCGACCAGGACCGCGATGGTCGCGCTGCGTTGTTCGTTGGACATGCTTGTTCGTCTCGGACGGAGGAAGGGGGAGGAAGCGGTGCCGGCCTGAAGCGTCAGACCAGCGCCAGCCCCTCGTCGGTCAGCGACTTCGCCCCGCCCATCTGCAGCGACGTGCCATGCTCCGGCCCCAGGATCATCTCGTTGTGCGGCGCGCCCGACGGGATCATCGGGAAGCAGTTCTCCTTCTCGTCGACGCAGATGTCCGCGATCACTGGCCGGTCGATCTCGATCATCCGCCGGATCACGTCATCCAGCTCGTCGACGGTCTTGGCGCGGAGCCCCACGCCATGGAAACTCTCCGCCAGCTTCACGAAGTCCGGCAGTGCCGCGGTGTAGCTCTCGGAGTAGCGCCCACCATGCAGCAGCTCCTGCCACTGCCGCACCATGCCCATGTACTGGTTGTTCAGGATGAACACCTTCACCGGCAGGCGATACTGCGCCAGCGTCGACATCTCCTGGATGTTCATCAGGATGCTGGCCTCGCCCGCGATGTCGATGCACAGCGCATCCGGATAGGCCACCTGCACGCCCATCGCCGCCGGCAGCCCGTAGCCCATGGTGCCCAGCCCGCCGGAGGTCATCCAGCGGTTCGGCGCGTCGAAGCCGAAATACTGCGCCGCCCACATCTGGTGCTGGCCAACCTCGGTGGAGATGAACGTCTCGCGGCCGGACTTCGCCTTCAGCTCGCGCGTGATGTCATACAGCCGCTGCACCGCGTATTGCGGCTTGATGATCGAACCCTTCGCCATGTCCTGGCGGAAGCGCAGGCAGTCGATGCCGCGCCACTCGTCGATCTGCTTCCACCAGGCCGCGATCGCCGGTCGGTCCACCTCGGTGGTGTCCGCGTCCCATGCCGCCAGGATCGCCCGGATCGCCTTGCCGGCATCGCCAATCACCGGCACCTCGACGGGCACGTTCTTGTTGACGCTGCTGCTGTCGATATCGACATGGATCTTGCGCGACCCCGGCGAGAACGCGTTCAGCCGCCCCGTCACCCGGTCGTCGAACCGCGCGCCGATGTTCAGCATCACGTCGCAGCCATGCATCACGAGGTTGGCCTCGTAGGTCCCGTGCATGCCCAGCATGCCCAGGAACAACGGATCGCCTGCCGGATAGGCGCCAAGCCCCATCAGGGTCGAGGTGCAGGGAAACCCGGTCTTGCGCACCAGCTCGCGCAGCGCCTCGCTGGCCGCCGGGCCCGCGTTGATCACCCCGCCGCCGGTGTAGATCACCGGCCGCTTGGCCGATTTCAGCAGCGCGACGGCCTTGGCAATCTGACCGGCATCGGGCTCGGTGGTCGGGCGATAGCTGCGATGCGGCGTCTCGGGTGCAGCCACATAGGGCGCCTGGCCGATCAGGATGTCCTTCGGCAGGTCGATCACCACCGGCCCGGGCCGGCCGGAGCGCGCCACGTAGAACGCCTCGTGCACCACACGCGCGAGGTCCTCGCCGCGCTTGACCAGGTAGTTGTGCTTGGTGGCCGGGCGGGTGATGCCCGTGGTGTCGGCTTCCTGGAAGGCGTCGTTGCCGATCAGGTGCGTCGGCACCTGCCCGGTCAGGCACACCAGCGGCACGCTGTCCATCAGCGCGTCGAGCAGCCCGGTGATGGCATTCGTCGCGCCGGGACCCGAGGTCACCAGCACGCAGCCCACCTTCCCGGTGGAGCGCGCATAGCCCTCGGCGGCATGCACCGCGGCCTGCTCGTGGCGGACCAGGATGTGGCGGATCGCGTTCTGGTTGAAGATCGCGTCGTAGATCGGCAATACCGCGCCGCCGGGATAGCCGAAGATGACCTCTACGCCCTGGTCCTTCAGGGCGCGGAGAAGGATTTCGGCCCCGGCTGCCGTGTCCGGGGTGGTTTCGGCGGATGCGTTCTGGCTCATGGCGCGACCCATAGGCCCGGCGGTGCATCCGCGTCAAGCGGCGTTGCGAATAAAGCGGAAGATTTCCGCCTTCTCTCTTTCCGAAAATTGCTCAAAATCGCTGATTCGCGCATGTATCATATGCGTGCGCGCGGGGTCGGCCATGCGTCTGTGGCGGAACCAGGTCGCCTGGCGCTTGGTGTATTGCCCGGTGACCAGCTCCGCCCGCCGTGCCGCCTCGTCCAGCCTGATCTCGCCGCGCAGATGCGCCGACAGTTCCGGCACCCCATGCGCCCGCATCGCCGGCAGCGCCGGGTCGAGCCCCAGCGCCAGCAGCGCCCGCACCTCGTCCAGCGCGCCCTCCGCCAGCATCTGCGCGAACCGCCCGCCGATCGCCGCCCGCAGCATCGCGCGCGGCGGATCGAGCACGATCGCCGTGAACCGCCACGCCGCCGCCTCGCCCTTCTCGCCCTGCCACGCCACCAGCCCGCGCCCGGTGCCGCGCCACACCTCCCACGCGCGGGCCACACGCTGGCTGTCGCTGGGTCGCAGCCGTGCCGCCGTCGCCGGATCGACCTTGGCCAGGCTCGCATGCAGCGCCACCGGCCCGTGTTCCGCCAGCAGCCACCGCGCCTCCGCCCGCGCCGCCTCGCCGCATTCCGGAATCGCGGCAATCCCGTCCACAAGAGAGGAAAAATACATCCCGGTCCCGCCGCACAGGATCGGCAGAAGCCCCGCCGCCCGCGCCGTGTCCATCGCCTCCAGCGCCGCCCCGCGCCACCACGCGGCATTGCCCGCCTCGGCGGCCGGGCGCACGCCATACAGCGCATGCGGCGCCCGCGCCTCCTCCTCGGCCGAGGGTCGCGCGGTGACGATGCGCAGCTCGCGATAAACCTGCATGGAATCGGCGTTGATCACCACGCCGCCCAGCGCCTCGGCCAGCGCCAGGGCCAGGGCCGACTTGCCCGAGCAGGTTGGGCCCGCCACGATCAGGGCGTGGGGCACCTCGGTCATCCCTGGGGATTGCCCGCCGCGTCGCGCGGTTCCATACCGCCTGCATGACCCATGTGCTCACCCTCGTCGTGGATCGCGATGCCACGACCCTGTCCGACGCCATCATCGCCCGGGTGCGCGATGCGATCCAGGGCGGCCCGCCCGAGATCCTCTCCCCCGGCGAGGCTGCCGACATCCCCTGCCGCGAGGCGCCGGACATCACCGTCGTCACCGCCGCGATCGGCCACGCCCCGGTCGATGCCATCCCGGTCCGCGCCCGCGGCCGCCGCAAGGGCCTGCTGATCGCCGATATGGACAGCACCATCGTCACCAGCGAAACGCTGGACGAGATCGCGGCCTATGCCGGCATCAAGGACCAGATCGCCGCCATCACGGCGCGCAGCATGAACGGCGAGATCGATTTCTCGACCGCGCTGCGCGAGCGCGTGGCGATGCTCAAGGGCCTGGGCCTCGACGCGCTGGAGAAAACCTGGGCCAACACCCACCTCACCCCGGGCGCGCGCGAGCTGGTCGCCACGATGAAGGCGCACAACGCCACCACCGCCCTGGTCTCCGGCGGCTTCACCTGGTTCACCGGGCGCGTGGCCGAACTTGTAGGCTTCGACACCCACCGCGCCAACGTCCTGGAACACGACGACGGTGTGCTTTCGGGCACGGTCGCGGAGCCGATCCTGGACGCCAACGCCAAGCTCACCGCGCTGAACGAACTGGCCGCCGCGCGCGGCCTGAAGCTCGCCGCCACGCTGGCGGTGGGCGACGGCGCCAACGACTTGGCCATGCTCGGTGCCGCCGGGCTCGGCATCGCCTACCGCGCCAAGCCGATCGTCGCCGCCCAGGCGCGTGCCCAGGTGCGCCACGCCAACCTGCGCGCCCTGCTGTTCGCGCAGGGCTATCGTGTGGCGGATTTCGTGGAAGGCTGAGAGCCCCGGCTGCCCGGGGCTCCCGAAAGGCTCAGCCGAGCGCGGGCATCAGCCCCATGTTCTTCACGCGATGCTCTTCCCAGTGCGTCATCCACGCCTGGTCGTCGCCGCCCTTGAAGCTCTTCTTGGCCTCTTCCCAGCCGGCCATGACCTTCTTCAGCCGGGCGAGGCGCTGGTCGTGCCAGGCCTGGTGCTCGGCGGTCCAGATGCCCTTCTCCTTGAGGTAGCGGATCGCCCCCTCATGCCAGGGCGCATCGGCCGGCGGCTTGCCGGCGATGCTCGGCGCCCAGTTGCCGGCGCTGCCGGTGATGCCGCGGATCAGGTCCATGCTCTCGTCCACGGCCTTCACCATCGCATACACCTCGTCGGCATTGGTGTTCGCGTAGCAGGCGATGATCGGATAGCGGTAGCCGACCAGCTCCACCGGCTTCTCCACCGAGATGCCGGCGCCGACGGTCTCCTTGTAGGGCTCGAAAAAGTCGGCGACCGCGCGGATGCGGTCCCAGCCGGCCTTGTCGCTGGCGGGGTAGGCCGGCCAGACCAGGCCGCGCGGGCTCGCCTCGATCTCGCGCATGTTCGCCGAGGTGGTCACGCTGCCGTAGCCGTCGATCTGGTTGTTGATCACGGCGGTCTTGAGCGCCGCGTAGCTGCCGAACCACACCACCTGGATGTCGTTGCGCGTCAGCCCGCCGAAGGCGAGGTAGGCGTCGGTCTTGACGTTCACCGAAGGGTTGCCGCGCACGTAGCCGATGCGCTTGCCCTTGAGGTCGGCCACGGTCTTGACGCCGATGTCGCCGGCGACCGCGATCGCATTGCTCGCCGGGCGGGCCAGCACTACGCGCAGGTCCTGCGGACCCCAGGCCGGCACGGCGAAGTCGTAGGTCGCCTCGGCGGCGAAATACATCTCGTTGGCCACGAACCCGTAGTTCGCCCGGCCTTGGCGCAGCGGCAGCAGCCGGCCGATCGACGTGCCCGACGGCACGATGCGCACCCGCATCGGGTGCTTCTTCATGATCGCATCGGCAATGCCGGAGGCCTCGGCATAGCCGGACGAGCCGAGGTCATAGGCGGTCCAGACCGAGGTGTCGGGCAGCTTGGCGTGCGCGGTGCGGCCAGCCAGCAGCGCTGCCGAAGTACCAACCAGAACATTGCGGCGCGTGACCATCGCGCATTCTCCCTGAGTTTGTTTCTTCTGGCGGCAGCGTGTGGCAAGAACTTGCGCTGGTGTCAATTTTCATGGATGCACCGCGGCGAAGAAGCTGGGAGGCGTCCTTGAACACGAACACCGAGGCGGTGGCGATCGAAACCGCGCCGACCGATGGCGGCAGCGACCGGCTGCGCGGCATCGCCTATTGGGTGGCGCTGGTGCTCGGCACCACCGGCGTGGTGCTGACGATCGACCAGACCTTCAACCTGCACCTGACCGGCGGGCCGATCATCGACACGTCGTTCTACTACATGCTGCTGGGCCTGTTCCTGTCGCTGTCGTTCCTCGCCTATCCCGCCCATCGCGGGGCCAAGGCGGCCATTCCGCTCTACGACTGGGCGCTGTTCGCCGTCTGCATCGCCGCCTGCGGCTTCCTGGCCTGGAACGGCAGCCGCATCATCGCCGAGGGCTGGGACCTCGCCGCGCCCACCGAGGCGGTGGCCGTCGCCGCCGTGATCTGTGCGCTCGCGCTGGAGGCGATTCGCCGCGCCGGCGGGCTCGTGCTGTTCGGCATCTGCCTGGTCTTCGCCTTCTACCCCACCTTCGCCGACGTCATGCCGGGCTTCCTCTGGGGCCCCGGCAGCTCGATCCCCGAGACGATTTCCGCCCATGCCATGGGCGTGGAGAGCATCATCGGCGTGCCGCTGCGCACCGCCGGCACGCTGCTGGTCGGCTTCCTGATCTTCGGCTCGGCCCTGGTCGTCACCGGCGGCGGCGAGTTCTTCATGGCGCTCGCCGTCGCCCTGCTCGGCCGCACCCGCGGCGGGCCGGCAAAGGTGGCGGTGCTGGCCAGCGGCTTCTTCGGCTCGCTGTCCGGCAGCGTGATCTCCAACGTCGTCACCACCGGGCAGATGACCATCCCGACCATGAAGAAGGTCGGCTACCCGCCGCACTACGCCGGCGCGGTGGAGGCCTGCGCCTCGACCGGCGGCGCGCTGATGCCGCCGGTGATGGGCGCGGTCGCCTTCATCATGGCCGAGTTCCTCAACGTGCCGTACAGCACCGTGCTGATCGCCGCCGTCGTGCCCGCGCTGCTCTACTACGGCGCGCTGCTGATCCAGGCCGACCTGTATGCCGCGCGCAACGGCCTCAAGGGCCAGGCGCCGGAGGACATCCCGCCGCTGCTGCCGGTGCTGCGCAAGGGCTGGCACTTCCTGTTCAGCCTCGCGCTGCTCACCTACCTGCTGCTGGTGATGAAGCGCGAGGCGCTGGCGCCCTACATCGCCACCTTCGTGCTGCTCGGCACCACCATGGTGTTCAGCGACAAACGCTTCGGCCTGGCCGGCTTCCGCGACCTCGCCATCGACACCACGCGCAACATCATGGCCATCGTGGCGATCCTGGCCGGCGTCGGCTTCATCGTCGGCGCGCTGTCCTACACCGGGGTCGGCGGCGCCTTCTCGCGCGAGCTGCTGCAGTTCGCCGGCGGCAACGTCCACCTGCTGCTGATCCTCGGCGCGATGACCAGCTTCATCCTCGGCATGGGGATGACGGCGACCGCCTGCTACATCTTCCTGGCGGTGACGCTGGCCCCCGCGCTGGTCGGCGCCGGGCTCGATCCAGTCGCCTCCCACCTGTTCATCCTCTACTGGGGGCTGATCAGCTTCATCACCCCCCCGGTGGCGCTGGCCGCCATCACGGCTGCCAGCATCGCCCGCTCCGACCCCTGGCTGACCGGGGTGTGGGCCATGCGCCTGGGCTTCGTGAACTTCATCGTCCCCTTCCTGTTCGTGCTGAACCCCACCCTGATCCTGACCGGCGCGCCGCTGGCGATCCTGCACGACGTGCTGACGGCGAGCTTCGCGGTGTGGGTGCTGTCCTCCGCTCTGGAAGGATGGCTCTACGGCGTTGGCCGGCTGGCGTGGCCCGGGCGGATCCTGCTGATCCTCGGCGGCCTCGGCATGCTGGTGCCCGGGGTGACGACGGACCTGTTCGGGGCCGCGATGGTGGGGCTGGTCTATGGCGGGCACGCGCTGATGCGCAGGCGCGCGGCGGCGAACTGAGCCGGCGGGCTGAGGTGTCGGGCCGGTTGGGGGTTGCGCCGCCCGACCGGGCTGCGTATCCGACAACCGTGTCCTTGCCTCGGATAGCGCGATGAGCCTGCGAAACCGCCGTGTCCGCGAGCGCCGGCAGCGTGTGTTGCTGGCGCTGGCCCATACCGCCAAGTGGGTGCTGGTCCTCGGCGCGCTCGGCGGCGTGGGGGTGTTCGCCTACCGCACCGGCAGCGAACTGGCGTTCGCCGAGGTCGTCACGCTGACGCAGGCGCGGGATGCGGCGCGCGAGGAAGCCCAGGCGCGCGAAGCCGAGGCGGCTGGGCTGCGTGCCGCGGCGGCGCAGGCGCGGGCCGAGGCGGAGGCGCTGCAACGGCGCATCGCGGCCGAAGTGCCGACCGGGCCGCTCGCCACCCTGCTCGCCGCGGTGCGCGCCCGGCTGGAAGGCGGGCTGTCCGAAGCGCTGCTCGTCGAGGCCATCCGCACCGCCACGCCGCCGCGCGTCTGTGACGGCGCGCCGATCATGCGCCGCTTCCGCATCACCGCCGCCGACCGCCCGGCGCCGGAGGACGGCACCACCTTCTTCGAGGGGCTGGTGCGCGTCCAGGCCGCCGCCCCGGCGGGATTCGACGCCCTGTCGCGCACCATGGTGGTGACTTTCTCGGGGCTCGGCCTGCCCGCGCCGGTCACGATCACCGGAACGCCGGCGGCGCAGACCTTCCGCATCGGCCAGTACGAAGCGCCCATCGTCGTGACCGTCAGCCCGATCGCCGGCTTCGCCGCCGCCACCGTGCCCGGCTGCCGGCCGGACTGAGGCCCTAAAGCAGAAGCACCGGCACGCCGCGCGCTTGCGCCAGTGCCTCGGCCAGCAGGGGCCCGCCCTCGCCCGCGCCGTCCCATGCGGCGAGGTCGAGCACCAGGAGTTGCGCCCGCGTGGCCCCGAGTGCCGCGGCGAGGGCGGCCAGGCCATGGGCCGTGGCGGGGCGCAGCACCAGCCGGTCCGCCCCGATGCCGAGCTGCGCGGCGCGCGCACCCACCGCGCCGGGGTCGCCC